>JAZGAL010000024.1:0-3762 GCA_036475815.1 Gemmatimonadota bacterium
GATCGCAGTAGATCACGCCGAGCGCTACGGGGAAGTCGGGCGGCTCCATGTCCACCAGGAACCTGGCGAGGTTGCGGTCGGTCTCGTCGTGAACGAGGACGTCATCGACGCTCACGCCGTTCTCTCCTACCGTGACGACCTCGAGTTGCAGGCTGCCCGTTCTTATCCGTAGACCTTTCTCCTTCTCTTTGCCGAAGAGGAGGGGCTGACCGTGCTCGACGTGGATCTGCGCGTCCGCCGCTACGCGCTTGTCGGTGAAGTCGGCGAAGACGCCGTCGTTGAAGACGATGCAGTTCTGGAAGATCTCGGTGAAGGAAGCACCATGATGCTGTTTGGCTCGCTTCAGCACTCCGATCAGGTGCTTCTGCAGCGTGTCCACCGAGCGCGCCACGAAGCGGGCGCCTACGCCTAGAGCGAACGAGCAAGCCGACAGCGGCTGCTCCAGCGAACCCTGCGGGCTCGACGGCGAGACGGTACCCTGCCGGGAAGTCGGCGAGTACTGGCCTTTGGTGAGGCCGTAGGTCTCGTTGTTGAACAAGCAGATCTGCAGGTCGACGTTGCGCCGCAGCACGTGGAGCGTGTGGTTGCCGCCGATGCTGAGGCCGTCACCATCGCCCGTCATCACCCAGACGTCCAGGTCGGGGTTGGCCAGCTTCAGGCCCGTGGCGATGGGCGGGGCGCGACCGTGGATCGTGTGGAACCCGTAGGTGGACATATAGTAGGGGAAGCGTGCCGCGCATCCGATCCCTGAGACGAACACCGTGTTCTCGCGTCGAACGCCCAGCTCGGCCAGCGTCTTCTGGATCGCCTTGACGATCGCGTAGTCCCCACAGCCCGGACACCAGCGTACTTCCTGATCCGATTCGAAATCGGCGGGCTTGAGCGGTATATAGGTCGTTGCCGTAGCCATCATCACGTATCCAGTCTGAGCCGAATTGCGTCGGCGATCTCGGCAATCTTGAACAGCTGCCCCTTCACTTTGTTGAAGCCTTCCGCGGGAAGCAGGAATTCGCTGCGCAGCAAGCTCGTGAGCTGGCCTCTGTTCATCTCCGGCACCAGGATCCGGTCGAAGCCCTTCAACAGCTCGCTCAGGTTGCGCGGGAACGGCGACAGATAGCGGAGATGGATGTGGGAGACGTCATAACCCTCCGCCCGCACCGCCCTGACGCCCTGGTAGATCGGGCCGTAGGTCGAGCCCCATCCCACCACCGCCATCGCGCCGGTCTCCTCCCCAAGCTCCACACCCTGAAGTGGGATGTCCTTCGCGATCCCGGCGATCTTGGTGGCGCGCGCCTCCGTCATGCGCTCGTGGTTCTCCGCGTCGTAGGAGATATCGCCCGTTTCGTAGCTACGCTCCAGCCCGCCGATCCGGTGCTCGAGCCCCGGCGTCCCCGGCAGCGCCCAAGCACGGGCGAGCGTTTCAGGGTCGCGGGTGAAGGGGCTGAAGCCCCTGGGGTCGGTACGGAACTTCACCGGGAAGCGCGGTAGCTTGTTCAAGTCGGGGATCGCCCAGGGTTCCGCGGCGTTCATCAGGTAGGCATCGGAGAGCAGGACTACGGGCGTCATGTACTTCGTCGCGAGCCGTACCGCTTCCATCGCCACCTCGAAGCAGTCGGTGGGTGTCGCCGCGGCGATGACCGCCACGGGCGCGTCGCCATGCCTCCCGTGCAGCGCTTGGAGCAGGTCGGCTTGCTCGGCTTTCGTCGGCATGCCGGTCGAGGGGCCCGCGCGCTGGGCGTTGACGACGATCAGCGGCAGCTCTGTGGCGGTGGCGAGACCGAGCGCCTCGGTCTTGAGCGCCAGGCCGGCGCCGGAGCTCGCGGTCACCCCGAGGGCGCCGGCGAAGGAGGCGCCGATGGCGGAGCAAATCGCGGCGATCTCGTCCTCCGCCTGAAAGGTGACCACCCCGTGATCGGCCAGCTGCACCATGGCATGGAGCAGCGGCGACGCCGGGGTGATGGGGTAGGAGCCGAAGACGATCCGGCCCAGGCCAGCGGCACGGGCTCCGGCGAGCAGTCCCCAGGTCATCGCTTCGGTGCCGGTCACCGTACGGTAGAGTCCCGGTGGCACGTCGGCGGCGGCGACCGTGTACCCCACGATGTCGCTCGGCATCTCGGCGGTCTCGCCGAAGGCATGGCCGGCGTTGAGGGCGGCGACATTGGCCCTGGCGATGTCCGGCCTCTTGGCGAACTTCTGCTCGAGCCATTCCACCGTCGCTTTGCGCTCGCGACCGTACATCCAGAGCATCAGCCCCAGCGCCCAGAGGTTGCGTGAACGGCGGGCTTCCTTCGCGGAGACGCCGTATTGCTTCACCGCCTCCTCCGTAAGGCGCGTGATGTCGAGCTTCACCAGCTGGTACGGCGCCAGAGTATCGTCCTCGAGCGGGTTCGTTTCGTAATCCGCTTTCTTGAGGTTGCGCTCGGTGAAGGAGTTCTCATCGACGATCACCATGCCGCCGATGCGCAGGTCGTGCAGGTTCACCTGCAGCGCCGCCGGGTTGAACGCTACCAGCACGTCCAGCTCGTCACCGGCCGTCCTGATGTCCACGGAGCCGAAGTGGACTTGGAAAGCTGACACGCCGTAGGTCGTTCCGGCGGGCGCCCGGATCTCGGCGGGGTAGTCGGGGAAGGTGGAGATGTCGCTCCCGGCCAGCGCGCTCTCCATGGCGAACTGGGAGCCGGTGAGCTGGATCCCGTCTCCGGAATCGCCGGCGAAGCGGACGACCGTCTCGTCGCGTACCTCGCGGGGCCTGCCTATGCTGGCGGTCGCGGTACCGCCAGCGCCGGCGCCATCGGCGCCGCTACCATCGGGGCTATTCGCACTCATGTTGAGCTACTGCCTGGTCTTTCGGTATCAATAACTGTTTGCGACTAACTCTATACTATGCGGTTTGCGCTCTCCCGCCAAGATGATGTCGGGACTCAGCAGGTAGCTGTCGCGAAGGTCCGAGAGCGACGCATCGCCCGCATCCGGTCGCGGCAGGCGCTGCAGCTCTTCCGCGAACGCCCTGTCGAGTCCCATCAGCTTGCCCAATCCCGGTGCTCCGGCGATCAGGCCGAGCTGCTTCAGAAAGGCTCGGCGGTGAGTCACCGTCACTCCCTCCTCAGTTGAATCCGATGATCAGAGCCGCCAGCACCGCGATGTTGCTCAGCACCAGCGACCAGCCCATGCGGCGCAGATTCCTCGGGTGAACGCCCAGCACACCGAAGACCATAGCCACCAGCGCTGTGGGCACGACCGCCACCGCTACCAGGACCGGCAGCCTGTCGGACAGGGCCAGGAAGAGTGAGATCGCGATGGCCGCGGCGCTGAGGACCGATGCGATTATGGGTGCCAGGCCGGGCTCCGCGTTCTTCTTGGCCCGCGCTATGATGCCGCGCACCGTGATGGTCGCGAGCGCGAACGCTACCGCCCAAACCGTGGCGGCGGCGACGGACGCTTGGAAGGAGACGCCGCCCGCCATCGCGACCGGGATCAGCGTGGCGGAAAGGGTGAGCGACACCAGCAGCTCGCCGACAGCGGTCTTCTCCTGCCGCCTCACGATGAGCAGTGCCAACAACGCTCCAAGCGCCAGCGGGATGAGAGCCGATAGGCGTGCTTGAGCAGGGGCCAGCCACAGGCCCAGCGCTCCGGCTAGCAAACCGATGCCCAGCAGAAGGACCAGACGGCGGCGCGCGGACTCGCTCGCCTCGCGCTGCGCCCGCCCACCTCGCCCGCCCGAGATCACCAGGGCGGGTTCATGGGCCAGGAAGACCGCTACGA
>JAZGAL010000025.1:0-10854 GCA_036475815.1 Gemmatimonadota bacterium
AGCAGATGTCCGACTCCGCCTTGATCGCCGCCGGCGTGTTCACATAGGTGACGACGGGAACGCCGGGGTACTTCTGCTTGAGCAACCGCACGTCGTCGACGGTGATGCCTTCGCTGAGCGAGCATCCCGCATCGAGGTCGGGGATGAGAACGGTCTTCTCGGGACTCAGGATCTTGGCGGTCTCGGCCATGAAGTGAACGCCGCAGAAAACGATCGTGTCCTGCTCCACCTCCATGGCGGCCTGCGCCAGGCCCAGCGAATCACCCTGGAAGTCGGCGATCCCGTAGAAGATCTGCGGGACCTGATAGTTGTGGGCGAGGATGACCGCACCGATCTCCTGCTTGAGTCGCAGGATCTCGTGAATCAAAGGTGCCTGCAGACGCCACTCGAACTCCGGGACCAGGTCCCGGATCTTCTCATATATGGGGGCCGTCGCCTCGGCCACTTCGGCCGTGTACTCCGGCCACTCGATCTGGGGGGGGGTCGTCGTCGTCATCTGCCTTACAGGGGTTGGGGCTCACCAGTGAGCTTCTACAGCCTCGTACCCCACCGCCTACGGCGGGTGCCGGGAAGTTTCGGCAGAGAGATCGGGAAAATCAAGCCGTGTTGAAGGTCAGCCTTGACCCAGCAGGAGCGTGGTCGTGATATTCCGGGGCCGCGAGGGGAGCGAGGGGCCGCGGACCGGTGCCTTCGGGCGTGCGGTTCGAGGAAAGTCCGAGCTCCACAGGGCAGGGTGCCGGGTAACGCCCGGGCGGCGAAAGCCGACGGAAAGTGCCACAGAGAACAGACCGCCCACGGCGTCACGCTGTGGGTAAGGGTGAAACGGTGGGGTAAGAGCCCACCGCCCGAGCGGGTAACCGCCGGGGCACGGCAAACCCCACCCGGAGCAAGGCCAAATAAGGGGAGAGTGGTGGCCCGCCGCGTTATCATCCCCGGGTAGGCCGCATGAGGCGCCGGGCGACCGGCGTCCTAGATGAATGGCCCGTTAGACAGAACTCGGCTTAGGTCTCCCCTCTGCGGTCATCGGGCCCCTCCGCCGGGAGGGGCCTTTGAACAGCCGGCGCGGTGTTCGATATCGGGCGTTCGGTGATCGCTTTCGATAACCAGCATGCAAGGAACCGATGGAAACCAGAGCCAAGGGCGTCGTACAGTTCGAGCTGAAGGAACGGATATTAGACAACGGTCTGCGCGTTATCGTGCAGGAGGATGACACGACCCCGGTGGTATCGGTTCACGTCATGTACCATGTCGGCTCGAAGCACGAGCAACCCGGCCGCACGGGCTTTGCTCACCTGTTCGAACATCTGATGTTCCAGGGCTCGGAGCACGTAGTCGATGATGGTCATTTCAGGTACATCCAGGACGCCGGCGGTACTCTTAACGGCAGCACTTGGTTCGATAGGACAAACTACTTTGAGACGTTGCCAGCGAACGAATTGGAGCTCGGCCTCTGGCTGGAGTCGGACCGAATGGGATTCTTCGAGTCGGCCATCACGCAGGAGAAGCTGGACAACCAGAGGGACGTGGTTAAGAACGAGCGGCGGCAGTCTTACGAGAACCGGCCATACGGACTGGCTGTTGAGACCGTGCTGCGCCTGGCCTACCCTAAGGGCCACCCCTACCGTCACCCGACGATCGGGTTCATGGAGGACCTCGACTCGGCCAGCCTCGAGGAGGTCAGAGAGTTTTTCAGGACCTACTACGCGCCCGATAACGCGGTCCTCGTCCTGGTCGGCGATCTGGAGGCGGAGCGCGGGTTCGAGCTGGCCGACAGGTACTTCGGGGAGATTCCCCCGGGCCCCGGCTCGCCCCAGGTGAAGGCACCCACGGTTCCGCCGCGCGCCGAAGTCCGCGATGTGATCTATGACAACGTGCAATTCCCTCGCGTGTACATTTTCCATCACGCGCCCGCGTTCGGGCAAGCGGGATTCGAGGCGGCGGATGTTCTGGGTTACCTGCTGTCAGAGGGCAAGAGCTCGCGCCTCCATCGGAAGCTGGTCTACGAGAAGCGGTTAGCGCAGGACGTAACCGCTCAAGTGTGGCCTACCGAAGACTGCGGCTTGTCGTTCGTCGTCGCCACCGCCCGGCCCGGTGTGGCGGTAGAGACGATCGAATCGGAGATCCTCGAGACGCTGGCCGAGGTTAGCGCGGGCGACCTCACGGAGCATGAAGCGGAGGGAAGCGTGAACCGCGCACTGCGTGAGCTGGTGAAACTCATCGACGGCGTGCAAAACCGCTCCGATGCCATCGCCAGTGCCGCGACTTTCCTCGAGCGGCCCGAGTACGTGAACGAGCTGTTCAGTCGAGTGGAGGCCGTGACGTTGGAATCCATGGTCGAGGTGGCGAACGAGTGGCTCGTGCCGGAGCGCCGTACCACGCTTTACGTGCTTCCCGAGAAGTCAACGGGAGGGGGCGGCTGATGGCGGAACGCGCGATGATCGATCGGAATCAGCGCCCGGCCCCGGGTCCCGTCCCGAAGATCAGCCTGCCCAGCTTCCAGCGATTCCGATTGGGCAACGGCCTGAACGTGGTGGCCATTCAGCACGACGACCTGCCGCAGGTGTCGTCGCGTCTCGTGCTGCCGTACGGCGCGGTGGAGGATGCGCGTGACCGAGCCGGAACGATGCTGATGACGGCCCGTGCGCTCACAGAAGGGACCCGGGAGCGTTCGGCCGGTGAGGTAGCCGAGTGGCTCGATTTCCTGGGCGGGCGGTTCAGCCTGGAAGTGAATTACGATGCCACGGTCCTGAGCCTGCACTTCCTCAGCCGGGTCTTCGACTCCGCCCTGGATTTCGTCGCCGAGATCGTCGCCGAGCCGGCGTTCGAGCCCAAGGAAGTCGAACGGCTGCGTGACGAGCGACTGGATGAGATCGCTCGCGGCCAGGACGAGCCCCGAATCATCGCAGACCTGCGTCTCAAGGAGGCGGCCTTCGGCGATCACCCGTACGCCATGAGGACGGGCGGAGTCGAGGAGACGGTTCGCAACATCGACAGCGAAACGCTGCGGGAGGCTCACTCCCGCTACTATCGCCCGTCGAGGGCCACGTTGATCCTGGTCGGAGACGTGCCCGAGGCCGTCGAGTTGAGCGAGCGGCTGGAGGCGACTTTCGGCGGTTGGCAGGGCGATGCCACCGACGCCGGGTCGCTGGCCGATCCCGGCCCGATCGATGGCCGGCGGCTGTGGGCCGTACAGCGGCCCGGGCCGCAGTCGGAGATCCGGGTTGGGCTCCTGGGGATCGCTCGCAGCGACCCGGACTACACGGCGGTGTCGATCATGAATGCGATCCTGGGTGGCCTGTTCAGCTCTCGCATCAACCTGAATCTTCGTGAAGACAAGGGCTGGACGTACGGGGCCTCCTCGCGCTTCGATGCGAGGAAGCGCCGTGGGCCCCTTTACGCCGCGACAGCGGTGGACGCCACGCACACGGTGGGGGCGGTGCGCGAGATAGTGAAGGAGATGGAGCGGATGAAGAGCGACCCAGCCAGCGATGACGAGCTCAAGCTGGCCAAGAACGCTCTCACACTTTCGCTTCCACGGTTGTTCGAGACTCCCAGCCAGGTTTCCAGGCGCGTTAGGCAACAGGTCATCTACGACCTGCCGGATGACTTCTGGGAGACGTTCCCGGATGAGGTTCGCGCCGTGGACAGAGCGGATGTGCGGCGCGTCGCCGATCGGCTCTTGTCCACCGATCGGGCCGTGATCGTGGTCGTCGGGCCTGCGGCCGATTTCCGAGCCGAGCTGGAGGAGCTGGGACGGGTGGAGGTGCGGGACGCCCACGGCCGACCCGCCGACCTGTAGCTGTCGTGTTCGAGCAGAGCTGGTGCTCGGTGGGCGGAGGTTTCGTGGTAGTCTCGGTGACGTCGTACTGGCGGCGAGCTGCCCGGCGGTCTTGGCGTGAGGCGCCGCGCCGCCGAGATGCTCCGCCGGGTAGGAGGACAGCCGTGTTGAGGGCGTCTATGAGCCCGTGGCGCGGGCGCAGGCCTATGCCCTGGCCATCAACGAGGAGAACGCCGCGGGCGGCCGCGTCGTCACGGCACCCACCAAAGGTGCCGCCGGCATCCTGCCCGCCGTGTTGGTCGAAGAGACCGAGCGACTCGAGCTGGATCGGGAGGCCATCCACAACGCTCTTGCCACAGTGACGTCATCCAAGGTCATGAAGCGGACCGGCGACGACATGCGGAGCGAGTACAAGGAGACAGGTGAGGGCGGGTTGGCACTTTCTTTTGCCCGAATGCTGAGCACGCCGGCTACCGGCCCTTCACTTTCGGTTTACTTTCGGCTACATTTGTTTAGTGCGTTGCCCGCTCGCCGCCGCGGAGTTGTGGCGGCGGCCAGCCTTGGGCAAGCGCTGTAATGCGTGCGAGTATATGCACTTAGAGTTTGGAAAGAGGCGGTCAGGCGATGAGCGCCGAGGGTGCCGGGAAACCCTTCGGAGCGTCAGCGCGTCTATCTATAGTGAGAGGGGTGGCACACTATAGTGAGAGGGGTGGCGCAGGGACGGGTGTCCAGCCCGCATAGAGAACAGCGGCGGGCGGCTCTAAGTCCCGCATTCTTTGCATATTGCAAGGGGAGGCCAGGCGATCGTTCGGAGGCGAACTGGAGACATAAGCTACTCATTTCTAACAACTTAGCTGGAGTGACAGCGGTTGTGGGGCGGCCGGCACGGCGCCGGAACGGAACCTGCACGTGTGGTGATGGGGAGGAAAAGGGGGTCCCGGCGTATGATGGATGAGATCGAAAGAGGCGGCGTCGCCCTGCTGACCAGAGAGATAGAAGCCGAGGTGGACACCTTGGCAACGAGAGGTCTACAGGGGACAATGATACAGGTCGCAGCGAAGAGGGCAGAGCCTGGGGATCTGCTTTCGGACATGCCGGACAACGAGCTCGTCGCCAGTTTCTTGGACGGCGATGGCCTGGCGTTTCCGGAGCTGGTGGGGCGATATCAGTCCCGGCTGCTCAACTTCATATTCAGAACCATCGGCGATCGAGACCGGGCGGAGGACCTGGTGCAAGAGACGTTTATCCGGGTTTACCGTCACCTGCACCGTTTCGACCAGACGAAGAAGTTCTCTACCTGGATCTATACTATCGCGAGCAACCTGGCGAAGAACGAGCTGCGCAACAGATCTCGCAACCCGCTGGTGTTGTTCCAAACGATCAAGAAGAACTGGGAGGCGGACCACCGTCCGCTGCAGTGGGAAGATCCGTCGTGTCGTCCTGACGACCTGTTCCGCAAGCGACACTTGCGGGACATGGTCGAGCAGGCCGTAGAACAGCTCCCGGAGCACCATCGGGCGGTCTTTGTGCTGCGGGAGATGGAAGGGAAGACGTACGAGGAGATCTCGGAGATCACGGGTGTGAATCTTGGCACGGTGAAGTCGAGGCTGAACCGGGCCCGCAACAATTTTGCGCAAATCATCGCGCCGATGCTGCGCTAGCTGATCAGGCATCGCGCTGGCGAAGGACGGGGCGTCAATCAGACGGGTTGGCGCCCTGTTTTGTTGGTGCGCCGGGCACCCTTTCACAGAACACCCGTCGATGGAACTCTGACGGCGCTGGAAGAGTAATAGGGGCGATCCAACAATTCTGAGGCAGGCTTGGTTCTGGATCAGCCTCAATGGATGGGCTCATCATGGAGTGCGAAGAATTTCTCGAGGGTTACTCCGATTTCCTCGACGGACTGTTCGAGGAGCATCGCGTCTCTTATTACTGTACCCACCTGCTGAACTGCCCTGACTGCTGCGAATACGATCGTGTGATGCGCCGCGGTCTCCGGCTGGTGAAGGAGCTCGATCGCCCTGAAGCGACTCCCGACTTCGTCCCGCGTTTGCAGCGCCGATTCCTGGATGAGTCCGGCAAGTCTGGTGGGGTTGGGGAATACGGAAGGGCGGTGCTGGTAGCGGGGCTTACGACGGTCAGTCTGATCGTGATCGCATCGCTCCCGGCCCTGCGGCCGGCCGGCGGAGCGATCCAGCTTCCTCCGGTGGTGGTGGAGGAGCCGGCCACGACCGATCTGCCGTCGCTGTGGGGACCGCCGCCGACGTTTGCGCCGTCGGCCAGCTTTCTCCGGGCGCCCGATTTCCCGCGCGATGGCCTGCTGGCCCCACGCACGCAGCCCTTTTCGCTATTCCGCGCAACGGCGGATCTGTCAAAGCCAGCGGCGGAAACGGAAGAGGTGACGTCGCAATAAGGCGCGTCGCCGGCGAAATCCGTGTTGACACTCTCTGATTCGGCGTCCAATACTTCGGTATGGGAGAACTGAGGTACGACCAGCTGAGCGACAGGCTGGCACAGGGGAAGCTGGGCGGCAGCTACTTCCTCAAGAGCGAGGATCCGTTCCTGCGTGACGAGGCGATAGCCCTCCTCGTCGAGGCCCACCTCGAGGGCAGTTCGCCCGACTTCGATCTCGACCAGTTGAGCGGTGCTGACACGGACGCGGCGACCCTCGCGTCGATCGTCGAGACCCCGCCCATGATCTCGCAGTACAGGGTCATAGTGATACGGGGCGCTCAGGGATTGGCTTCTTCCGCTCGCACGGTTGTGGAGGAGGCGGTACGCCGGCCGGTGGCGGGTCGGGTGTTGATCGTGGCCGCCGAGATCCCTCGTGGTTCGAAGGCGAAGTTCTACGAAACACTTCGCGAGCACAGCGCGACGGTATCGCTGCAGACGCCGCGGGCCTCCGAGTTGCCCGGGTGGCTGGCGAAGCGAGCACGCTCGGTTCACGGAGTGGAGCTCGAGATGCCGGCGGCGCAGCTGCTGGCGACCGGGATCGGCGCGCGCCTTGGAGTGCTCATGCAGGAGCTGGAGAAGCTCGTCACCTATGTCGAGCCGAGCAAGAAGATCGGTCTGGAGGCGGTGCGGGCGAGCGTTGGGGCGCTGCCCCAGGTGGATCGCTGGCAGTGGATCGACAAAGTAGTCGAACGTCGAATCGGGCCAGCGCTGGCCGAGCTGCCCGCTCTGCTCGACTCCGGCGAGAGCGGGGTCGGGCTGATCGGTGCGATTTCGGAGGCCCTGGTACGGGTCGGGTTGGCCTGTGAGGGTGAGGGCGCGCTCGTCCGGGCGCTGAAGCGGGATGGGAGCTACAAGAATCTCAGCTGGAAGGTGCGTGTCTACGTGAAGCAGGCCCGCAGGTGGACGGAGTCTGAGATCGCCGGCGCGCTGGGGGAACTGCTGCGGGCCGACAGGCTGATCAAGTCGGGCGGATTAGCGGATCGCACCGCGCTGGAAGAGGCGCTGCTGCGCATCGGAACACGCGACGGCGGCGGGACGGGCCCGGCGGCCGTCGCCGCTACGGGCGGGGGCGGCAGACGGGGGAAGACGGGTGGAATCTAGAAGATTTCGTATGCGATCTATGATCCTGTGGACGGTCCTGCCGGCAAGTCTTTGCCTGGCTGCGCCGGCGGGAATGGCACAGAATGTGGAGCTGCTGGACCGAGTGGAGAGGCTCACCGACGCAGGCGAAGCCCGGGCCGCCCGCCAGGCTCTGGCCCGCTGGGAGGGGGAGTTCGGGAGCACGGCACCTCTGGCTCAGCGGGCGAAGGCCTGGTACCTGGCCGGCCGTCTGGCCGAAGAGGGTGCCGAAGCCGAGTTGAACTACCTGCGCGTGGTCATTGACGGATCGAATTCCCTGTACGCGGATGACGCGTTGCTGCGCTTGGGACAGTACAAGTACGCGCAGGCGGAGTACGCCAGGGCGGTCGAGTATCTCGGCAGGCTGCGGCGCGACTATCCGACGAGCGAGCTTGCGTCGGAGGCGCTACTCTGGATCAGCAAATCGGCTGGCGCGCTGGGTGATGCGGAACGTGCGTGCGCTGCCGCCGAGCAGGGGCTGCGCGAGCTGCCGCCGGATGACACGTTGTTGGAGCGTTCCTTCCGGGAGGAGCAGGCCAGCTGCGGCGCGACGGCCCGGAGGTACACGGTACAGGTCGCGGCGTTCAAGGAAGTGGCAGCGGCTCAGAACCTGGCCCGCGGGCTGCTGGGTGGGGGCTATGATGCCTGGGTGCTCAACGCGACGTCCCGCGATCCACTGTACAGGGTGCGGGTCGGCCGAAGTCTCATCGAGGCGGAAGCTCAGGCGCTCGCGGATCGGCTGGCCCGTGCCGGACATTCACCGTTCCTGGTGTCGCAGCCCGCTCGCCGTGGAGAGGACCGCTGAGTTATCGACGCCGCCGGCGAAGCAGCCGCGTACGCTTGTGATGACGACCCAACACCCGAAGGTGTGAGCTTTGTCCAAGGTTCCTAACACACCTCTGATGCGTCAGTATCTGGAGATGAAGGGCCGCCATCCGGATGCCATCCTCTTCTTTCAGGTGGGTGACTTCTACGAGATGTTCTATGAGGACGCGGAAGAAGCATCCCGGCTGCTCAACCTGACCCTGACATCCCGGAACAATGGAGAAGCGGCGGATGTCCCCCTCGCCGGAGTGCCGGTAAAGGCGGCACAGCAATACGTGCAACGGTTGATCCGCATGGGCCGCCGGGTGGCGATCTGCCAGCAGGTGGAAGACGTTTCGCAGGCGCAGGGTCTCGTCCGACGCGACGTGGTGGAGACTGTGACACCGGGCGCCATCTTCTCTGAAGAGCTGCTGTCGGCGGGCCGGAACAATTTCCTAGCGGCTGTTGCGGGAGCACCCGACGCGGAAGAGTTGGGACTGGCGTGGTCCGATATCTCTACAGGAGAGTTCTTCTGTGCCGTCCTGCCGCGCCGTGAGCTCACATCGGAGCTCGATCGCATCGATGCCCGCGAGATCGTCTTGCCCCGTTCATGGGAGATCACTTCCAACGGCAAAGAAGCGGTGGGGCTGGCGGGCCGCACGCTGACGTATCGCGACGAGTGGTGCTTCGATTCTGATATCGCGGGCGAACAGATCTGCCGGCACTTCGGGATCAAGAGCCTCGCCAGCCTGGGATTGGCAGCGGCTGGCGACGAGCCTTCGCTCAGGGCCGCCGGTGCGCTGCTGGCCTACTTGATGGAGGTTCAGCCGGACGGCGGCAGACAGCTCAGGGCCCCGAGGGTCGAGCGCAGCGCGTCCGCCCTTCACATGGACGAGATGACGCGGCGGAACCTGGAAGTGGTCACGCCGCTGATCCCCGACTCGGGCGGGACGGCTCTGCTTGACGTGGTCGACGCGACGCTCACGCCCATGGGCGCGCGGCTCATGCGCACCTGGCTACTGCGGCCGCTGACCGAGCCGGGAGCCATCCGTCTGCGGCTCGAGGCCGTTGGCGAGCTGTTCGAGGACGGGACGCGGCGGCGGAGCGTCCGGGAAGCGCTGCGCTCCGTCCGCGATCTGGAGCGCCTGGCGGGGAAGGCCGGCGCCGGCCGTGCAGCTCCAAGAGATCTGCTTGCGCTGGCCCAATCGCTTCGTCAGGTACCCGTGGTTGTCGATGCGCTTGGGGTTCCCGAGAGCCGTACTCTGAGCGAGGTGATCGGCGGCCTCGACCCGGCTGGGGACGTAGCAGATCTGATCGAGAGAGCGGTCGATCTTGAGGCGCCCGCTTCCGTGGCGGAGGGCGGCGTCATCAGAGCGGGCTACTCGGAGAAGCTGGACGAGCTACGCTCGATCCGGGACGGCGCTGTCGAATGGATCGCCGAGCTTCAGGGCCGGGAGCGAGAGCGAACGCGCATAACGTCGCTGAAGGTCGGGTACAACAAGGTGTTCGGCTACTATATCGAAGTGACCAAGCCGAATCTGAGCAAGGTGCCCGAGGACTATCAGCGCAGGCAGACGCTTACTAACGCCGAGCGCTTTATCACTCCAGAGCTCAAGGAGTGGGAATCGAAGGTCTTGAGCGCTGAAGAACGGATCGGCGATCTTGAGCAAACACTCTACCGGGAAGTGCGGGACGAGGTGGCCGCAGAGGTGGAGCGTTTGCAGGAGCTGGCCCGTCGCATCGCACTCATCGACGTGTTCGCAGCGTTGTCGTACGTAGCCGACAGGAACGGCTATGTGCGACCGCATGTGGATGACGGCGATCGGATCGACATCCGTGCGGGGAGGCACCCGGTGGTCGAGTGCATGATGCCGCGCGAGCAGTTTGTGCCGAACGATATCCGCCTCGACCGTAGTGAGCGGGTCATCATCCTCACGGGCCCGAACATGGCAGGAAAGTCGACGATTCTGAGGCAGGTGGGTCTGATCACGCTAATGGCGCAGATGGGATCCTTCGTGCCGGCGGAGTCGGCGGAGATCGGCGTAGTGGACAGACTTTTCACACGGGTCGGCGCTTCCGACAATATTGCGCAGGGCCACAGCACGTTCATGGTGGAGATGATCGAGACTGCCGCGATCCTGAACGGCGCGACGGACCGCAGCCTGGTGCTACTGGACGAGATAGGGCGCGGCACATCCACCTATGACGGTGTGTCGATCGCCTGGGCGGTCACCGAGTACATCCATGAGCATATCGGCGCGAAGACGATCTTCGCCACCCACTACCACGAATTGACGCAGATCACGGATGTACTGCCGGCGGCGGCGGCGTACAACGTGGCGGTGAAGGAGGTGGGCGATGACGTTGTGTTCCTGCGGCGTCTGGAACCGGGTGGCGCCGATCGTTCGTATGGCGTGCAGGTTGCCCGGCTGGCGGGATTGCCGCGGGAGGTGATCGACCGCGCGCGACAGATACTACGTGATCTCGAGGGCGCTGACGGCGGACTGCTCGGGCGCCGGGGTCGGTTGCCCGGCTCGGTGGATCAGTCCCAGCTTTCTCTCTTCCAGCCGCCGGAGAGCCCGGTGCTCGAGCGTCTGCGGTCCGTGGTTCCGGAGTCGATGACGCCTCTGGAGGCGCTCGCGCTGCTGATGGAACTCAAAGGTCAGGTAGAGGACTCGTGAAGCGACTGGTGATGCTGG
>JAZGAL010000026.1:0-2066 GCA_036475815.1 Gemmatimonadota bacterium
CGGAACGTGCCCGGCGTCGAACTCCGAGGAGTATCGGACATCGAGAAGCGTCGCGTCCGAGCCATCTCCTTCCTCGACCATCCCCTTGAAATCGATCACCTCGATGGACTCGAAGCGTCCGCCTTCGCTGAAATAGCGCTTCAGCATTGCCGGCTCGACGAAGCCTACGATCCTGTCGAACCCGATCCGCACCAAATCCCGCACGGCCTCTTCGACGTCTTCTTCCCTGGCGACGAGACACAATTTGGTCTTTTCGTCCTCCACGAGTGAGCCGACGACCTGGCTGAACGCCTTGTCCAGCGGTGCATAGAGGGAGCCGGGAACGTGGCGAGCCATGAATGCGGAGCGGTCCAGCCGCGTGTCCACGACCAGAACGTCCTCTCGCCCGGCAAGGCCCTCGAGCTCGGAGTGGGACAGTTTGCGCGGCCTTGGGAGATCGCCCAGAACGGGGGCGCCCAGCTTGTTGTCACGCTTCATCCGCGCAAAGTACGTCGGAGGCTCGGGCTGCCCGGCCAGTATGAAGGACACGAACGCATCCTCGCCTCGGCGGACCGCGTCGATCGCGGGGCTGAACCGCTTCTCATACCCGACCGTCGTTTCGGGAGCGGCTCCCAGGGCCTTCCCACAGGCCGAACCGGCGCCATGGCCCGGCCACACCTGTAGGTAGTCCGGCAGCTCCAGAAAGCCTTGCACCGAGCGGTAGAGCCGCCGCGCCGACGGCTCCATCATCCCCTCAATCTTGGCGGCCGTTTCGAGGAGGTCCGGTCGGCCCAGGTCGCCCACGAATACGAAGTCGCCGCTCGCCATTCCCATCGGCTCGTTGGCCCCACCGCCCTCGTCCGTGATGAGAAAGACCATGTGTTCGGGCGTATGACCGGGCGTGTGCACGGCTTGGATCTTGATGTTGCCCACAGCGAAGATGTCGCCGTCCTTGAGGAGTTCGTACTCGTAATCGCCCTGCTTCACCCACTCGTACTTCCAGTCCGCATCTCCTTCATCGGAGAGATACAGCTTCGTGCCGAAGCGCTCCGCAAACTCCCGCGCTCCCGATAGGAAGTCGGCATGGATGTGGGTCTCCGTGACCGCTGTTATCGTGACCTCCTCGGACTCCGCCAGGTCGACGTAACGGTCGATGTCGCGCTCGGGATCGATGATCAGCGCCTCGCCGGTGCGCTGACAGCCGACCAAATACGCGTATTGGGCTAGCTTACTGTCGTAGATCTGTCGAATAAGCATTCGTGCTTACCTCGCCTTGCTGCAGCAGGTCATCTCTCACGGGTCCCTTCAGGGGAAGGCCGCTCTTGCTCAGCCTCCGCTACCGCGAGCTCCAGATAGTCATGGTCCCCGCTCTCGATCGTCTCGAGGGGCGGGCAGAAGCAGTCCTGGACGAACTCGTCCTGCGACATGTGCAGGCCCCACCACTGCTCAGCCTTCTCCCACGTCCACGCCTCGTCGGCCGGAACCGCCCGCAGCGCCGCTGCCACGTCCCGTATGGTCTGGAACCGGTCGGCCGGCTCCTTCTCCAGACACTTCATCACGATGGCGTCCAGCTCTGGCGGGATCTCCAGCTCCGACACTTCCGAAGGTGGAGAAGGGACCTTCCTCACGTGGTCGATCATCAGCTCCACGGGTGACTCCGCGGTGAACGGCGCCTGTCCGGTGAGCATACAGTAAGCCAGCGCCCCGAAGTTGTAGATGTCCGCCCGCCCATCGACACCGGACGTTCCGTACACCATCTCCGGCGCCAGGTAGCGAGGTGTGCCGAAGACTTCACCTGTCTTGGTCAGGCCGGTGGCCGTGTCGACTCCCTTGATCCGCTTCGCGAGGCCGAAATCCAGGATCTTCACGAAGTCGTACAGCCCGCCGCGCATGCTGAGGAAGACGTTGGATGGCTTGAGGTCGCGATGGACGATGTCCTTGCCATGCGCTTCGGTCAGAGAGCCCGTGGCTTGGAGGAGGATGAACACGGTTCGCTCCGCTGGGATCGGCCCGAACCGCTCCACGAACCGTTCGAGGTCCAGCCCCTCGAGGTACTCCATCGCGTAGTAGAACGTGTCGTCGTCGGC
>JAZGAL010000027.1:0-11095 GCA_036475815.1 Gemmatimonadota bacterium
ACGACGGTGACGACCGTTAAGGGAGATGAACATGCGCTTCAAGATGCTGGTTCTTGGATTCTGGTTCGTCGCGGCCGCGAGTCAAGTGGCCTGCTCCGGTGAAGCACAGAGGGATGGCGCTTCAGGATCGGAGGATGATCTCGTTGCCAGGGCTAGAGAGATTCACGAGCGCGTGATCACGATCGACACGCACGACGACATTCCACCCGACTTTGCCACCGAAGACGTAGATCCGGGCGTACGCGGGGATCGTCAGGTCGACATCCCCAAGATGGAGGAGGGTGGTTTAGACGCCGCGTTCTTCATCGTCTATGTGGGACAGACGGAGCGGACGCCGGAGAACTATGAGAGGGCGAAAGCCGAAGCGATGACGAAGTTCGATGCCATACATCGGATGACCGAGATCATGTATCCGGACAGGATCGAGCTCGCTTACACGGCGGACGATGTCGAGCGCATTCACCGCAGCGGCAAACTCGTCGCTTGCATCGGTATCGAGAACGGCTACGTGATCGGGAAGGATCTCGGCTTGCTCGAGAAGTACCATGAGCTGGGTGCCCGCTACATCACTTTGGCCCACAACGGCCACAACGATATCGCGGATTCTGCCAATCCCCGCGCCAGTTTGGGCGATGGAGACAGCGAGCACGGCGGCGTAAGCGAGTTCGGCGAGCAGGTCATCGAGGAAATGAATCGCTTGGGCATCCTGGTGGATGTCTCGCACATCTCCAAGCAGGCCATGCTCGACGCCGCTAGGGTCTCGAAGTCGCCGGTCATAGCTTCACATTCCGCCACTCGTGCGCTGGCAGATGTCTCGCGCAACATGGACGATGAGCAACTACTGGCCCTCAAGGGGAACGGTCGTGTGATCCAGGTGGTCGGGCTGGGATCGTTCGTCAAAGAGGATCCGCCGGAGAAGCAGGAGGCCACGCAGAGGCTTGGCGAGGAGATGGGAGTGACCGGTTACGAGGCGTACCAGGCCCTCTCCGATGAGGAACGCGACGAGTTCGATGGGCGGAGGCGTGAGATCGAAGAAACGTGGCCCGTCACCGTGCAGGACTTTGTGGATCACATCGACCACGCCGTCGAGCTGATCGGTATTGACCACGTCGGTATCAGCTCCGACTTCGACGGTGGTGGTGGTGTCGAGGGGTGGAGCGACGCCAGCGAAACCTTCAACGTCACGCTCGAGCTCGCGCGTCGCGGCTATACCGAGGAGGAGATCCGGAAGCTGTGGGGTGGCAACCTTCTCCGCGTCTGGCGCGAGAACGAGAGGATCGCCGCTGAGATGCAGTCAGAGGCGGACACCGGCTGAGCTTCACCACCGACGCCGCCCATCTGGCGCCGAAGGGAGGACAAAAAGTCCCATGGCCGGAGCTGTTCGCTGTTCCGGTGCCCCGCGCACCTGCCGTCTTGACGGGCATCCAACTTGCATATTGATTGTCGGCCAGTTCAGCTACATCAACCGTGGTCGGACGACGCACGGCTACCTCGGCCTGGGTGAGTGAGGAGCGATGAGCGATCGATCGCTGGCTGCCAGCACGCCCACAACGGAACAGCGCGACCGGAAAACAGCGGAGCTCTGCGAGCACTTTGCGGCCGGTCATATCGAGCTGGACGTGCTGGAGTTGCGACTGGCGACAGTCGATGACGCGAAGAGTGTGAGGGAGCTCGACGAGCTGCTTGCCGATCTGCCGGCGCTGGCAGCTACAGCGCCGGCGGTGGTCGAGCCGCCCGCAGCGCGCGGCTGGGCCCTGGCGTTGCTGGGTGGCAATTCGCGCAAAGGGGAGTGGTCTCCGCCTCGTCGGCTGAACGCTGTAGCGGTTATGGGCGGTGTCGCGCTCGATTTTCGTGATGCTCGACTGGCAGCGGGAGAGACACACGTGACCGCTGTGGCCTTGATGGGTGGGATCGAGATCATCGTGCCGCCGGGCTTGCCGGTGACGGTTCGAGGCCTGGGCATCCTGGGCGGCGTGGACCAGGTGGAGCACGCCCCTGTTGAGCAGAGCCCGAGCGCTCCCCGGTTAAAGGTGACCGCCCTGGCTTGCATGGGCGGTGTGGAGATCAAGACGCGTGCGAGCAAGAGGGCTGAGTTGATCGCAATCAAGCGAAGCGAGATGAGAAGATGAAGATAGGTGTTCCGAGAGAAATCCTTGATGGCGAGCGTCGGGTCGCGCTGGTGCCTCAGGTGGTAAAGAAGCTTGTGGATGCCGGCTTCGAGGTCCGGGTGGAGACCGGCGCTGGAGAGGCGGCTTACTTCAGCGATGAGGCGTATAAAGAAGCCGGCGCGACGATCGTGGACGGGGCCAGGGCGGCCTACGGCGCTGAGGTCGTCTTGAAGGTCCGGCCGCCCGAAGTCAGCGAAGTAGATTTCATGAGCGAAGGCACCGTGCTGGTCGGCTTCCTCGAGCCGCTCACGAGCCCGGACTTGGTGAAGAAGCTGGCGGAACGGAAGGTCAGCGCTTTCGCCATGGAGACGGTCCCGCGCATCAGCCGGGCGCAGAAGATGGACGCGCTCTCGTCGCAGGCCAACATCGCCGGCTACAAGGCGGCGCTCATCGCGGCGGACTCGCTTCCCAAGTTCTTCCCAATGTCGATGACCGCTGCCGGCATGATTCCGCCCGCTAAGGCCCTGATCCTGGGAGTCGGGGTGGCGGGCCTGCAGGCGATCGCCACGTGCCGGCGCCTGGGCGCTTCGGTCTCCGCCTACGACATCCGTCCGGCGACCAGGGAAGAGGTCAAGAGCTTGGGCGCGAAGTTCATCGAGATCGAGCTGGAAGAGAAGGAGCTCGAGGATGCCGGCGGTTACGGTAAGGAAGTCTCCGAAGATTCGCAGAAACGCCAAAAGGAGATCCTGGCCGAGCATATAAAAGCATCCGACATCGTTATCACAACAGCAGCCATCCCAGGAAAGCGAGCGCCGGTGCTGGTGGAAGAAGAAGCGGTCAAGGGGATGAAGGATGGGTCGGTGATCGTTGATCTGGCGGCTGAGACGGGCGGCAACTGCACGCTCAGCGAGGCAGGCAAGACGGTCGTGAAGCACGGTGTGATCATTCACGGCCCCTCGGATCTAGTGAGTGCCATGCCGGTGGACGCCAGCACTCTATATGCTCGGAACATCACGGCTCTGTTCAATGAATTTGTGAAAGACGGCGAGCTGAGCCTCGACTTCGAGGACGAGGTCGTCAGTGGCAGCTGCATCACGCACAATGGTGAAGTTGTAAACGAGCGCGTCAAGGCGCTGCTGTGAGGGTTTAACGATGCCTGAGGCACTACTCAACAATCTGTACATCCTGGTACTCGCGATGTTCACGGGCTTCGAGGTCATCACCAAGGTGCCCCCGTTGCTTCACACGCCGCTGATGTCCGGGTCGAATGCGATCTCCGGGATCTCGGTGGTTGGCGCGTTGGTGATTACGGCGGCGGCAACCGGTGACAACCTCATCCTGGCGCTGGGCGTCATCGCGGTGACGATGGGGATGATCAACGTGATGGGCGGCTTCCTGGTGACCGACCGCATGCTGGAGATGTTCAAGAAAAAGCCGGCCGACGGCGGAGAGCCGAAGTAGGGAGGTGCTGCAGCGCCGCGGCTCGAGAACGATTCGAATTTCGAACGCTAGCTTAGTGGATCTGCGATTATGGATTTCTTGACTGTTGCGAACCTGAGCTACCTGGTCTCTGCAGCGCTCTTCATCTTCGGCTTGAAGAGACTGCAGTCACCGGCGACGGCCAGATCAGGGAACTTCCTGGCGGCGATCGGTATGGCTATCGCCATCATCGTGACGCTGCTCCAGACGAACTTCGCCAATTGGCAGGTGATTCTGGTCGGCGGAGTCCTCGGGGCGCTCGTCGGGTCGGTCTCGGCTCGGGCCGTCCGGATGACCGCGATGCCGCAGATGGTCGCCATCTTCAACGGCTTCGGCGGTGGCGCCTCAGCGCTGGTGGCCATATCGGAGTTTCTGCGGCTGCTCAGGCACGGCGAGGTCATGACCAACGATGCCGGCATCAGCATCGTCCTGGGTACGCTGATCGGAGGTGTGACTTTTTCCGGCAGTATGATCGCCTTCGCCAAGCTACAGAACCTGATGACCGGCGCGCCGGTCACCTGGCCGCTGCAGAAGACACTCAACACGCTGCTGATCGCGGCCATAACGGCTGTCGGGGCCTACCTGGTCTTCTTCGACCAGACCAACGTGCCCGTGTTCCTGGTCATCGTGGGCCTGGCCCTGGTGCTTGGCGTGAGTTCGGTGATCCCCATCGGCGGCGCCGATATGCCGGTGGTGATCTCGCTGCTGAACTCGTACTCGGGACTCGCCGCCGCCGCGGCCGGGTTCGTAGTCGATAACAACGTTCTCATCATCGCCGGTTCGCTGGTGGGCGCCTCCGGATTGATCCTTACCAACATCATGTGCGTCGGCATGAACCGCTCGCTCGCGAACGTGTTGTTTGGCGCGGTCGGTACGGCCGACGTGATCGCGGGCAGCGTGGGGGCCGGCGCGGCGGAGGGAATAGTGCGTGACGTCTCCGCCGAGGAGGCCGGGATGATCCTCGCCTACGCCAACTCGGTGATCTTCGTTCCCGGCTACGGTATGGCGGTGGCGCAGGCCCAGCACGCCGTGCGCGAACTGTCGGACGTGCTGAAAGAGCGAGGCGTAGACGTGAAGTACGCCATTCACCCGGTGGCGGGGCGGATGCCCGGCCACATGAACGTGCTACTGGCCGAAGCCAACGTTCCGTACGACGATCTCTACGATATGGACGACATCAACCACGCGTTCCCCAACACCACCGTGGCAGTGGTGATCGGGGCGAACGACGTGGTGAACCCGGCGGCGCGACATGATACGACCAGCCCGCTCTACGGGATGCCGATCCTCAACGTGGACGAGGCCGAGCACATCATCGTCCTCAAGCGCAGCATGAGGCCCGGCTTTGCCGGTGTTGACAATGAGCTGTTCGTCCACCCGAAGACGATGATGCTTTTCGGTGACGCTAAGGATTCCGTGCAGAAATTGGTGACCGCGGCGAAGGGAGCGTAAGGCCGCCCGGCGTAGCCCGGTCATCGATCAGGAGTGGTGACCGGGCCTCGGCTTTAACGCCACTCATCACTCATCACTCATCACTTGACGGGATCATTAACGCTGTTACATTAACGCTGTTCACTTTACACCGTTAACCCTCTGGAGGGGCAGGATGACGCCGAAACTCGTGGATTCTAGACGGGCGACGGATACGGAGACCGCCATACTGGAGGCTGGGCGCGATCTGCTGGCTCAAGGTGGGATCAACGCGCTTTCCATGCGGGCCGTGGGTGCCCGGGTCGGCGTGAGCGCTACGGCGATCTACAACTACTTCGAGAACAAAGAGGCGCTGGTGAGGCGTGTGGTCACTTTGGGCTTCGAGCGCTTCGACGCCTATCTCCGCGAGGCCGTGGTCGACAGGCCCGAAGGATCGGCTGAACGGCTGAGGGCGCTGGGAGAGGCGTACGTTCGCTTCGCGTTCGAGAATCGGGAGTACTTCCGCGTGCTCTTCGCGATGCATGCCGACCTTCCGCGGGAGATCGAGGAACTGCCCGAAGGAAGCGGCTACAGCCTGTTCCGCCAGTCGGTGGTCGATGCCATGGAAGCCGGGTCGATACGACAGGCGGACCCCGACCTGGTGGTGCTTTACCTGTGGACGCACGTCCACGGGCTCGTGACGCTCTTGCTGTCTTGTAAGCCGGACGCCCGGTGCGGGCATTCGGGGGAGGAGCTCAACGCACCCGACCTATTGGCCAGGTTCAGCGACTTTGTGTTCAGCGGGCTGCAGCCGCAAGCCGTAGCCCGGGCCGAAACGGGTTCTGCCGCGGCTTCGTAGGAAGTGATGCGAGCAGCCCCTCCGTTATTGCGGATCGAAGTGAGACTCAAGGGGGAAGTCATCGTGTTCAAGATAATCAGGTGGCAGGTCCGCGGGCTCGTGGCAGTGGCGGGTGTTCTGCTGCTGGCGACGGGCCTGCTGGGTCAGAGCGCGGAGACGTCGGCCTACTCACTGCAACAGGCGATCGCTACGGCTCTGAGGAACAACCGGGATCTGCAACAGGCGCAGCTGGGCCTGATGTCGGCGGACGAACAGGTCCGTGAGGCGTGGGGCACCCTGTTTCCCACGATCGACGCGTCCGTTGGCTACCAGCGCAATATCGCGATCCAGGAGGTCTTCCTGCCGGCGATCATCCTGGACCCTAACGCTTCGCCGGATGAGCTTGTGCCGGTACGCTTCGGCGCCGACAACAACTGGTCGGCCTGGCTCTTTGTGACCCAGCCGATCTTCGATGCCAGCGCGTTCGTCGGCGTGGGTGCCGCGGGGCGCTTCCAGGCGCTGCAACGGGAGAGCGTGCGGGGGCAGGCCCAGCAAGTCGCGTCGCGTGTGCGCCGGATCTACTACGAGGCGCTACTGGCCCGCGAGGAGATGCGGGTGACTCAGGAAAGCATAGACCGGACGGAGCTGACGTTGAGGGAGACGCGTGGTCTCTACAATGCGGGTCTGGCAAGTAACTACGACGTGCTCCGCCTGCAGGTGCGGCTGGCGAACATGAAGCCGAACCTGAAGCGTGCCGCCAACGCCGCGGCGGCGGCGGAACGTGGACTCTCGGTTGAGTTGGGTTTGGATGAAGTGATACCCGTGCGCGTAGCCGGCAGTCTAAAGGACATCAACCTCGCATCCGTGGATTCCAATGAGGGAGCGAATAAGGAGCTCTTGCGTCTGGTCGGCTTTCAAAACGCTCTCGACGCTTCCATCGAGTCGATGTACGAGCTTGCGCGTAAGATGCGGTCGGACCTGCGGCAAGCCCAGTTGAACTTCGAGCTGGAGGATGCGCGGGTCAGATACGAGCAAACGACCAGACTGCCGCGTATCAACGCCTTCTTCAACTGGGGTATGATCGCGCAGGAGGATGGCGGGCTCAACTTCTTTGGTGAGACCGAGAAGAATCGAACGACGAGCGCCGTCCTCGGCATCGCGGTCGAGATACCCATCTTCCAGGGCTTCCAACGGTCGGCGCGGGTAGAGCAGCGCAGGCTGGCGCGGGAGCAGGCCCGCATCGAGCTGGACCTGCTGCAGCGAGAGGCGGAGAACCAGATCCGCACTGCCTTCGAGGCACTTGAGGAAGCCCGCGAGCGGGCGGGGGCGCAACGGTGGGCGGTGGACGAAGCGGGACGTGGCTTCGAGATCGTAACCGCACAGTATCTGGCGGGCGTGAGCTCGAACCTCGAAGTGACTGAGGGAGAAGTATTGCTCCGTGAATCGGAGTTCAACTATGCAGAGGCTGTCTTCGATTACTTGATCGCCCAGGCCGCACTCGACGAGGCGATGGGCGTGGTCCCGCTGGTGGATGTGCCCGTCCCTGCGGGGGCGGACGTGAGCATCTCCGAATAACGGGAATCGAATAGAGAAGGGCATAGCCCATCATGACATACACGAAGATCGACAGGACCTGGCTGGCTCTGGGACTTGCGGTGGGTATGGGAGCTCTCGGCTGCGGCCCTTCATCACAGGCGAGCCGGGCCGAGGCGAACGACGAGTTCGTGAAGGTCGTCAACGTTGAAGTGGCTCCGGTCACGCTCACCGACTTCACCGCCTACATCCGTCTCACCGGCGAAGTGGAAGCGATGAACGATGTGATGGTGAGCGCTGAGGAGAGTGGCGTGATCGAGCGGTTCTATCTGGAGAAAGGCCGTTACCTGAAGAAGGGCTCGCCGATCGCCAAGATCCGCGACCGCGTGCTCCGGGCGCAGGTGGAGGAAGCTGCGGCAGCGGCCCATCTGGCGGAGGAGCGCTACGAGCGGCAACGCCGTCTCTGGGAAGATGAGCAGATTGGCAGCGAGATCGCCTACCTAGAAGCCAAGTATCAGGCGGACCTGCAGGCGTCCCGTCACGAATACTTGCAGGCGCGCCTGGAGCGCACGCTGATCCGGTCGCCAATCAGCGGTATCTTCGACGAGCGCCACGTGGACATCGGTGAGATGGTTACGCCCGGCACGACCGTGGCACGAGTCATCGAAGTCGATCGGCTCAAGGTGACCGGTGGCATCGCAGAGCGGTTCGCTACGGCCGTGCATCCGGGTGACAGCGCCAGGATCAGTTTTGACGTGCTGCGCGAGGAGGAGTTCGTCGGTCTGATCGGGTATGTCGGCAGTGCCGTCGATCCGCGTAACCGGACGTTCCCCATAGAGATCGTGGTTGACAATCCTGGACGGGTAGTCAAGCCGCACATGGTCGCAAATGTCTTGATCGCCAACAGCCGGCTGCAGGATGTGGTCGTCATACCTCAGTCAGCGATAATGCGGACCGAGGAAGGCTACGAAGTGTTCGTTGTCGTGGAGCGGGGTGGTGAGCTGGTTGCCGAGACGCGCCCGATCCGGCTTGGGCCGTCGTATGCGAACCAGACCGTAGTCGAGGATGGCCTGAAGGAAGGCGACGACCTCATCGTCCGCGGCCAGCAGCTTGTCGAGCCCGGGAATCGTGTGCGGATCGTGAACTCGAATGCGGCCGGGTCGCCGGCCAGTTAGATACCGAGAACAGTCATGTCCAAGTTCCCGCGTCGTAAGGAAAAGAAGCGGTCTGACGGGTCGGGCGACCAGGCCCGCCACAAAGGCCACGGCATGTATCGGCAGTTTCGGCTGGCGTCGTTTTCCATCGATCACCCGACCAGCGTTCTGGTGTTGACGGCGATTATCATCATTGCGGGTCTCGTCTCGTACGTCAGAGTCCCCAAGGAAGCGACGCCCGAGATCACCATACCGATTATCGCGGTGAATACGGTGTATCCGGGTGTGGCGCCCGAGGACATCGAGACGCTGATCACGCGTGAGCTGGAGGAGGAGCTCAACAAGATCGGCGATGTGGATGAGATCACGTCGAGTTCGGTCGAAGGCTACTCGAGCATCATCGTCGAGTTCGTCGCCGGGATGGACATGAGCGAGGCGATGCAGCTCGTCCGCGAAAAGGTGGATCTCGCGAAGCCAGAGCTGCCTCCGACGGCGGAGGAACCGGTGATCGTCGAGTTCAACCTCGCCGAGTTCCCCATCATGCAGGTGAACGTGTCGGGTGATTACAACCTGGTCCGGCTGAAACAGGTAGCGGAGGACCTCCAAGACCGGCTGGAGCAGATTCCAACCGTCTTGGAGGTCACGTTGTCCGGCGGCTTGGAGCGCGAGGTGCAGGTCGATGTAGACCTGTCAAAGCTCAAGTATTACGGGCTGGCGTTCGATGACGTGATTGACGCGATCCGGGACGAGAACGTCACAACTCCTGGCGGGACCATCGATGTCGGCGACCTGAAGTATCTGGTGCGGATACCGGGCGAGTTCGAGAACACGGAGTTGATCGCAGACATCGTAATCACGACGCCCGGCGATCGGCCGGTCTATATCCGTGATGTCGCGGCGGTGGACTTCGGCTTCAAGGAGCGCGACAGCTACGCGAGGCTGGATGGGAAGCCGGTGGTCACGCTCGGAGTCAAGAAGCGTGTCGGAAAGAACATCATCGAGACCGCTGATGCGGTCCGGGCGGTCATCGAGGAGATGGAACCCTCGTTCCCGCCATCGACGGTGATCAAGATCACCTCGGACCAGTCTGAGGACGTTCACGACATGGTGAGCAGTCTGGAGAACAACATTATATCCGGACTGATCCTGGTGGTGGCGGTGCTGCTGTTTGTTCTGGGAGTGAGGAACGCATCGTTCGTCGGTATCGCCATCCCGCTCTCGATGCTGCTGTCGTTCAGCGTGATCGAGCTGCTGGGCATGACTATGAATTTCGTCGTGCTGTTCAGCCTGATCCTGGCCTTGGGGATGCTGGTCGACAACGCGATCGTGATCGTTGAGAACATCTACCGATTCCGCGAACACGGCTACGACAAGAAAGAAGCGGCGAAGCTGGCCACCGGCGAGGTGGCCGTCCCCGTCATTGCCGCGACGGCGACTACGGTAGCCGCCTTCGCGCCGATGGCGTTCTGGCCCGGTATCATCGGGGAGTTCATGGGTTATCTGCCGAAGACGCTGATCATTACCCTCAGCTCCTCGCTCTTCGTCGCGGTCATAATCAACCCGACCCTCTGCTCCCTCTTCATGCGGCCGGAAGGTGAAAAGGCCCCGGGCCTGACCCGCGAGATGAAGTGGGCGCTGGGGATCGTGGCTGCGGTCGCGTTCTTGGTCGTCCTTCTAGTGAAGCCGCTCCCGGCGATTCTTCTTGCGCTCACCGTCGTCCTGCTCTACGCGCTGCATCGTTACGCCCTGGCGCCAGCGGCGTACTGGCTGCAAAACGTCAGCCTGCCGGCGATCCTCCGTGACTACGAGCGCCTGCTGCGCTGGGCACTGGTTCACCGGGGACTGGTCATGGGAGGGTCGCTGGCGATGATGGTGATCTCGGTGCTCGCCTTCGGGCTCTTCAGCAAGGGCGTCGAGTTCTTCCCGGAGAACATCCCGCCGAGCACAGTCTATGTTCAGGTCGAGGCGCCAACGGGCACCCGGGTGGACGTGACCGATCAAATCGTTCGCCGAATCGAGAGCGAGTTGAACGAGTTTCCGGGGCACGAGGATTACGAGTCGGTGGTCGCGACGGTGGGCTCGAGCTCGGGGGACGGCTTCGCGGGTGGCCAGGGGGGCACGCATCTGGGGACGGTCGCGGTCGCTTTCGTGGACTATCAGGACCGCGTTTACGATTCGTCGCGAAGTCTCGAGCGAATGCAGAAAATGATCGGAACGAGTGTCGCCGGCGCTGACATCAACGTGGAGAAACAGGAGATGGGGCCGCCGACCGGCGCCCCGGTCAATATCGAGATCAGTGGCGAGGACCCTGAGCTATTGAAGCTTTTGGGTGATGAGGTCATCGCTATCCTCTCTAACTCCGCGGTCGCCCCCAAGCTGGAGGGTCTGGAGAGTGACCTCGCGGATGCCCGACCCGAGTTGACGGTGGAGATCGATCGGGAAAAGGCCGCGCTGTTCGGCCTCAACACGCAAGAGATCGGCTTCACCGTGCGCAGTGCCATCAACGGGGCGGAGGCTGGCGAGTTCCGGGACGGCAAGGATGAATACGATATAGTCGTGCGGCTGGCCGAAAT
>JAZGAL010000028.1:0-3481 GCA_036475815.1 Gemmatimonadota bacterium
GGCGAAGAGGAGGAGGAGCGATGAGGAGACTTGTGGCTGTGGCGTTGTTGATCGGCACCGTGGGTCTCCTCGCCGCGTGCTCCGGCTCGGCCGTGGCCGTTGGCTACTCCGGGCGATATCCGTACGGCGGATACGGCGGATACGGCGGATACGGCGGATATGGAGGTTGGGGCGGCTGGGGCGGTTACCCGTACGGTGGCGTGAGCGGCGGAGTCATCATCACGGGGCGCCCCTACTAGCCTTTCGAAGGCCGATTATGAGCAACGACCGCCGGCTGCCCAGGCCATCCGCCCATCTTTGTGGTCCCCGAACATAGGATCGCGTGTCGCTGAGGCGCTGTCGTCCCAGATCAGCGCCTGACAATCCGTAGTCTGAACCCAGCTCGACTCGCGCCCGCAGGTCAAGTCGACGAGCTTACGGCTACCCATGTCCGGATTGAAGCAGCTCATCCAGGAGATCCACCGCCGCTCCCTGTGGCAGGTACTGGGGGTTTATCTGGTTGGTAGCTGGCTCACGCTCCAGGTCGTGGACACGTTGGCTGGTGCGCTCAACCTGCCCGGCTGGGCACCGCCACTCGCCCTGTTTCTGCTGATCATCGGTTTCCCGATCGTGCTCGCCACCGCTTTCGTTCAGGTGGGCGGCGAGATGGCCGGGTCGGCGGAACAGCCCGAGGCCCCCGACCGACAGCGAGCACCCGAGGCGGCGACGCGTAGCTACTTGACGTGGCGAAACGCGATGCTGGGCGGGATCGTCGCCGTCGCTCTCTGGGGGGTGATCGTGACGGCGTGGCTTGTCATTCAGGGCCGTCCGTTGACGGAATCGGCGTCGACCGACGAGGCGGCCTCCCGGTCCCGCGTCGCGGTCTTTCCGTTCTCCGTGCGTGGGAATCAGGCATTCGACTACCTGAGCGAGGGGATGGTGGACCTGCTCAGTACGAAGCTGGACGGCGAGGGCGAGCTTCGCAGCGTGGATGCCCGTGCTCTGCTGGCGGCGGTGGGCAGAGAGCCGGACCGGGCCGCCAGTCCGCTGGGTGGTCGAGCGATCGCCGCGCAGTTCGACGCGGGCTTGTTCATCCTGGGCAGCATCGTCGAGGCGGGTGGCCGACTTCAGGTCGAGGCGACTCTGTACGATATCGCGCGGCTCGGGGAGCCGGTGGCGCGAGCCCAGGCCGAAGGGGAGGCCTCTCGCTTGTTCGAGATCGTCGACAACCTTGCCGCGCAGCTCATCGGCGATCTGAGCGGCGGGCCGGGGGAGCGGATGACGAGAATCGCAGCGCTGACCACGCCCTCGCTGCCCGCACTCAAGGCCAACCTCGATGGCGAGAGGAGATTCCGCGCCGGCGACTTCAGCGGGGCGATCGAGTCGTTTCAGCTCGCCACACGAGAGGACACGGCTTTTTGCTCTCGCCTACTACAGGCTCAGCCTCGCGGCCGAATACCACCTCGCCGCGGTGGAGGTCGTGCAGGCCGCGGCTGAGCAGGCGGTTCGTCACGGCGACCGGCTATCGGAACATGACCGCCGCCTGCTCGTGGCCTTCAACGCGACGCGAAGCGGCGACGCCGACGCAGCGGAGAGGTCGTACCGGGCGATCGTGGCTGACTCCCCGGACGACACGGAGGCCTTGTTCCAGCTCGCGGAGGTGCTCTTCCACTACGGTCCCCTTCGGGGCCGTGCGATCGCGGAAGCACGCCAGGCCTGGGAGCGGGTTCTGGCCATCGAGCCCGACAACACGGGGGCGCTCATTCACCTCGTGAGAATCGCCGCGATCGCTGGCGAAGAAACCGAGCTCGACTCGCTTGTAGCGCTCGTGCTCGCGTTGAACCCTGAGAGCGAAAGAACCCTCGAGATGCGAGCCCTGCGCGTGCTGGCGCTGCGAGATGAAGCTGCCTTGCAGGAGCTGGTGGCCGAGCTTGGCGATGCCGGATTCGCGCTGCTCCCGACCGTGGTGTGGAGCGCTTCGTCCTTCACCGCGAACCTGGATGCTGCCAGGCGGCTGGCCATGGTCATGACCGATCCTTCTCGTCCGGCCGAGGGTCGCGGACTGGGTCATATCTGGGCCGCCCACCTCGATCTGGCATCGGGTCGGTGGAGCTCGGCCAAGGACGAGCTGGCAAGAGCGGAGGATCTGACTCCTGCGCTGGCGCTGGAGTACAGCGCCGTGCTCTCGGCATCGCCGTTCCTGCCGGTGCGTGATACGGAGCTGAAGGAGCTGCGCCGGAGGTTGGAAGCTTGGGATGCGGCAGCCACACCGCCGAGCTCGCTTCCGGGTCTCTTGCTCACGACTGACGAAGTCATGCATCCGGCCCTGCGCCTGTACCTCCTCGGCCTCCTGAGCGTCCGTCTCGGCGAGTCGCAAGAGGTGGGGCGTCATCTCGCCGAGCTCGAGGCGATGGACGGGCCTTCCGGCTCGGGCTCTCTGAAAGAGGACCTGGTCCGGGACCTTCGTGCCCGCCTGGAACTGGGCCGCGGCAGGCTCGCGGAGGCCCTTTCGGAGCTGGAAGCGACCCGGCGCGAGGCATGGTATAATCTGTCGACCGCGTCGGGGTTCTTCTCTCAGGCGCTCAGCCGATACACCCGGGCACTCGCCCTCCAGGAGGCCGGGCGTTACGAGGAGGCGCTGATCTGGTTCGGATCCTTCGGTGAGCATTCCGTCTACAGCCTGCCCTACGTCGCCCCATCGCATCTGTGGCGCGCGCGGATCCTCGAGCAGCTGGAACGACCGGCTGAGGCATCTCATCACTACCAGCGCTTCCTGGAGCTGTGGGCCGGCGCGGACCCGGAGCTGGAGCCCTTGGTGGAAGAGGCGAAGGCGCGCGTGGACGAGCTTGGGGCTGGTTAGCGCAGCCTCTTGCCTCAGCCCGGCCAGAGCCAGCCGAACACCCCCGCCGTCAACAGCCCGTAGACGAGGCCGTCGACCGTCGACTTGAACGTCGAGCTCCAGGCCCGCTTGTACCAGATCGAGTTCTGCCAGAGGGCCACGGCGTAGCCGACGAACGCCGTGGAGCCTGCGAACCTGAAGACCGCCAGGTAGTCGGCTCCCGGGCCCAACGCGCGGCCGGTGATGTAGGCGGCGAAGATCCCGACAACGATGCAGTAGACGAACCAGAGCGCAAGGCTCTTGCCCATCGAGGGCGGAGCGTTCTCCATCACGGTCATGAAGGCAACCGGGCCCTTCTTCAGCTTCTCGATGAACTCGGGCGTTCCCATCTCCCTCGAGCTGCCGGGGCGGGGGATCACATATTCACCCGGAGGGATGTTGAATCTTCGCAAGGCATCCATGACATCATCCTCCGCCGGCACCTTGGCGAAGTCGGAGTCATGGTAGCGGAGGGCCATGTGGATGATCGAGCTGGCCACGAAGACGATTACCGCCGACAGCAGGATCGGAATCCAGAGCGACATCATGGGAACCATCGGCCCCTCCTCTCTGTGTGGTGGTGGGCGCGTCTGCCGATCTTCGGAGGTGCCCTCGTCGAGGGCA
>JAZGAL010000029.1:0-6790 GCA_036475815.1 Gemmatimonadota bacterium
CCCCGCAGCGTTCTGGTCCTAAGCCACATCGCGGACATCCGGAGGTGTGAAGTGAGTGACACGCAATCGACGGCGCGGCTCAAGGTAGATCGCGCCTATGGGAGCTGCAACGTACATTCTGGCGTACGCCCTTGCCCGGTCGCCACGAACACTCGGGGATCCGCCGTGCGCTCGACAACCACCCACAGATCACGCCGACAGGGGTGGAGAGGCATCTCGCTTGCCCTCACCGCGCTGACCCTCGCTTGTGGCGGTGACGCTCCCGAAACCCGCTCCGCCGGTCCCGCCGCCACGGTCTCGGGTGGAACGGCCATGATAGGAGTGAGCGCGGGCGCTACCACGCTGCTTCCCCCGCTCGCCGCGGCCGCACTCGATTTCGAGCTTGGAGGAGCTCTCTTCCTCGCCCTCAATCACGCGGAGTGGCGAGACGGACGCCTGGAATACCTGGCCGCGCACCCCCTGGCCCTGGCCAGAAGCTGGACGTTCGGCAGCGACCGTGCTTCGCTAGTCTACGCACTCGACACGTCTTATCACTGGTCCGACGGCCGGCCGATCCGGGCGGCGGACGTGGTCTTCACGTACGAGCTTCTTGCGGATCCCGAGCTGGCTCTGCCGCTCTCGTCCGCCACCGAGCACCTCGACTCCGTCGTGGCGGTCACCGACTCCACGGTCGAGTTCCATTTCGACCGCCCGTACCCCGGCATGTTGTTCGACACGGGCGTCGGCATCATTCCGCTGCACGTGTACGGCGACGTCCCTCGAATCGAGCTGCGCGGGCTCCCGCTTCATCGGGACGAGGGCGAGGGCGGCCTCGTCGTGAGCGGACCCTTTCGACTGGAAAGCTGGCAGCCGAACGATAGGATCGTTCTCTCGCGTAATTCGGCAGGCGAGGTACAGTCGAGTCTCGATCGGGTCGTCATCCGGGTTCTCCCGGAAGAGACCACCCGCTTGGCGGAGCTCAGGGGCGGCGGTCTCGACCTCGCGCAGGTCAGCTCGTACCGAGCCGCCGCGGAGCTGCAGACGACCGAAGGTATCCGCGTCGAGCGGATTCCTCAGCGAGGATACGATTACATCGCCTGGAATCCGCAGGCCCACCCGGCCTTCGCCGACGCGCGAGTGCGGCGGGCGTTCTCCCTGGCGATCGACAGGCAAGAGATCATAGCCGCTCTGGACATGGTAGGGTACGCGGAGCCGGCGCACGGCCCGTATGGCTCGCTGTTCGAGCGCCTGGCGCCTCCCCCACCGGATGAGCCCGGCTTCAACCCCGCGGAGGCCCGCCGCCTGCTCGAGAACGCCGGCTGGCGGGACGAAGACGGCGACGGCGTCCGGGACAGGGGTGACCTCCGTCTGGAGTTCCAGCTGGCGACCACCGCGGGCAACGCTCGCCGGGAGGCGGCGGTTCAGATCATCCAGAGCCAGCTGGCCGCCGTCGGGGCGCGAGCGGAGCTTCGGCTCGAGGATTTCGCCGCCCTGTTGGGCCGCGTGATCGATCGCCAGTACGAGTCCGCGCTCCTCGGGTGGCAGGTGAGCCTCGATCCGGACATCTCGGTCTTCTGGGGAGACCCGGGAAGTCCCTTCAACGTGGTCGGGTACGCGGACGAGACGGCGCGGGCACTCATCGACAGCGCGCAGGCCCAAGCCTTCTCCGACTCGGCGGCGCCGTATTGGCGGCGCGCTGCCGAGCGCATCGCCGCCGACCATCCCTATGCCTTTCTCTGGTTCTTCGACCTTCCGGTGGCGGTCGGCCCCCGGCTGCGGGGCGTCGAAGTGTCGGTAACCGGGTTCGCCGGAAGCATGTACAGATGGTGGATCCCACGGGAGGCGCGAATCCGGTAGACCGGAAGCCGGCGTCGCTGCGTGGCCACCGTCGCTGCGTGGCCGCCGTCGGGGTATGCCCGGCGTCGCGCACCTCGACAGCTGTATCATAACGATACACTCCACAGCCCCCCTCTCGCGCCATGTGCATCCTCATAACAGACTGTTGCATAAAGCGTTAACGGATCAACGCACGCTGGCAACGTCGTTGCTTTCAAAGAGAGCGAGCGTCCCGCCGATCTGTCGAACAACAGATCGGGAAGGACAGACCCGAGATCTGAGCGGAAGGAGAACAACGTGAAGAACCAAAGGATCGGAAGGTGCCGGGGAAGCATGGCGAGTGTGATCGTCAGCGTAGCGATGGGCATCGTCGCGGCCTGCGGTGAGGGTGCGCCGACGGGACCCGGACCCGGATCACCGGTGGCCGAGCAGAGCCGAGCGATGACCTCGCTCTCGGTGCTCGTGCCGACGTCCGACGGAGTCGCCTCCGCGGCGCTCGGGCCCGCGTTCGATCTGGTGCTCACCGACGGAGGCAATTCGCTGGTGATCACGCGGGCGGCGATGGTGCTGCGTGAGGTGGAGCTCAAGCTGCAAGACGACGACAGGTGTGACGACTCCTCCAGCGGTAGCGACGATTGCGAGAAGTTCGAGGCGGGGCCGTTCCTGCTCGAGCTCCCCCTGGACGGGTCCATGGAGCAGGTAGCGGAGCTCGCCGACGTGCCGGCGGGCGTTTACGACGAGCTCGAGTTCGACATCCACAAGCCGGAGGATGACACGGGAGCAGACCTCGAGTTTCTCCGGCAGCATCCTGAGTTCAAGCGCGTGAGCATACGGGTTGAGGGGGAGTTCAACGGCGAGGACTTCGTATATCTGACCGATCTCAACGAGGAGCAGGAGGTGGATCTCATTCCCCCGCTCGTCGTCGACGGGAGCTCGAGCTCGACCAACGTGACCCTTGTGGTCGACGTGGACAGCTGGTTCCGCCGCAGCGACGGCTCGCTGGTCGATCCGGCCACGGCGAACAAGGGGAGAGCCAACGAGGACCTGGTGGAGGAGAACATCGAGCGCTCGATCGAGGGTTTCGAGGATGACGATCGGGACGGAAGGGACGACCGCGGCCGCCGGGGCTGATCAGACCAGAACGTCGATCTCCGCCCGCAGCGCGCGGGCCTCCGCCTCGGCGCCGAGCGATTCGAAGCGCTGGAGCGCCGCCCCCAGGTGCTCCAGCGCTTCGTCTCGCCGCCCTCGACCCTGCTCCAACCTTCCGAGGTCCCTCTCGATCTCGGCCTCGAGCAAGGCGCTGCGTGTGTCAACGGCAAGTATCAACCCGGCCTCGAGATCCGCGTAAGCCCCTGCTCCTTCCGCGTCTTGTTCGGCGAGGACGAGCCCACGAACACGAAGCGCCTCGGCCTCGGAGATCGGATCGGCCGTCTCCCGCGCGAGCGCGAGGCCGCGATCCGCGAGCTTCCGGCCCAACTCCACATCGCCGCGGCGGAGCTCCGCCTCCGCCCGGCCGACCGTCGACATGGCGACCAGCGGTCGGTACGAGATGCTCTCGGCCAAGACGATCGCGGTGTTGTACGAAGCGACCGACTCCGCGAGGTTCCCCAAATCCCTGAAGGAGAGGCCGAGGTTGTGGTGCGTCTGCGCCAGCCCTCTCGGCCGATCGACCTTCTGGTAGAGGGGAAGCGCGAGGTAGTAGTAGGCGAGAGCCTCGTGTCGCCGGCCGCGGAGGTTCGCGATCGCGCCGAGGTTGTTGGCCGCCCTCGCGAGCATGTCCTCGTCACTCTCCGCCTCGGCCAGCTCCAGCAGGGCGTCGAACTTCTCCCGGGCGGCGCGCATGTCCCCGAGCTCGAACGCAGCGATTCCCCCGAGGTTGAGGGCTCGCATCGTCCCGCCGGGGTCCGTCGTCCGCCTGGCCGAAGCCTCGTACTCAGCGGCATATCCGGCCAGTTCCTCCATTCGCCCCGTGTGGTAGAGGGCCTCGCCGTAACGGTAGGCCAAGGAAGGATCTGCCAGCAGGACGGCTCGCCGCTGCCCGCGGAGCAGCTCACGGAGCGCCGGCCAGTCGCCCTCGGCGACCCGTGCCTCCGCACGCTCATGGAGTCTCATGTCGTTATCCGCCTAGATTGCCAGGGCGTACCGGGAGAACGACGTGAGACGCGCCCTAACCCTTTTCAGATCCGCGTCCTTGATCTCGCCGACGCGAAACCACAGATCTCCGGGCTTCTCCTGTCGCCAGAGATCGATCTCGCCCTCGAGCTCGGGATCCTCGTCACCGTCGCCGTCGAAGTCGTCATCGGCGTTCGTGTACCGAAGCTCGAGCTCGGCCGGTCTTTCGGGATTGAACTCCAGCCCGGTGGGCTCCAGCGTGGCGATGAGCTCGTTTCCGTCGATCCGGATGGTGATCGTGATCGTGTCGCCGGCTTGAAAGGTCGCACCTGCCATCGGATGGCCGGCCGGATACTGAAGCAGCGACTCGTCGTCCAGCTCCAGCTCGAGGAAGCGGTCTCCCACCTGCTGGCCGCTGCCCTGCTCCGGCGCATAGAAGATCTCGACCTTGATGTCCTCACCCCTGGTCGCGACGAAGCTGGTGTCGGACGTGAGGAGGGGTGGTGCGTCCGCACTGGCCTTGAGAAAGATCAGCTCCTCATCGGGCACCGGGCCGGGATCTGGGTTCGGATCGGGCGGATCGGTTACCCCCGGGTCTCCGCCGCAGGACAGCAGACCGGGCGACGAACCGAGCAGCAGGATGATCCAGGCCCTGCGGATGGCCCAGCCCGCTCTCCTTTCCGATTTTCTATGGGATAGCAATCGCATCTCGTGGTGACTCCTCGTTACGCATTGTCTCAACGGGCCGAAGCAGACCTCGGGCGAACAACCCCGAATGGTTGCAAAGCCTATGCCTCATATATCCTCCGTCATGACAATGGCTTACCTACACAACGGCTGTATGGCGATGGCGCACCTGTCTCGTTGCGCTACAGCAGCTCCCTGCCGGATCGGCAGTCAGTCAATCGGCGCGCCGAGGAGGCGGTAGAGTCTCGACCGGGTAATCCGGAGTCGGCGCGCGGCCTCGCTCTTGTTCCCGGCGCAACGTTCGAGCATGGCCCGAGCGGCCACCCGCTCCAGCTCGGCGAGGCTCGCGGGAAACGGGAGGCTCTCCCGGGTGCGAGCTTGTGGCCCCGACTCACGTCGTCCGCGGCGATCGGGCGACGTTTCCGCCAGGGCCAGGTGTTCCGGACGGATCGGAGCCCCCGCCGAAAGGAGCAAGCCACGCTCGATCGAGTTCCGCAGCTCACGCACGTTTCCGGGCCAAGCGTGCCCCTCGAGAGCCCTGACCGCCTCGCGAGTCAGCTCGGGAACGTCAAGGTCGTAGTCCTCAGCCAGCTGCGAGAGGAACCGGCGAGCCAGAAGGAGCGCGTCGCCGCCCCGGTGGCGGAGCGGAGGCAGCTCTATCGGAATGACGGCCAGGCGGTAGTACAGATCCTCTCGGAAGTCGCCCGACTCGACCAGCTCCCGCAGATCGACGTTCGCGGCGGCGAGGATGCGCACATCGACCTTCTTGGTGCGCAATCCGCCGAGGCGCCGGATCTCCCGCGTCTCCAGGAAGCGGAGGAGCTTGCCCTGAAGCTCGGGCGCCAGGATCGCCACCTCGTCCAGAAACACGGTCCCACCATCGGCCACCTCGAAGAGGCCGGGCTTCGCCGCCCGTGCATCGGTGAACGCGCCCTTCTCATGACCGAAGAGCTCCGACTCGAGCATCGTCCCCGGAATGGCGGAGCAGTTGACGGTGACGAATGGCTCGCCCGCCCGCGGCCCGTTGTAGTGGAGTGCCTGCGCCAGCAGCTCCTTTCCCGTTCCGGTCTCGCCGAGGATCAGTACCGTCGCCCGCCCGCCCGAAATGACCTTGGCGGCCCGGTCGAGGGCCGCTTTCAGGCCGGGGTCCTCTCCGACGATAGCGCTGAAATCGTAGGTGGAGCGCTCGAATTCCGGGCGGCCCCGGGCGCGAGAAGGCAGGTCCAGCCGGGTGACGCGCTCCCTCAGGTCGTCCTCGAGCCGTACCTCATCACCCGGAAGCGCATAATAGGCCGCCGCACCCCGGCGCATCAGCTCGACGGCGAGGCGGTGATCTGCCTCCGCTCCAACCAGGATCGGGTTCTCGATTCCGGCGCGATGGGAGCGGTGAAGCAGATCCACGGCCCGGGACTCCTCGCCGCCGCACGCGAGGATCACCGCGACGTTCCTGGTTTCGCGCACCGGCGCGGGCTCGTCCAGGATTCGGAGCTCCAGGCCGAGGCGCGCGGCGAGGTCGGGCCAGACGGCGGCAAAGGCGCTCGAAGCGACGACGACAGCGAGCTCAGGCTTGGAAGCCGGGGAACTCAATCTCCCGCTGGCTCGGCGAGCATGGCGGCGTACGCGCGCGCTACTGGACCGGCGCGGCCGACTTCGGGATGATCTCCACGAACTGACCGTAGCGCTCGGGCTCTTCCAGCCGACAGGACCAGGCGAGCTCATCGTTCCACAAGGTCATGTCTGGACAGCCGTCGCACATGTCGGTCCGTCCGTCCGGCAGCAGGTCGGCCGGCTGGATGATCATCACCGACTGGAGGTGTGCCCGCCGGAAGGCCCGGAGCGGGTTCAGGGCCAGCGCCTTCAGGTAGGCCGCGGCGGCCCCCGCTATGCCGTGGTCGAGCGGCGCCAGGAGCATCATCGAACGCCCTCGGCGGTGCACTTTGGGCGTGCTGTAGGCCAGGTAGCACCCGTGCCGGAGGTGGTGGGTGGTCTGCGCCAGCTCCATGAACTTATGGCCGACGTATCCGTAGATCCGGTCTTTCGTGCCCAGACGCGCGGTGAGCAGCCACTTGAACGCGTCCGGCCGCTGCGTTCCGTTCAGGTACGCACAGGGCGTGAAGTCGGGGAAGCGGCCGCGGATCGCCTCCACGATGTCGGTCGACTTGATGTCGATCCTGCC
>JAZGAL010000030.1:0-4469 GCA_036475815.1 Gemmatimonadota bacterium
TCGCCGTGACAGGAACGAACGGCAAGACGACGACGACCGCGTGGATCGGTTCGATGCTCGAGCGGGCGGGAGTGAAAGTTGGCGTCGGAGGGAATATTGGGCGCGCTCTTTCGGAGCTGGCCGCCGACAGCGAGGCGGACTACGACTGGGTCGTTGCGGAGGTGAGCTCGTTTCAGTTGCACAACATCGATCGCTTCAAGCCGGCCATCGGTGTCTTCCTGAACCTGTGCCCGGACCATCTCGACTGGCACACCGATGTCGAGCACTACTACGCGGACAAGGCACGCCTGTTCAGCGATGCCGGCCCGGAGAGCCGCTGGGTGCTGAACGGGGAGGATGAAGAAGTGCTGCGGCTGGCAGCAGGCTCTCCGGGTGACGTGCGCTACTTTCGCGCCGCGTCGCAGCCGCTGAAGGGTGAGGAAGGAGCATACCTCGCGGCGAGCGGGATGTTGATGAGCCGTCAGGCGGGCGAGGATTCGGAGCTCGTATCGAGGGATGAGCTGAAGCTGTTGGGCCTCCACAATGTCGCCAACGCGCTCGCCACGAGTCTCACGGCAAGCTACGCACAACTGCCGATCGAAACCGTGCGTGAAGGTCTGCGTGAGTTCAAGCCGCTGCCGGATCGGCTTCAGCCGGTGGCGGAGAAAGACGGCGTGCTGTGGATCAACGACTCGAAGGCTACGAACGTGGCCTCGACGCGAGTCGCGCTTCAGTCGATGAATCGTCCGGTCATCCTCTTGCTCGGCGGCCACGGGAAAGGCGAATCGTTCGCGCGGCTGCTCCCCGAGGTGAAGGACCGGGTCCTCGCGGTCGTGGCCTATGGTGAAACAGCGGCGCAGATCGAAGCGGAGCTGGGTGGTGCGGTCCACCTGGTGAGAGAGGATGGACCCTTCGAGGCGGTGGTGCAGCTGGCGGGCGAGCTGGCGCAGCCGGGCGATGTGGTTCTGCTGTCACCCGCCTGCGCCAGCTTCGACATGTTTCGTAACTACGAGGAGCGCGGTGTACGCTTCAGCGAGCTCGTGAACCGAGAGGTATCGTGAAGGACCTGGCCGCGGCAGTCACGGTTGATTCCTACGTCCCGGCGGCGGGAAGCGCCCGGCGCGACGCCGGCGTGCTGTTGGCCATCGCGGTCTTCCTGGTGCTGGTAGGTCTGCTCACCGTGTACAGCGCCAGCTCGTTCCTGGCTCAACAGCAAGGCTTGCCCGACCACTACTACCTGCGGCAGCAGGCGAGCAAGGCGCTGATCGGGCTGCTGGCGTTGTATGTGGTAGCTCGTATCGACTACCGCATCTACGCGCGGCTCTCATGGCCGTTTCTGATCGTCACCACATTTGCTCTCCTCCTGCTGGTTCTGCCCGGTACGGAAGGGATCGCGCCGCCGCGGAACGGTGCGCGCCGTTGGTTGGAGATGGGTGTACGCGTGCAGCCATCGGAGGTGGCGAAGCTCGCGATGGTGATTTGGGCGGCGGCTTTGGCGGCCAAGAAAGGGGAGCGCGTTCGCAGTCTGCGCTGGGGACTGGCGGCTTTCGGCGTCGTCTACCTGGTCGTCGGGTTCCTGATCATGCTGCAGCCCGACCTCTCCTCAGCGGCGCTCATTGGACTGCTCTGCGCCATCGTGCTCTTCGCGGCAGGCGCGCGGATCGGGCACTTCATCCTGGTGGGTGTCCTGGCCGTCCCGCTTCTCTGGGAGTGGATCCGGACCGCCAGCTACCGGATGGCGCGGCTGGTCACGTTCCTGGACGCGGGATCCGATCCCGCGGGAGCGGGCTATCAGCTGCACCAGTCGCTTATCGCGGTGGGATCAGGCGGCCTATTCGGCGTCGGCTACGGCGAGAGCGTGCAGAAATACTATTTCTTGCCCGAACCCCACAACGATTTCGCCTTCGCGATCATCGCGGAGGAGTGGGGCTGGATCGGTGTCGCGACACTGGTCGTTCTGATCGGGTTGGTGGGCTATCTGGGGCTTCGCATCGCACGGCGCGCGCCGGATGCGTTCGGCTTTCTCCTGGCCGTGGGACTCACGTCGCTGATCGTGGTCAGCGCGTTGATCCATATGGGGGTCAGTCTGGGTCTTCTGCCGACGACGGGCATCACCTTGCCGTTCATCAGCTATGGCGGCTCGAGTCTTGTGGTATCGCTGGTGGCGGTGGGGATCCTTCTAAACATCGGCAGCTGGCGAGCGTAATGACGTGGGTTACCAGGCGATCATCGCCGGCGGTGGAACGGGCGGGCACCTCTACCCGGCCCTCAACCTGGCCGAGGCACTCAGGAGGTCGGCGAGAGATGAGATCGAGATACTGCTGGTCGGCGCGCAACGGGGGATCGAAGCACGGATACTTCCTGAACTGGGTGTTGCGCATCGCCTGCTATCTCTCGAGCCGATTTACCGCAGCAGGCCGTGGCGCAACTGGCGGTTACTACGCTCGGCGTTCGCGGCGAGCCGCGAGATTCGCCGTCTTTTTGATACGCTCGCTCCCAACCTGGTGGTTGGCACAGGTGGCTATGCTGCAGGACCGGTGGTGGCTTGGGCGATCGCCCGAGGTCTGCCGACAGCGATTCAGGAGCAGAACAGCTACCCGGGTCTCACGACTCGCTGGCTGGCGCCCTATGTGGACCAGCTGCACCTGGGTTACGAGGGGGCGATGAAGAACCTGTGGCCGGGTCCTGACACGGAGGTTCGGATTCACGGAAATCCGATACGCTGGCCGCAGCCGCTGCCGGATCACGATGCGGTGCGGCGCGAGTTCGGATTGGCCCCGGGGCGCATCGTCCTGGTCGTAGGCGGGAGCCAGGGCTCTCTGCCTCTGAACGAGGCGCTCATCGCGGCGGTAGAGGCCGTTCACAGGGGCGATCTGCCGCCCTTGCCGCCCGACGTTCAGCTGCTCTGGTCGACCGGTCCCGCGCATCATGCGGAGGTCTCGCGGCGGATAGGGTTGCTGGGCGATCGGGTCGCGATACGCACGGCACCGTTCATCGCGGAGATGGACAAGGCGCTGGCCGTGACGACGTTGGCGGTGTCCCGGGCGGGTGCCCTGGCGCTCGCCGAGCTCTGCGCCTGGGGTATCCCGTCCGTGCTCGTGCCGCTGCCCCATGCGGCGGCGAGCCACCAACTGCGGAATGCGAAGGCGTTGGAGGCGGACGGAGCCGCGATCGTGGTCGAAGAATCGCAGATGAAGAAAGACCCGGCGAATCTCTGGCTCACTGTCGTCGAATTGCTGAACACGCCCTGGGATCTCGAGGAGATGGGTCGTGCTTCCATGGCGCGCGGCAACCCGGACGCGGCTGACGAGATCGCCGCCGATCTCTGGCGGTTGCTGGAAGGCCGGTGAGGTGATGAACGGAGTGGCGGAGCTCGTCGACCGCGGCGCGTCGATCCACCTGATGGGGGTTGGAGGCGCCGGCATGGCCGGACTCGCTCTGCTGATGCGGGCGCGTGGGGCGATGGTCAGCGGTTGCGATCAGGAGTCGAACGAAGCGACGAAGGAGCTCGAGCGTAGCGGGATGAGCGTTCTGATGGGACACAGCCCCGACCACGTGGCCGGAATCGCGGCGCTGGTTCACACGGCCGCGATCCCGCACGGCCATCCCGAGCTGGTAGAGGCCGGGCGGCAGGGACTGCCGGTCATCAAGAGGAGTCAGGCGTTGGCCGATCTGGTGAACAGTGGCTCGTTGATCGCCATAGCCGGAACGCACGGCAAGACGACGACCAGCGCGCTGACGGCGCTGGCGCTGGAAAGCGCGGGCCTCGATCCCACGGCGCTCGTAGGCGGCCGTATCCCGGCCTGGAACGGCAATGCCCGCATCGGCGGCGGCGATACCTACGTCGTCGAGGCTGACGAGTACGACCGCTCGTTCCTCGCGCTCTGGCCGAAGCTGGCCGTGGTCACCTCGGTGGAGGTCGAGCATCTCGACACCTATGCCACCCTCGCTCAGATGGAAGAGGCTTTCGGCGAGTTCGTGGACCGGGTCCCTGAAGAGGGCAAGGTGATCGCCTGCGCTGATGATGCGGGGGCACGTCGCTGCCTCGAGCGGGCGGGCGCCCGGGGCTTCGGTTACGGCACCGGTGACGACGCCGAGCTGCGGGCCGAATCTGTGGTCTACGAGCCGGAATGCACCACGTTCTCCGCCCGCTGGCGCGACCGGGCTCTGGGGGATTTCGAGCTGGCGCTTCGTGGTGAGCACAACGTCCTCAACGCCCTTGCGGTCATCGGGGTAATGTTGGCCCTTGGCCTCGAGCCGCAAGCGGCGTTGCCGGCGTTCGCCGATTTCACCGGCGTCGAACGGCGTTTTCAGACGCTGGGCGAGGTGGGCGGTGTCACCGTGGTGGATGACTATGCGCACCATCCCACGGAAGTCACGGCCACGCTGACGACCGCGCGCCAGGTCTTCGGCGGACGGCGGCTCGTCGTGGCCTTCCAGCCGCATCTCTACAGCCGCACCCGCGCCTTCGCGGCGGAGTTCGGCCGCGC
>JAZGAL010000031.1:0-6248 GCA_036475815.1 Gemmatimonadota bacterium
CCGGCAAGCCCCTGTTCATCAAGTTCGAGGGGCATTACCACGGCTGGTATGACGACTTCCTGGTGAACGCCCACCCGCATGCGGTCGCCTCACTCGGGCACAGGAACGACCCCATCAAGATCGCCGAGAGCTCGGGGCTCAACCGGCGCGCGCTGGAAGACACGATCGTCGTACCGTGGAACAGCCTGATCGCCTTGGAGCGGGCCATCGACACCTATCGTGGCCGGATCGCCGCCGTCATCACCGAGGGAATCATGGCCAATATGGGCGTGATCGCGCCGGAGCCCGGCTACCTCGAGGGCGTGCGCGAGCTCACGAAGGCGAACAACATCCTGCTGATCCTCGATGAGACCGTCACCGGCTTCCGCATCGCCCGGGGCGGCTGCCAGGAGCACTACGGAATCGACGCCGACATCGCCACGTTCGGCAAGGCACTCGGCGCCGGACTCCCGGTGGCAGGATTCGTCGGGCGCGCCGAGATTATGGAAGCGCTGGCCTGGGGTGGCGTGCTGCACTACGGAACACAAAATGCCTCGCGCGTGGGGCTCTACGCGGCGCGAGCCAGTCTGCGGAAGCTGAACGAAGGCGACGGCGCCGCTTTCCTGCACACCTGGACGATAGGCGAGATGCTCGCCGATGGGCTGAGGCGATTGTTCGAGGAAACCGGCACCCACGCCATCGTGCAGAGCGTCGGCCCCATGATGCAGATCATGTTCACCGACCGGCCGGCGATCCGCGACTACCGTGAGTTCTGCGAGCACGTAGACCGAGCGAAGTACCAGCGCTTCGTGCTGGCGCTGTTCGAGCACGGGGTGTACATGTCTCCCTCTGCTGCGCTGCATTCGGTTGCGTGCACGGCGCATGGCGAAGAAGACGTGACCTTCACGCTCGAAGCAGCGAGAAAGGCTCTGTCCGATGTCGGGTAAGCACCTGGCTGACAAAGTTGCTTTGATCACGGGCGGTGCTTCGGGTATCGGGCGGGCGACCGCCCGCCTGTTCGCCAGCGCCGGCGCGGCCGTGGCGGTGGTAGACCTGGACGTGGCGGGGGGCGAAGCCGTGGCTCGAGAGATCACAGGCCGTGGCGGTCGAGCGCTCTTCATCCCCGGCGACGTTAGCCAGGCCGAGGATTGTCAGGAAGCGGTCGATCGGACCGTCTCCGCGCTGGGCGGCCTCGATATCCTGTTCAACAACGCCGGGATCATCCGGCGCGCCTCGGTCTTGGAACTCAGCGAAGAGGAGTGGGACCGCGTGATGGCGGTCAACGTCAAGTCGATCTTTCTCATGTCCAGATGCACCGTTCCGCTGATGGCCGAAGCCGGCGGCGGCGTGATCATCAACACGTCCTCGGGTTGGGGGTTGGCAGGTGGCCGGCGGGCCGTCTCCTACTGCGCCTCCAAAGGCGCGGTGGTGCTCATGACCAAAGCTATGGCCCTGGATCACGGAGAGCAGAATATCCGGGTCAACTGCATCTGCCCCGGCGATACCGATACACCGATGCTACGTCATGAGGCGGAGCAACTGGGCGAGCCGATCGATCAGTTCCTGGCCGAGGCGGCGCAACGCCCGCTTTCGCGCATCCTCGAGCCCGAGGATATCGCGCACGCGGCACTTTACCTGGCGAGCGATGCGGCGGCATCCGTGACCGGCATCTCGCTGGTGGTGGACGGCGGCGGGCTCGCCGGATTCGCATAGAGGTGAACGATGCTCGGCTTGAATGACAGGCGGGTCCTGATCACCGGCGGCGCCGGCGGCATCGGCGCGGCCACGGCGGCACGATTCATCGAAGAGGGCGCGCGCGTGGTCGTGCTCGACCGCGACGAAGTCGGCTGCCAGCGTATCGGGCAGTGGGTGCCGGGGCTGGCTGGCGTCATCTGCGCCGATGTGTCGGATCCGGATGAGGTCGCCCGCGCCTTTCATGAACTGGACGAATTCGTCGGCGGCCTCGACATCTTGATCAACAACGCCGGCATCAGCATCCGGCATGCTTTGCTCGATATCACTCCGGACGAATGGCGGCAGGTGATAGACGTCAACCTGAACGGCGTCTTCTTCGTCGCTCAGCAGGCGGCGCGGCGGATGGTGGAGCAGGGTTCCGGCGTTATCCTCAACATGGGCTCCACCAACGCTATCGTGGGCTATCGCCACTACGCCGACTACAACGCCTCGAAGGCGGGCGTCGTGGAGCTGACCCGCTCGATGGCGCTGGAGCTGGCGCCGAACGTGCGGGTGAACGCGGTATGTCCCGGCTACATCATGACGCCGATGCAGCAGGCGGAGTACACGCCGGGTATGATCGAGGAAGTGAACGCCAAGATCCCGCTAGGCCGGCACGGCCTACCCGAGGAAGTCGCCGCCCTCTTCGCCTTCCTCGCCTCCGACGAGGCGGCGTTCATCACTGGGCAGACCTACGTGATCGACGGCGGCGAGATCGCCGGCGGGCTCGCCAGCCGCTGAGCGACGAGCAAGCTTTGCGATGTAGCTTCATGTAGCTACATTGTCAGGCATGAAGGCCGTCGGAATTCGAGAGTTGAAGAACCGCCTCAGCGAGTATCTGCGCATGGTGCGGCGCGGTGAGGAGATCCTCGTCACCGACCGGGGCGTGGTTGTGGCCGAACTGCGCCAGCCGGGCGCTCGAGCGGCTGACACGCCTTACCCGGCGCTCGTAGAGCGTGCCCGCAGCGGAAAGGCCCGCCTGGGCGCCGGGAATCGGCCCGATCTCTACCCGGCCCTGGACCCGGTCCTGTCCGAAGGCGAGGCGGCAGAGCTTCTGGATCAGGAGCGAGGCGAGCGTTGAGCCTCTATGCGGAGTCGAGCGCGGTGCTCTCCTGGCTGCTGGGCGAGCCCGGCTCCGACGTCGTCCGCATGACCCTCTCCAACGCCGAGCTCGTCCTCGCTTCCGACTTGACGCTGATCGAATGCGAGCGGGTCCTTATCCGCGCCACTGCCACGGGTTCGCTCAGCGAGGCCACCGCCGCCGATCGGCGAGCTCGACTCCGCCAGGTCTCGGAACATTGGGCGATTCTCAGCCTCGATTCGGAGGTCTCGGAGCGCGCTCGCCGCCCGTTTCCACCGGAGCCGATCCGCACCCTCGACGCCATCCACCTCGCTACAGCGCTGCTGGCGCGATCGCTCGTCCCGGGGACTCGCCTCCTGTCGCTCGATCAGCGGATCCGTTCCAGTGGGAAAGAGCTTGGGTTCGAGGTGGTCCCCGGCTAGCGGCCGACTTCCGACGTTTTTCATTGAAATACGAGTGGACAACGCTCGATTTTCGAGGTATATACAAGACCCTGAATCTCGAGCGACTTGACGTGGTGCACGCGGGTGCAAATACTTACCCGCTCGCAGAAGGAATCCGTGCGGTCGCCTTCCGCCGTCTCTTCGAGGACCTGGAGCCGCTGTCTGGCTAGTCCGGCGCCAGTCGCATTTCCCCTCGATCCAGCTCGCGGAGTATCGCCAAGCAGGGCGGAGTTACGATTGCGGAGGGAGTGTGATGGGCTCGGAACCGATTTTTAACGACCTGATCGGCGTGATGACCGTCATCACGATGATCCCGGTCTTCTTCCTCTGGCTGGAGAAGAAGACGAGGTGGAAGATCTTCAACATCCTGCCGGCCATCATCTGGATCTTCCTGGCACCGATATTCCTGAGCAACCTCAACGTCATCCCCAAGTCGAGCCCGATCTACACCACCTTCAGGTCCTTCGCGGTGCCGATGTTCATCGTGCTGATGCTGTTGGACATCAACATCCGCGAGGTGATCAAGGTGGCCTGGCGCGGTGCGGGCGTGATGGTGCTGGGCGCGATCGGGATCGTCGTGGGGGCCGTCTTCTCCTTCTACCTCTTCAGGAGCGGCCTTCCTCCTGACACCTGGCGCGGCTACGGCGCGCTGGCCGGAAGCTGGATCGGCGGGACCGGCAACCTGGCGGCCGTGGCGGAAAGTCTGGACACACCGGGCGAGATGGTGGGGATGGTCGTGCTGGTGGACAACTTCGTCTACGTGCTCTACTTCCCCATCATCCTCACTGCCAAACGCTGGGCATCGAGCTTCGACCGTTTCACCGGCGTCTCTCAGAAGCAGATCGAGCACGTCGCCCAGGCCACCGCCGAGATCGAGAAGAAGAGCCACGAGATCCACTTCAAGGACGTGCTGACCCTGGTGGGCTTCGCGTTCGCGGCGATGCTCGTGGCCAACAAGCTGGCGGGGCTCTTCCCCGCCCTGCCGCCGGTGCTGACGCAGAGCACCTGGGCCATCCTGCTGGTCACGACGATCGGGATCGCGCTGTCCGGCACCGCGTTGAGCAAGGTGCCGGGCACCATGCCGCTGGCCATGACGCTGACCTACATCTACATGACGATGATGGGCGCCCAGGCGGACCTGACCAAGATCGGCGGCGCGCAGTGGTTCCTCGCGGCGGGCTTCATCTGCATCGGGGTACACTTCGTCTTCATCATCGTCGGGGCCCGTCTCTTCCGGATCGACGTGAGCATGGCCGCGGTCGCGAGCGTCTCGGGGGTGGGTGGCGCGGCCTCGGCGCCGGTGGCGGCCGCGTATCACCGGGAAGAGCTCGTGCCGGTCTCGATCATGCTGGCGCTGATCGGCTACGCTCTCGGCAACTACCTGGGCATCGCGACGGCTTATTTCTGTCAGCTGCTGACCTGAGGGGCGGGGGCGACGGTCTGCGCCAGAACCGCTTCGATATCGCTTCCTGAAGGGGTCTGGAACACCCTGAGCCCGAACTCGGGAGCGATCGCGATGATATGGTCGAAGATGTCGGACTGGATTCCTTCGTAGTTCACCCAGGCCACATCGTTCGAGAACACGTAGATCTCGAGCGGCAGTCCCTCAGGTGTGGGATTGAGCTGCCGAACCATCAGAGTCATGCCCTGGTGGACCTTCGGGTGGTCGCGAAGATAGCGGACCACGTAGGTCCTGAACGTCCCGATGTTCGTCAGCCGGCGCGCGTTCGCCACCAGGCTCGTGTTCCCGACATGCGACGCGTTGTAGTCCGCCAGCTCCGTCTTCTTCTGCTGCATGTAGTCCTTCAGCAGCACGAACTTCTCGAACCGGTCGATATCGGCATCGTTGAGGAAGCGGATGGTGTTCATGTCGATGTGAAGCGATCTCTTGATGCGACGCCCTCCTGATAGGGACATGGACCGCCAGTTCTTGAACGAGTCCGTAAGGAACTTGTGCGTCGGGATCGTCGTGATGGTCTTGTCCCAGTTCTGCACTTTGATCGTGTGCAGCCCGATCTCCACCACGTCGCCGTCCGCGCCGTACTTTGGCATCTCGATCCAGTCGCCCTCACGCATCATGTCGTAGCTGGCGATCTGCAGGCTGGCGAGGAACGAGAGGATCGTGTCCCTGAACACCAGCAATAGAACCGCGCTCAGCGCCGCGAAGCCGCTCAGCATGATGAGCGGCGACTGCCCGATCAGCGCCGCCAGCGCGAGGATACCGCCGACTATGTAGAGAACGATCTTGACGGCCTGCATGTAACCTTTGATGGGGCGGCCGCGAGCGATCGCGCTGGCGGAGTAGATGTCGCCGGCCGCCGAGAGCAGGGCACTAGCGATCGACACACCCACCAGAATCACGGCGGCAAGCGCGGCCTGCTGCATCAAGTCGATGAAGCCTTGCGAGAGCCCGGGAACCAGCCGGATGCCATAGTAGATGGCCAGAGCCGGCGCGAGATGGGCGGCCCGCGCGAAGACCTTGTGTTTGGCCAGCGCGTCGTCCCAGGTGACCGTCGTTCCCTTGACGAGTCTGCGGAGCGTGGAGACCAATAGCCACTTGGTGACCTTGTCGGCGACGTAGGCCAGGACGACCACGAGCAGCATCGCGGCGAGCTGCGCCACGAGCTGATGCTGGTCGAGCCAATTCGTCATCGAGGAGATCCAGCTCGCTTCAGTGCCGGCCGCCGCCTGCCACGAGGCCAGTGTGATTCCGTTCATGCGGTAGTGTCCCGGTTCAGGTGGTGCGTTCCCATTCCCGCCGTCGAGTGTCGCTGGCTGAGTCGCGATCCAATCACCCTTCCATTATAGGAAGTTGACACCCGGGACGGCGAGGGATATGGTTATATGTATGAAGACAACCGTATATATTGCCGACCCCCTGCTGGCCGCCGCCAAGAAGGTCGCCGCCGAGGAGGGCACTACTCTCCGCGCCCTCATCGAAGAGGGGCTGCGGCGCGTACTCGAGCGGCGACAGCGAGGCAGCCCCTTTCGACTGCGGCGCGCCAGCTTCC
>JAZGAL010000032.1:0-26526 GCA_036475815.1 Gemmatimonadota bacterium
GGTAGATCCTGTCACCGCTTACTACTCACTACTTACTACTTACTTCCTCTTCAGCGCCGCCACAAACTTCGGCAGCGTCTTGAACAGATCACCGACGACCGGAAACACCTTCGGCTGCTCGCGACGCTGGTTCAGCGTCATCAGCGGTGCCTGGGCGTCCGTGTTGAAGGCGAAGATCACCGCGCGGTCGCCCACGTAGTCTATGTGCTGGGGCGCGCCTGAGACGCCCAGCGCGATCATGATCCGCGGGTTCACCCTCACCCCGGTCTGCCCGACCTGGCGATCGTCGGACAGCCAGCTCATGTCCATGGTGACCTTGCGCGTCGCGCCGATCTCCACGTTCGGCGCACCCATCTCGAGCAGCGCCTGGCGCAGCGGCTCCACCACCGTCTCCAGGTTGTCGACCGAGCCGAGACCCGCGCCCACGTCGATGACGAACTCGGCGTTCTCCAGCGTCACCACGCCCAGCGCCTGCTTGGCCTCTGCCAGCGCCTGGGCGAGCGCGTCGATCTGGGGATCGTACTCGAGATCGAGCGCGACCCGGACCACCTCGGGCTCGGTCTTCGCCGGCTCGCCGCCCCCGGCTGCCACTTCCGGCTCGCACCAGAGGATGCGGATCCCGTCTCCGGCCGCCGGCAGGGTGCGCCGCGCCCGCAGCTTCCTGTCATAAACGGGACGAACGAAGGTGATCCCGTCGCCGTTTCGGAACTCCACGCGGCTCACGTCGGCCAGCTCCTCTGCCGGCACCTGGGCCTCGCGCAACGCTTCCGCCAGTATCGGCAGCGCTTCCGCCAGCCACGGCGAGGACAGCAGGTACGTTGGGCGCGAGGACGCCTGCGGGCCCAGCAGGCGCACCAGAGCTTCGGCGTAGGCACGGGGGCCCTCGCAGCCCAGGGCCTCGTGCTCGGCAAAGACGATGCGCGCGAACGGCGCCTGGGCCAGCAGCTGCCCGGCCACCGCCTTGCGGCGCGAGTTGTCGAAAGGCTCGCTCAGCACCAGCGCGCTCAGCCCCCGGGACGTTTGGGTCGCGATCCCTTCAGCCGCTGCGAGCGGCGCCCGGGCGCTACGCGCCAGCTCGTCGCCTTCCAGCTCGGCGATGAATACGACGCCGTCCCAGGCCAGCGAGTCGGCGCTGCTCTTCTCGATCTTCCCCTTGTAGGGTGTGCCAACGGGCGCGGCGGCGCCGTCGCCGAGATCACCGATCTCCAGCAGCACCTCGGCGGCGCGCTCCGGGTCCACGCTTCCCGCTTCTTCGCTCTCTTCCGCCGATACGGCGACGGCCGCGGTGGCGAACTCCTCGTCCGAACGTTCGGCGCCCGCCGGGAAGGGGACGACCTCCAGCGGCTTGCGCAGCGCCCCGGCGTAGCCCGCGGTGCTGAAGTCCCACTCGGGCTCGCTCTCGTCCGCCGCTACGCCCGCCACCGCGGGCATGGCCGAGCTTAGGGACCCGGGGAAGCGGCGGCTGGTGTAGACCGCATCGTCTCCCGCAACCCAGAGATCCGTCACGTCGGGCATCCAGTCCGCCTCGAGTCCCGTGGCCAGCCTCAAAGCCATGCGACCGTCGCTGGAGCCGTCCTCGGAAGCGCTGCACAGCAGCAAGTCACACTCGAGTCCCCGCTCCCGCAGAACTCCGGCGACCGCAGCGGCGATGGCGTGCTCCGCGTAAGCTTCGCCACCGGTGTCGAGCAGGATCGCGCGGTCCGCGCCGCTGGCCAGACCGGCTCGGAGCAAGTCCTCCGCCGCCAGTGGAGCGGCGCAGATGAGCGTCACGCGGACGCGTTCAGGCGCCGCCTCTTTGAGCGACACTGCCAGGCGCAGAGCTCGCCGGTCGCCGGCGGTGAAGCTGTACACGTGCTCGGCCAACTGACCGTCTTGGAGGCGCGGCCGCGGTGCCAGGCGCGGCACCCGCTCGAGCGCCACGACGATCTCGAGCTCGCGACCGAAGGGCGCGCGCTCGATGCGCCCGACGCCCGCTTCGGCGTGGGCGGCTTGAGCGGCGTCGGCCTCATCGAGGACCGTCTCCGCCAGCTTGAGCTCCGCCGGCCGACCGCCCGTCCTCAGCGTCTCGAAGTCGCGGTCGAAGCCTTGAGCGAGCCGCGAGAACTCCCGCTGTGCCCGGGCGACGAACCCGCACGCCGCCCTGTCGGCCCATGCCCTCCGCGCCTCATCTCCGTCGGCTCTCAAGTTGGCGGCGATCCAGTTGGCGCGATGAACCACGCTGTCGACCACCTGCACCAGCACGGCCATACGTGAGAGGCGGAAGAAGATCGGCTGGAGCAGGGCGCGTTGCCACGCGGCGCTCTTGTAGGTCTTTCGTGTGAGCTGCAGCCGCTCGTGCAGCCCGGTGAGCATCTCGTTCAGGCAGCGAACCTGTTCGGCGTAGGGTGACCCGTCGGCCTTGGCCTCGACGACTTCCAGCTTGTCCAGCTTGGGCCCGATCATGTCGGTCAGGTCCTTGAGCAGCAGGAACTGCTGGATCTCGTTGGTCCCCTCGTAGATCGGCATGACGCGCATGTCGCGCCGATCTTTCTCGATCCGATAACGCTGCGTCTGTCCTTCGATTCCGTAGACCGGCTCGAGGCAGTGCAGGTTCCGGTGCAGGCCCTCGGTGCCAAAGTACTTTCCGATCGCGGATTCTACGCGTAGCGCGTCGCTTGTCGCGTCGTCGTACAGCCCGATCAGGTTGTAGGCCACCGACTCGCACGCGAACATCTCCTCCATGGCCAGGCCCAGACGGTAGCGGACCCAGCCCTTCGAGCCGCGGGGTAACACATCCAGGTAGCGGCACGCGTCGCCGATCGTCTGCTGTATGGAGGCCGTCGAGGAGATGCAGAGGCCGGTGCGGCCGACATTCAGGGTCTCCAGCGCGTTCTCCTGGCCGCGACCCTCGATCCCGATCATGCATTCGCGTGGGATGCGAACGTTGGTCAGCGTGATCTCGTTGGTGGACGAGGCGCGCTGGCCGGTCTTCTCCTCGTCCTTGCCCACGAGGAACCCCTCGGTCAGGGCGTCGACCATGAAGCCGCTGATGCCGGCCGGAGTACGTGCGTAGATGGCCTCGACGCCGGCGATGTGCGCGTTGGTGATCCACATCTTCGCGCCGTTCAGCACGTAGAACTCGTAGTACTCTTCGCCGTCGCGCTCGCGGACCAGTGCCATGTCGTGGATGTCGACGCGGCGATCGCCGATCATGAAATAGCGGTACTTCTCCTCGCCCTCCTTGTACGAGTACTCCAGTGAGAGAACCTCGGCGCGCTCGGCGTCGTCGCTGTAGCGGTAGAAGATCTTCGCGTTGTCATAGTCGAACTCGAAGCGGCGCATGTCACAGATGTTGCGGCGACCCTCCTTTGCTTCCTCATCGAGGTAGAAGTACTTCACGCCGTCATCGTCGGTGTGGACGCGCCGTGAGTCGAGTCGCGCTTCGGTGCGCTGGCGCGCGGTGTCGGAACCGGCGCTGGGCTCGGTGAGCGCGAAGGCGGAGATCATGCGCGCTGAGATCAGGCGCAGGTAGAACTCGTGCGCCTGGCGACGGCGCGGCATCTCCTCGAGCTCCGCAGCCGCTCGCTCCCGCCAACCCTCCAGCGCGGCGAGTGCCTTCTGCAGGCCGCCGAAGAAGCCGTCGAGGTCGCGCTTCATGCCGGCCATGCCGGCCTTGCTCATCGCCGACAGGAACTTCCCGAACACCACTTTCTTGAGGATACGACTGCGACCGATCCTCGAGTTCACTTCCTTGTTGAGCGCGACAAAAGCTCCTTCGAGTACCTCGACGTCGGGGTTGTCGCGTGTGGCGAGCAGCTTGTTGATCTCGACTTCGAGACCCTCGACGGCATCCGCCTGCTCGATTACCGCCTGTAGGTCGCGCTCGGCTCCCGCCACATCGTTGAAGAGGCCGAGGAGCATCGGCGTGGTGCCGATGCTGGTGTTGGCCTGCACGGTCAGCGTGTGGCTGATGTCGGCCAGGCGCTTCGAGACCATGCAGAGGTTGTAATAGTCGGCCTTGTAACGGTTCTGGCCGCCGTATTCCTTTGGGATCACCATGCGGAAGAACCCATGTTCGGCCGTCCAGTCGATGACATCCCGCGGTATGTGGTGCAGGTTCTCGACGTAACGCTCGTACGACGGCTCGTAGTCCGCCTCGAGGAAGCGCTCGCGGAAGAGCCTCAGGTACTCCTCGTGGCGTGAGCGGAGGCCGTCATCCGCCCACACGATCTCGGGCAGGTAGCGCTTCTCGTCGAGATCCAGAGGCTTGAGCAGGAAATCGCCGGACCGGTAGCCGCGCTTCGCATCGACGATGTCGCGCTGGTAGTCGAAGCCCAAGCCGTCGCTGGCGATCGGCGTGTCCGGGTAATCGCCAAGCCGCAGGGCGTAGCCTCCCAGTTCCACGCGCTCGCCGGCCGTCTGGAGCTCATGCTCCAGCGCGACCAGGCGCTCCTCCACGACATCCGCCCAGAGCTGGGCGGCTTCCATGTGGCGTTCCGCCGGAAGCGAACCCTCCAGGCGCCGGTGCGCCCTGATGAGGAGGCGGGCCCACACGTAGAGTCGTGTGGCCAGCTCACCGGCGATGTCGTGAATCACTTCCTCAGCGACAGCCCCGTTCCCTCGCTCCAGCTCCTGGCGCATCGCGCGGTGAAGCTGGTCCTCGGCCGCCCGCAGCCGCATCGCCTCGAAGTCGAAGATCGGCCGGCCCGACATGGCCTGCAGGGCTTGATCGAGTTTCTCTGAGATGGCCCGCAGCGGCGGCACGTCTCCCACAGACGCGAGACGCTTGCCGATCTCTACGTTCAGCAGGGCGTTCTCGCGGATGTAGTGGGGAAAGACCGAGCTGTCGCGGTAGATCTTGGAGTAGATGTCCTCTTCCGAGAACGCTGATCCGCCCACTATCTGGCCGGCGCGGTAGGTGATGCTTGGCAGGTCCGGCCCGAAGATGTCGGTGACCGCGACCTTGCCGGCCACCGCTTCGAGGCCGTCGGCATCACCCCAGGGCGTGTCATGCAGAAGCGTCTCGATGGCCAGTCGTCCCGTCTCGATATGGCTGATGTGGGCGCGCACCGCACCGAACTTGTCGATGGCGTCCCTGCCGTCGATGTCCTGGAACATGTCGGGGAACTGGATGCGGCTGCGCGCGTGATCGATCGCCCGCTCTACCGCGAAAGACCCGGCCCCCAGAGCGATGGCTGTCACGTCCCGGGCCCTGTGCGCGAAGAGCGCAATCTCGTCAGCCTCACTCCAGTCGCTCTCCCAGGCCGGCTTCGCGCCTGCGAGCGTGACCTCCGAGACGGCCGCGCCGATAAGCCCCATGGGGAACGTGCTCTCGACGTTCACGCCCTTCGCCTTCCGCTCGAACAGGCCGATGCGGCCGCCGCCGCGCGCGACGAAGCTGTCGGCGAGTGCCGTCATCACGAAAGGCAGGGTCCCGTTCCACGCTCCGTCACCCGGCTCCGCCTCGGCTTCCATCGCCACGCTGACGAGGCGGTCGGCCCCCGCCCCCGTCAGCACATCGAGCAGCGACGCGTCCGCGCCCGCTCGCGCCAGAGCCTCGATGCCCGCCAGGTGGCCGGCCACGATGGCGGCCAGCGACGAATCGACTCGCGCCAGCTCGGCGAGGATGTCCTCGCGCTCCAGCTGCTCCCACGCATCGAAGCCCCCGCCCGGGGCCGCGGCGCCCAGGGCGGCTCGGGCGGCAGCCCGCAGCAGTTCGGCCTCGGCTTTCTCGAGCTTGCCGCCGTGATCCAGCCGGCGCAGCGCCTGGCGATCGAAGGCCTGCGCGAGGTGTCCGCGCAGTGCTTCCCGCGCGGAACTGCGTGCAGCCGGCTCGATCTCGACCGCCTGCAGCTCGGCTACCGGGTCCGAGTATTCCCGCGGAATACGACAGGCATCCGCGATCCGGTCGATCCAGGCCCGCAAACCGTCGAGGTGGTGGTCGCGGATCTGACGGGCATCCGCTTCCGCGGCGAAGAACCGCTGAGCGCCCGCGTGCTCGCGGACTCGGCCGCTGACGGCCTCGAGGTCCTTCCTGATCTGCAGCAGCTCGGCGTGGGCGAGGCCCAGCGCGCGCCCGTCTAGCCAGTTTTCGATCGGCTCGGCCGTAGCCGCGACCGCGGCCTCTTCGGCGAGATAGGCGAAGTACTCGATCGCCGACCGGTACCAGGCAACCTGGCCGGGCTCGAGAACTCGCGGACCGTTCCAGACGTTGTCGTGCAACTCCACGCACTTGGCCGCCGCGAGGTCGATGGCGCGACGCGCGCGGGCGATCGCGCTCGCCAGCGCGTCGGGGGCGCCTGGCGCCGCGTCATCCGACCACTGGTCGCTCAGCATGGCTCTCCAGAAGTTCGGCTCGATCTCAGGCGCGTGCTGTATCGATCGCTCGGAGATGATCCGCCTCAGCGCACCGTCGGCTTCCGTATAGACCTCGTAGATCAGGCGGTGCTTGCCGAAGCGCGACCAGTCCACGTGCTGTGGCTCGATACGCCAGCACGTCTCGCACTTCACGCAGTTCTCGAAGTTTACCGTGGCGGATGCGTGAAGCGTCCGGTCCACGTTGATCTGGTAGACGGCCGCCGGGCAGACGCTCCAGAGCGCTGACACCCCTGGGTCTTCCAGCTCGCCGGGCTTTTCGGGCGGGAAGAAGACTTTGATATGCGAGCCTGCCTCGCCCATGTAGCTGATCTCGTTGAGCTTGGCATCCTGGGACGTGGCGACCGTGACGTGACCCGCCGACAGGTCGGTGAGCTGGCGCCAGCGCACGACCCAACCGCCATAGAACGTGCTTGTCAGTTCCTCCAGGGTAGGCCTGCGGCGCGCGTAGCGGACGGCGTCGCTGAGCCGCTGCGCCCAGCGTGTCAGCCAGAAGCCGAGCACACCGACGACCACGCCGGCCAGCTCCCAGAGTGAAAGCCGGCGCATGACGATGCCGACGCAGCGATCGAGCTTCTCGCGCAAAGGCCGGCCGTCGTTGGCGTAGAGCACGCCGGCGGCCTTGGAAAGCGCGGACCTGTAGCGCGCGAAAGTCCAGCGCTTGTACCACGGCATCTTCCCGGACTCTTCGTCCATCACCCAGAAGACGACGCTCAGCTCACCGCTGCCGCGTCCCCAGGCGAAGGGCAGCAACGCCAACAGCGTATTGGGAATCGAGAGTATCAGTGCCGGCAGCGAGTGCTTCAATACAGAGCCGCCGATGCCGAGGGCCTTCGATCCGCCGTTCAGGTCGCCGAGCGTCTTCGTCCACTTGCCCTTGAGGGTCTCGGCCACGAAACGAACGGTCTCCCACCACTTGCGAGCGAAGCCGAGGTCGGGCCGGGTCATGACGTAGACCGCGCCGTTCAGCAAATCGATCTGACGGCCCATGAGCGCTTCGCTGTGCTCGATGAAGGCGGGCCAGTCCCGCAGGAACTCGACGTCCTTGTAGTAGCTGCTCGCTTCGAGCGGCTTCACGTACAGCTCTTGCAGCCGTTCGCGGGTCGGCTCCTCGCCGATCTCGCGCAGCTGGATGACCGCCTCGGCGAAGATCTTCCCCATCGCGCAGGCGGGGCCGGTGAAGTTCGGATACGGGAAGTCGACGCCGATGCCCGTGGCGGCGCCGCCGACGGCCACGCCGTCCTCCACCAGCGTCGGCAATTCCTTGAGGCCGCCGCTGCGGATGATCTTGGCCCCGTACGATGTCGATACGCCGCCTTCGATGAAGCGCCGGATGGCCGGCAACCCCTTGTACCACTCCATCAACGTGTTGTAGTCGCCGCGGAACCCGGCGAGATTGTCGAGCGGGATCACCAGGCCGATGGAGATGCTGTCTCTGTTCGTGTAGATCAGGCCGGCCATGTTGAGGCGTACGGCTTTACCATCTATCGCGCCGTTCCGCAGCAAGATCTCGTAACAGGCCGCCTCTCCCGGTCCCACCCCGAAGCGCTCCTCTATAACAGAGGGCTCGAGCTGGATCACTTCCTTGATGCCCTGCAGGAAAGCGGGCTGCCCGTTCCTCTTCGAGCGGACGGTGTCGCGCTCGAAGCCCTCCTTGCTGACCAGATGCGAGGCGTCCCCTTCAGCCAGGAAGACGATCTCGCCGTAGAGCGGCCCGCGATCGGTGTGAACGCCGATGACCCGGCCACTATGACGGATGAGGCCGTCCACCGTGGTCTCGGTGAGCAGCGTGACGCCGAGCTGGCGAGCACGCTCCGCCAGGTAGTAGTCGTAGACCGGACGGAGGACCGTATAACAGTGGCGGAAGCTGTCCGGGTTGCGGTATTCGACGCCGGCCATCGTGAGGCCGTTCGTGGAGAAGAACCCGCGCTTCACTACGCGCCGCTCGAACGGCGCCCGCTCGAGGTCTTCTTCGCCCAGCACGTCGGGGTCGGCCAGGTTCTCCGCGAAGTAAACGGCGCCCGACCAGTTCTCGGCGCCAGGGTATATAGCGGCTTCGACGACCAGCACGTCGAGATTCTCACGAGCTAGCCGGAGGGCGGCAGTGATCCCGGCCGGGCCGCCGCCAACGATGATCACGTCCCAAAGCTTCTTGCTCATCGGCGGTCTACTAGTTGAGGGGCACTGCACAATCTGAGAGAATCGGGGGCTGCGGGCCAGCCCTGATCGGTGTCCAGTAACTACTAATCACTAATCACTAATCACTCTTCTCACGGCCGCCCGTAGAAATCAGGCCCAACTCCTCGGCGATGGCGCGTGCCGAGTCGGCGATCGAGTTGTGCCGCACGGTGAGCTCCCGGCACGCCTCCCAGTGGGCTTGCAGGCTGTCGCCGGCGGTGGCCCGCTGCGGTATGCCCTCGTTGTAGGCGACGAATATCTCCAGGTAGACCTCGTAGCTGTCGGCGGGTACGCCGCGGGTGTCGAGACCTTCGTAGTGATCGATGAGAGCTCTGAGCGAATCGAGCCGCGCGTCGCTGGTGAGCAGCCGGGCTTCCTCGCCGACCAGAGCCGCCTGGCAGGAATCAGCGGCGGCACGCAGGTCCGCCATCTGCTGGCGCAGCGCCCGCAGTCGGTCCGCCGGTGGGATCGGCGACAGCAGGTCGATCACCACGATGGCTAGGAACGCGACCGCAGAGATCGCGAGCATGACGAGGAACGGTCGTGGTGCGGTTCGCATTTCAGGTATTATCGGTGCTTGCGCGCGCGCTCGGAACCACTCAATTAGCTGCGGGATGGGGGCGGTTGGCAAGGGCGTGGTAGGGAAGTAAGTAGTAAGTAGTAAATAGTAAGTAGTAACTACTAATCACTAATCACTTTCCCCCGCGTGACAGCACGGCACACGCTCGAAGAACTGAATCGGCAGATAACGAACTGCAAGCGCTGTCCCCGGCTTGTGGAATGGCGGGAGAGGGTGGCCCGTGAGAAGCGAGCCGCCTACGCGGACTGGGACTACTGGGGTCGACCGGTGCCAGGGTTCGGCGATCCCGGAGCGTGGCTGCTCATCGTGGGGCTGGCCCCGGCGGCGCACGGCGCCAACCGGACGGGCCGCATGTTCACCGGGGATCGGTCGGGCGATTTCCTCTACGCGGCGCTGCACCGTGCGGGGCTGGCAAATCAAGCGGAGTCGACGAGCGGTGACGATGGCTTGAAGCTGCGTGGCGCGTACATCACCGCCGCCCTCCGTTGCGCGCCGCCCGGCAACAAGCCGGCGCCGGCCGAGCGGGACAACTGCCGCGAGTATCTCGAGAGAGAGCTCGATCTCTTGACCGATGTGCAGGTCATCCTCACGCTGGGCGCTTACGCCTTCAACCATGTCCTCCGCATCCTGCGGGGGCAGGAGCGCGGGCGGGGACACCGCGTTCCGTCGCCGATGCCAAAGTTCGTGCACGGCGGCGTCGTTGAACTGGGCCCTGGGCGACCCGTTGTGATTGCCTCATATCATCCCAGCCAGCAGAACACATTCACCGGCAAGCTCACTCCTTCGATGCTCGACCAGGTCTTCTCCCGCGCCCGTGCTTTCGCCGGCCCGCGAACCTGAGCCGGGAGCCCTCTATGTTATATTAGCGTAGACTGGTGAGAACCTGGCTCGGCATAGGCTCTACATGCGCGTGGTAACATGAGTTCAGAAGAGAATCGCCCGGCTGGCCGGGCTCGCGGTTTCAGAGCCCCGCTCTGGCTTGCAGGCCTCCTCGGCGCCGTGGCCCTCGTCGTCGTGGGCGGGGCCGTGACCCTCAAGCTGCTCTTTCCGCCCGAGAAGCTGAGGGCGCTGGTGGAGCCTCAGTTAGAGGCCAGGGTCGGGCGCGAGGTGGAGCTCGGGTCGGTGCGGCTGCGGGTGTTCCCGCGCATCGCCGTGCGCCTGGGTGAGCTGAGCATCGCGAACCCGCCGGGGTTCAGCGCGGAGCCGGCTCTGCAGTTGGAGGCGCTGGAGCTGCAGCTCCGTTTCTGGCCGCTGCTGCACAAGCAGTTCGAGCTGGGCCAGGTCCGGCTCGTCCGCCCTGTGTTCCGCTACGAGCTGCTGGCGGACGGCACTACCAACTTCGATGGTCTGGGATCGACTGGCGCAGAGGGTGCGCCGTCGGCCACGGCGGTGGACCCGGCCGGCGGTTCTTCGGCGATCGCTGCCGCCGGACTGGTGGTCGAGGATCTCATTCTGAAAGACGGCACGATCATCTATCTCGACCGGCGCAGCGGTCGCGGTGCCCGAATGTCGGTCGACGCGCGGCTCAATGCGGAACGTGCGTCCGAGGGTAGCACGGCCCTCCTGAGTCGAGGGAGGATCGACCTGCGGTCGATTCAGGCGCTGATACCTGAGCTCGGCGGGGACAGCACCGCCCTTCCGGACGTCGGCCTCGAGTACGAGGTCTTCGCTGATCTTCCGGGTGACAGCCTGGTGCTGCGGGAGCTCCGGGTGGACGTGGGCGATGTGCGGCTGGAAGGCGGAGGCGCTGTGCGCGGATTGCGCAGCGCGCGCACGATCGACTTCGCCCTGGAGACGGGCGAGCTCGACATCGCCGAGCTGTTGGCGAGCTTGCCTCCGGCCCTGCAGCTGGAAGGAGTCGATGCTTCAGGCCGCGCTCAGCTCGCGTTGCGGATAGCCGGCCCCGTCGGCGAGGGTCTAACCCCTGAGATCAACGGTACTCTCCAACTCGAGAGTGTCGGGGCGGCTTACGGCGAGTACGGCCGCGTGCTGTCGGACGGCTCGGGTCAGATCTCGTTCGACATCGGGTCGCTGTCTTTGTCCCGATTCGAGGGGCTGCTGTGGGACCGTCCCTTCGAGCTCGCGCTCAATGTCACTGACTTCGAGGCGCCTATCGTCAACGGCCGCGTGCGCGGCGACCTGGATCTCGGCCGTCTGGCGGAGTTGCGTGAGCGGCCGATGCCGGTGGAGGGCAACGCGGCCATCGACATCAGTTTCTCGGGCCCGGCGAAGGAGCCTGCAGGCATGCGGCTCACCGGTTCGGTACGGCTCTCGGACGTCAGCTACCAGAGTCCGTCCCTGGCCGTGCCCGCTCGTATCAGCTCGGCGACGCTGCAGCTCACCGGCACGGGAGTCCGGGCGGAGGCGGTGCCGATCGAGCTCGGTGGGAGCGACCTGACGCTCTCGCTCAGCAGTCAACGTCTCTTGCAGTACGCCCTCAGCCGCGACAGCGGTGGGCCGATACCGTTCGTCGAGTTCACGGTGAAATCGAACCGGCTCGATATGGCCGAGCTGTCCGTGCAAACGGGGAGGGTCGGTTATAGCGATCTGGTTAAAGCACGCCTGGCCGGCCGTGATCTGGATGGGCGCGACCCCGGCGAGAGCGCGCGCGAGCGCTACCCGCAACCGGCTCTCCCACCGGTCAACGCCAGTGGCCGGGTGGAGATCGCCGAGCTGCTCAACCCACCGACACGGGCCCGGGACGTCTCGTTCAACATCGTGGCGAAGAACGGTGTGATCGACGTGACGGACCTTCAGGGTGAGGTCTACGGGGGGCAGCTCAGTGGCGGGCTCAGCCTGGACTTCAGCCAGGGCCGTCCGCCCTATACGCTCCGCTACGACCTGAAGATCAGGGACGCGGAGGCGGGCGTCTTCCTGCAGCGCTGGACGCGGCTCGGCCAGGCGCTGAGCGGGATGGTCGACTTCGATATCTCGGGCTCGAGCGCGATCGATGAGACCATGCTTCCGACGCCTGGCGCGGTCGATGCTATGGGTCAGGCCAATTTCCGCGAGGGCAAGTTCCAGGATTTCGGCATCACCCGGGCACTGGCAAGCCAGTTCAAGCTCGACCCGAGCCACCTCTCCGGATTTCAGCAGCTGGGTGGCGCCTTCGAGATCAAGGGCGGCTCCATCCTGGTGAACGGTTGGGACTTCAGTTCGCGTGACATCAAAGGCCTTATCAGCGGTTCGGCCGGTCTGGGCGGCAGCCTGGACCTCCAACTCGGCATCGAGCTGCCGGCTTCGACTCTGCAGAAAGCCGGCTTGGTCCAGGGCGGCGGAGTGCTGGGCGACCTGGCCGGCCAGCTCGCCGGTGATGATGAGGCTATCCAGGTCGCCATCGGTATCGGCGGTACCATGTCGCACCCGACCCTCGAGATCGACAGCGAGGCGCTCCAGAAAGAGCTGGCGAAGCGGCTCGAGGACGCCGGCAAGAATCTGCTCAAGAAGATCTTCAAGCCACCCAACTAGGTGGCGCGCGGGGGCGGAGGCGATATCCCGCGCTTGCTCCCTGACACATCTGCCCCATCTTTAGCGGCTATGGACACCTCCAGGCTGTGGTCGCGACTTCGTGAGTCCCACCTGCTTCGGGTGCTGCTGGTCTATGCCGGCGCTTCCTGGGCGGTTCTCGAGGCCAGCGACTTCTTCATCGGCAAGTTCGGGCTGCCGGAGTGGTTCTTCACTGCCGTTCTGATTCTCCTGCTCATCGGTCTCGTCATTCTGGTGATCACAGGCTGGGTTCAGGGCGCTCCGGCGGCACAGAAGCGGGAGGTCCCGGGCCCGAATCCGTGGGAGATCGATCTGGTCGACCTGAAGCAGTCGGTGGCGCGAGGTCGGGTTCCGCATCTCACCTGGGGCCGCGCGATACTCGGCGGCGTCGTCGCTTTCTCGCTTCTCTTTGGGTTCGCGGGCGTCTACGTCCTGCTGACGCAGCGTGGGCCCGCACTCGCCACATCGGAGGCGACTGCCCACACGGGTCCGGCCATCGCCGTGTTGCCTTTTCGGGTCGCCGGCCCTGACGCCGAGTTGTGGCGCGAGGGGATGGTCGACCTGTTCTACAACAACCTCGACGGAGTAGCCGGTCTGCGATCCATCGATCCCCGCACCGTTCTGAGCCGCTGGCGAACCGAGATGGGGGAGGGCGGGAGCGGAACGGATCTCGAGCGCTCCCTGCAGCTGGCCCGCGATGTCGGTGCAACCTACGCTCTCCTGGGCAACATGGTCGGCTCGGAAAGCGAGGTGCGGATCACTGCCGATGTGCACGATCTCAGGAACGGCAGGCTGGAGCGGGTGCAGGTCGAGGGCTCGCCTGACAGCGTACTGGCATTGGTCGATCGCCTGTGCCTGAAAATCTTGCGTTCGGACGTGCTGCCGGCATCAGAGGAGTTGCCCGAGCTGGATCTGAGTCGGATCACGACTCCATCGCTGCCGGCGCTCAAGGCGTTTCTCGAAGGTGAGCAGAAGTACCGGCGTTCCAGGTTCAGAGAAGCTATCGCCGATTTCACCCTTGCGGTCGAGGCGGATACGACGTTCGCGGTGGCATTCTACCGCATCTCGGACGCCTACGGTTGGGTGGAGCCCTTCTCTGAACGGACCATCGAGTACTCCAATCGTGCGCTCGAGCTTGCCGACCGGCTCCCGGAGCGGGAGCGACTTCTGGTGCACGGTCGCGTCGAGTTGGAGGAGTTGAGCGCCGAAGGGATCGAGAACATCGAGGAGTTCACGGCCCGCTATCCGGACGATGTTGAAGGATGGAACCTGCTCGCCGATATGTACTACCACGTCGGTGACCGTGTTCTGCTCCCGCGTGACGAGTTCCGCCGCGTTCTGCTGCGGTCGCTAGAGATGGATCCCGACTTCGGCCCGACTTACATACATCTGATCGACGATGCGCTGGTACGGCAGGACAGCGCCCGGGCGCGCGAGCTGATCACGCGTCATCGCCAGATCGACCCCGAGAGTCCACATGCCCGTGGGCTGGCCCTGGTCTACGCTCTCGCGTGGGGGGATAGCGCTTCTCGAGCACAAGCGCGCGCTGCTCTCGATACGGCCGGGGCCGATGCGTTGGTCACCGTCTTCGCTCGCTTCTACTGGTCGGGCAACTTCTTCCCGGACCCGGCGATTGCCGTTGCTAACGCGCTGGTAGATGCGAGGCATCCGATGGCCGCTCGCCGATTCGGCGTGCTCGCGTCCACGCGGGCCCGGCTCGGCCAGGGGCAGGTGCGGGCGGCTCGTGAGTTCATGGCCGAGCACTCGGAGATCGGGGCTGACTACGCGGGGGACAGGTACCGTGACGTGCTCGACGTGCTGTGGTACCTGATGGGTTATCCTGACGTTGCGGCAGCTCAGAGAGCGGCGGAAGCTCTGGGCTCGGATCCTACGACGATCGAGCGATTCTACCTGGGCGCTTTCGCCGCCACTCAAGAGCGCTGGGACGTTTTCGACAACGAGATCCGGGCGATCGAGTCGGCGGCGGAATCCGAAAGCCTGGCCGGGGATGATGCTATCGCTGCGGTAATTGGATCGTTCGCTCAAGCGCTGCGCGGCTACGCGGCACTCCGCAGGGGAGACTACGCGTTGGCCGCGCAGGAGATGGAAGAGGCGTCGTCAGTCCTGCCTGATATAGTGATCCAGAGCTTGCTGCGGTTCGAGCTGGGCAAGTTGTACCTGGAGCTGGGCGATCTCGATAAGGCGGAGCGCTACTTCGAGAGCCTCGAGTTTTATGCCCAAAACGAAAGCAACGTGCTCACTACAACACCGAGCGAGTACTATCTGGGCGCTATCTCCGAGGCACGCGGGGACAGCGAGCAGGCGAAGCTCCACTACGCGCGCTTCGTGCGCTGGTGGGAGAATGCCGATCCGGAGCTGCAGCCCTGGTGGGAGCGGGGGCGCCAGGCGCTGGAGCGGTTGGCGGGCGAGTAGGAGGGAAGGGCGAGGGGAGGCTCGAGTATGAGTGGTAAGATCTCGATTTCGGAGTTGTTTTCGGCGATAGACCGGAAGGATGCGGATGCGTTCGTTGCCTATCTGACCGAGGATGCGGTGTTCAGGTACGGAAGTCAGGAGCCGGTGCGCGGCCGAGACGCGGTCCGCGAGTACGTGGCTGGGTTCTTGGGGACGCTGGAGGCTATACGGCATCAGGTGCTCGACGTCTGGGAACACGAAGAAGCGCTGGTTTGCCGGGGCGATGTGACGTACAGGTTGCAGGACGGCCGCGAGGTGACGGTTCCTTTTGCCAATATCCTCACTCTCGAGGGTGACAAGGTTCTGGACTACCGAATCTACATCGACCCGACACCGCTGGCGGGATAGGAAGCGGGGGCGCCCGCAGAACTCGATCGCCCCCTGCCCCCGCGATTTCGACGGCTCCCGCGCTATTTCTTCTTAACCGCAGCCTTTTTCCTGGCCGAAGCCTTTCTTGCAGCGGCCAGCTTCTTCCTGGCCGCGGTCGTCTTCTTGGCGGCCGCCTTTCTCGCAGCTGCGAGCTTCTTCCTGGCGGCGCTCGTCTTCCTGGCCGCCGTCTTCTTCGCGGCAGTGAATTTCTTCTTGGCGGCCTTCGTCTTCCTGGCCGCCGTCTTCTTCGCGGCAGTGAGTTTCTTCTTGGCGGCCTTCGTCTTCTTGGACGCCGTCTTCCTCGTCGCGGCGATCTTCTTGGATGCTGCTCTTGCCATGCGGTCCTCCTCGTTGCCTGAGTGAAGGGCGGACGTTGGCAAGCTCGCTGCCTCTAGTCCGTCAAGGTGCTCTCACGGGCCTCGTTCTGTTTCACCAGCCAATCATACAGCGGTTGAAAGTAATCGACGATGGCCTGCGCATCCAGAGAGCGTACTCGAATTGGGTCATCGCGAACTTCGGCACTCGGCGTTCGGCACTCATCACTTACTTCCTAGAACCCACCGCCGCCGCCTCCACCGAACCCGCCGCCCGAAAATCCGCCGCCGCCACTGAAGCCCGACCCGCTGCTCGCCGAGCGGGGCGCGGTGACCAGCGCTGTGCCGGTCGCTGCCGTCATGCTGCTCAACGAGCGCGAGAAGTAGTAGGCGTGGAAGGTGCCGGGGTAGCCGCTCACATACCAGTCCGGCGCCTCCACGATGATCGACTCGAACGCCTCGGTCCACTTCTCCTCCAGGCCCATCGCCGCCGCGTAGGGCAGCAGCTTCTCGAAGTGCTCGAGCGTGGCGTACTTCAAACGATCGCGATCGACCCGATCGATGTACTCGCGGAGCCCCAGAACGTGGTTCAGCGCCCGGGCGCCCTTCATGGTCCGCGCCGGCATGAACAGCCCGAACCCGATGACGATGAACGGAGTCGCGATCAGCGAGGCCCATCTGACGGCCGGCAGCCCCAGGTCGAGGTTGGTGGCGATGAATCCGAGCCCCACGGCCAGCGCGGCGACGACGATACCGGCACCGACCCAGACGCCCTGCACGTGCTCGGGGCGCGCCGTGAACATCTTCGGCGGTTTGGTCAGGCGGCCGTAAATCCGACGCTTAATCTTCGGCACGTACTTGTAGAACTTCTGTTTCAGCTTGGAGACCTTGATCGAGCGCGTTTCGTCACCCTTCTCCTTGCTTGCCAGGTCCCAAAGCGCCTCCAGCAGCTCCAGCTCGAAGTCCTTCAGGTCGGTCACTCCAGCGGGGTCCTTCAGCACATGGATGATGTGGTCCTTCGGGCGCTTGCGGCGTTTGCTCGGGACCTCCTCGATTCGCAGGTACCCGCGCACGGCCAGATCGATGATGGTGGCCGACAGGTCTCTGGGGTCGACTCTGAAGTCCATCAGCGTGCCTACCTCCGCGGGACTCATCCCTTCCGGGGGATCGTACTGCGGCATGATCGAGCGGTTGAGCTCCGGGTCGCGGCCCTTCCTCCGCCACATCCAGAACATGAGCACGAAGGCGATGATCGGAATGGGGAGGAACAGGTAGTCGAGGAACAACCAGCGCATACGCGCCGCCGCCGCCGGCCTGGCCACCACACCGGGATCCCAGCCCACGACGATCGTGAACCCCTCCCGAAGGTTCAATCTGCGCGTCGTCTCGAATCGGACAGTGGAGCCGGTGATGCTCTGCTGGTAGTCGCTGCCCCGGGTCCCATAGCCTCCGGTGTAGGCCACGGCGCGTACGCCGCTCACTTCCGGCGGCAGCTCGACCTTGATCTGGACACGCAGAATCGGCATCTCCCACTCGTCGCCCGTCACGTTCCAGTAGAGCTCGTCGTGCGCCCACTGCATGCCGTCTTCATCGCCGAAGTAACGCAGGCCGGTTTCGATGCGATAGCGAAACACGATCAGGCGCTCGACATCCCGGGCGCCCGGCACCCACGTCTTGATCCGCACCAGTGCACCCTTGCGCTCGACCTCATGGCGCAGCGGGTTGCCGCGCCCGTCCTCTACGGCCTGGAGATCGAGATAAACCTGATGCCGCCCGCCGTCGTCCAACCGGTACTTGGTGGGGATCCAGCGGAAGATTCCGTTCCAGGAGCCCTCGAAGCGGACGCTGATGCGCTCCTCCACCTCGATGGCGCCGTCGAGTCCGATGCGGTACGTCGCGTCGAAGAAGTTGATCGTCAGCCGCCGATCCTGGGCAACCGCCGGCTCCGCGCCCGCAGCGGTCAGCGGGCCGACGGCGAGAGCGGCCGTCCCGATGTACAGGAGCGACCGGCGCAGGCAGCGCGTACTACCCAGCCACTTTCTCACCACCGTGTTCCTACCTCTCTCATCCCGAGACTCCCACCCGGCATCATCCCTTGTCGCTGAAGTCCACCCGCGGGGCTTCGCGCTCTTCCGGCGAATCGAGCTCGAAGTACTCTCGGTCCTTGAAGCTGAACAGATAAGCGACGATGCTCGACGGTACTACGTGCACGCTGGTGTTGTAGTCGCGGACCACGGCGTTATAGTAGCGGCGCGCCGCCTGGATCTTGTCCTCGATCTGCGTAAGCGTGCCCTGCAATTGGCTGAAGTTATCGGAGGCGCGAAGCTGCGGGTAGTTCTCCGCTACGGCGAACACCGAGCGCAGCGCCTGGGTCAACATGTTCTCGGCCTTCGCCTGCTCCACCACTCCCTGCGCCGATATGGCCTGCGATCTGAGCTCGGTCACCCGCTCGAACACGCCCTTCTCGTGGCCGGCGTAGCCCTTGACCGTCTCCACCAGGTTGGGGATCAGGTCGTAGCGGCGCTTGAGCTGTGCGTCGATATCGGCCCAGGCGGCGTCCGCGCGGACCCGAAGCGACGCCAGCTTGTTGTAAAGCATGATGCCCACGCCGGCAACCGCGGCGAGGACGATGATGAGGACGAGGTTGTTCATGCCGTGCCTCCGGGGTGTCGATTAATGGCATGCCATGAAGATGGGGCGGCGGCGGTCACATACGAAAGGTGCCGGTCTTCACGCGCTAACGGGCCTCCGGGTCATGCTCTCGGCAGAGGAGGATCTGTAGAACGGCGCTGCCGGCGCCCTCAGCACGGATCTGTAGAAGTGAGGTGGGGTCGGCTCCCCAGCGGGGCGTCGGCCCCGCCGGTATCACCAACCGCATCAGAGGCTCGCCGCCGGCGGTTGCGAGCTCCAGGACCTCGGTTCCGGCTGGGTCAGGCTCCGCCGGCCGATAAAGCAGTTGCGTGCCGTCCGCGGAAAGGCCGAGGAACTCGCCGACCCGTAGCACAGTCTCGGTGGCACCGCTTACGACGTCGGCACGAACCACGCGGTGGGCGGTGTCTTCCGTCGATTCGCTCGGGGTCACGCCGTAGTAGATGGACTTGCCATCGGGCGACCAGTCCAGCCAGTAGACCATCCCACTTTCGCGCGGCAGCACCCGGTACCTTCGACTTTCCCAATCGACGATATGGATCTCGCTCGCGCCGGCCGCCGTCGAGCGGGAGGAGACCAGGGCGACGCGCTCGCCGTCGGGTGAGAAGGCGAAGGCGTTGGCGTTGGTTCGTATGAGCATACGCGGTGGGTCGATGGGCCGGCCGCTCTCCGGATCCACCTCCACGGTCCAGATGCGTGGGGGGCCGATGGCGGCGATGAAGCCGATCCGGTTTCCCGACGGCGCCCAGCGCGGACGGTAGATGGCCCATCTCTTTCTGAACGCGAACGGCTCGCCGCCATCGGTGGGAACGATCCAGAGGATGGGATCGGGGCGCGTCTGCAAGGCGGCGAAGAAGCGGCCGTCGGGCGAAGCGGCGACGGTCGGATGAATCGGTACGTTCAGCTTGGCAACCTGCCGCGCCGCGGGCTCGAGAACGGGCAACGCCGTATTGGCGGGTTCGTCAAGCGACTGGGCGTTCAGGCGCCCAACGCAGATAACGGCCAGAAGAACGGAGGACAGATGCGGATGTCTGATGCCATCCCGACTACCAGCTCGCTGTCCAGCCATCAGCGTCAACCCATCTATCTGTTGGTCCGTTCAGTGCGAGACCGGCACCCTATTGGTTCCCGCGGCCCGTTTTGCCTATAATCCCGGTCCATCTTAGCACCTGTGCAGCTTGGGAGGTAGTATGAGAGCTCGCCGCATGCTTTCCGCTCTCCTCGTGTCGTCACTCGTCACGGCGGCGTGGCTGCCCGCGCAGCAGCAGGCGAAGCGACCGCTCAGGCCGGTGCACACGTACTCGATCGTCGCCCGGGACACCGCGACGGGCCAGCTCGGCGTGGCCGTGCAGTCCCACTGGTTCTCGGTCGGCTCCATCGTCTCCTGGGCTGAGCCAGGCGTGGGCGCCGTCGCCACCCAGTCGTTCGTCGAGGTGTCCTATGGTCCGCTGGGCCTGGATCTGATGCGCGCGGGGAAGACGGCCGATCAGGCGCTGACGTCGCTGCTGGCCGGAGACGAGCATACCGACGTGCGTCAGGTAGCGATGGTGGATGCCCGGGGCAATGTGGCGGTGCACACCGGCGCGAACGCGATCGTCGAATGGTGTGACGGGAAGGGCGACGGTTATTCCGTGCAGGCCAACCTGATGCTGAACTCGACGGTCTGCGACGCGATGGCTGAAGCCTACGAGTCAACGGCAGGCGATCTGGCCGAGAAGCTGATGTCGGCGCTGGAAGCGGCGCAGGCGGAAGGCGGGGACATCCGCGGCAAACAGTCCGCCGCTGTCCTCGTCGTGAGCGGTGACCGCAGCCAGCCGGCCTGGGGCGGCCGCATCTTCGACCTGCGCATCGAGGACCACGCTGCGCCCGTCCAAGAGATGCGGCGGCTGCTCACCCTCGCCCGGGCCTACAACTACATGAACGAGGGCGACGAGTTCATGACCCAGGGCGATGTGGAAGCGGCGGTGGAAGCATACGGCAAAGCGGAGCAACTGGCGCCCGACAGCCACGAGATGATCTTCTGGCACGCCGCGACGCTGGCCGGGATCGGCCGTGTGGATGAGGCGCTGCCGCTGTTCAGGCGGGCGTTCGAGATGTGGCCCGACTGGCGCACTCTGGTGCCCCGCTTGACGGCATCGGGACTGCTGCCGGACGATCCCGAGCTCATCGAGCAGATCGTAGGCGTCCAGTAGCTGACGAACGAAGCGGACATGATGGGAAGCTCACACGATAGTGTTTTGGCGGGCCGGCGCATCGCGGTGATCGGCGCCGGGCCGATAGGCCTGGAGGCGGCGTTGTACGCCGCGGCCCTTGGCGCTGAGCTCCGCCTCTACGAGAGAGGTGAGGTGGCGCGGCACGTGGCCGAGTGGGGGCACATCCACCTCTTCACCTCGTTCGGCATGAACCACACCCGGCTCGGGCGCCGGGCGCTCGAGGCGGCGGGATGCGCGCTCCCCGGCGACGAGACGTTCATGTGCGGCGCCGAGTGGCGCGAGAGTTACCTCCTGCCGCTGGCTGAGCGCACGGCGCTGAGCGGCGCGCTCGCGCTGGGCTCGAAGATCGTCACGATCGGCAGAGACGGCCTGCTCAAGGGCGAGCACATCGGCAACGGCCAGCGGTCGGGGCAATCGTTCCGCCTGCTGATCGAGACGGCGGACGCCGAGCGCTACGAGGAGGCCGACGTCGTGCTCGACTGCAGCGGCAACTGGGCGAACCCCACCTGGCTGGGCCGGGGAGGGGTGCCGGCGCTCGGCGAGCGCGAGTCCCGTGACGTGATCGAGTATTACCCGGTGGACGTAGCCGGCGCTGGGCGCGTTCGCTACGCCGGGCGCCGCACGCTGCTGGTGGGCGATGGACTGTCGGCGGCGACCACGGCGGTGGCGCTCGCCGGCCTTGCCGCGGAGGACCCCGGCACGCAGGTCGTGTGGGTGACGCGCTCCGCTGAAGCGGCTCCCATCCATGCCATCGCGGATGATCCGTTGCCCCGGCGCGCCGAGCTCACCGAGGCGGCGAATCGCGTGGCCACAGAGCCGGCGCCGGGCATCGAGTGGCAGCCGGGGAGCGGCGTGCGTGCGGCGCGTTGGCAGCCCGATGTCGGGCACTTCGAGGTGGTGCTCGGTACGCCGGGCGGCGAGCGCTCGGAGCAGTTCGACCGGGTGATCGCCAACGTGGGCTATGAGCCGGACGACTCTATATATAGAGAGCTGCAGATTCACGAGTGTTACGCGACCCGCGCGCCCATGAAGCTTGCCGCATCGCTGCTGGCCGCGGCCGCCGAGGCCGGCGGCGACTGCCTCAAGCTGGGCGGATTCGGCCCGGACGTCCTGGTCAATCCGGAGCCCGACTTCTTCATCCTCGGGATGAAGAGCTACGGCCGGAACTCGGCCTTCCTGTTGAGCACGGGTTACGAGCAGGTACGTGATGTGTTCTGCTTGCTCACGGGCCAACCCGAGCTCGATCTTTACACCGAACACTAACTCGCATCATGCGCGAAGCCATCCCACCCGACGAACGAGCCAGGCTCATCGAAGTCGCCCGAGGCGACTCGCCCGCGGACACGCTTCTGAAGAACGCGCGGCTGGTAAACGTGCGCTCCGGCGAGATTCATGATGCGGATATCGCCATTCATGAAGGTCGCATCGCCGGGTTCGGTGACTACGCGGCGCGGCGGATCATCGACCTGGAAGGCGCGCATGTCTGTCCGGGCCTGATCGATGCGCACGTGCACATCGAGTCGAGCATGGTGACGGTGCCGGAATTCGCTCGTGCGGTGGTCCCGCGGGGGACGACGGCAGTGGTGACCGACCCCCACGAGATCGCCAACGTCCTCGGGGTCCCCGGCATCCGCTACATGCTCGATTCCAGCGAGGGGCTGCCGCTGCGCGTATTTGCCATGGCGTCTTCCTGCGTGCCGGCCACCGACATGGAGACATCGGGTGCGCGGCTCGAGGCCGCCGACCTGGAGCCGCTGTTCGCGCATCCGCGGGTGATCGGGCTGGCCGAGGTGATGAACTTCCCCGGCGTCTACCTGGGCATGCCCGAAGTGCTGGCCAAGATCGATGCGGCCGGCGATCGGCCCGTGGACGGGCACGCGCCGGGGCTGTCCGGAATGCCGCTCAACGCTTACGCGGCCGCGGGAATCGGCTCGGACCACGAGTGCACGCAACTGGAGGAGGCGCGCGAGAAGTTGCGGCGCGGTATGCACATCTTCATCCGCGAGGGGACCACCGCCCGAAACCTGAACGAGCTGTTGCCGCTGGTGACACCGGAGAACGCTGCCTTCTGCTCCTTCTGTACCGACGACCGGCACCCCAAAGATCTCCTGGACGAGGGGCACATCGATGCGCTCATCCGCATGGCGCTCGCCCGTGGGTTGAGCCCGGTGACCGCTATTCAGATGGCGACGATCAACACGGCCAACTACTTCGGGCTCCGCGGGCTCGGGATGGTGGCCCCGGGCTACCGGGCCGATCTCGTTGTCTTTGACGACTTCGAGAACTTCCGCATCCTGAAAGTCCTGAGTGAAGGGCAGGTCGTCGCCGAAGAAGGTGAGTACCGAGGGCCGCGCCCCGCGCCACCGGTGCCGCCGGGGAGCGGCGTGCGCGTGAATTGGGAAGCGGTCAGTCTCGCGCTCGATGCCCACGGCGACAGCCGGGCACGGATCATCGAGGCGATGCCCGGCCAGATCGTCACGGGCCAGAGCGTCGAGGAGCTCAAAGTCACCGGCGGACAGGCCGTCGCCGATCCGGAGCGGGATCTGCTCAAGATCGCCGTGATCGAGCGGCACCGTGCGACGGGCCACGTGGGCGTCGGGTTCGTCCGCGGCTTCGGGCTCAGGCGCGGAGCCATCGCCTCCACCGTCGCCCACGACAACCACAACATCGTTGTCGTTGGTGCGAGCGATGATGACATGATGACCGCCGCCCGTGCCGTCGCGGAAACGGGAGGTGGCCAGGTTGTGGTGGCGGACGGTCGGGTGCTGGCTTCAGTCCCGCTTCCCATCGCCGGCCTCATGTCCGATCTGCCGCTCGAGGAAGTGCGCGACCGCGTCGAGCGCATGACGCGAGCGGCTCGTGAGTTGGGCGGGACGCTGCCGGACCCGCTGATGACGATGTCGTTCCTGGCCCTGGCCGTCATCCCCGAGCTCAAGATCACCGATCTCGGGCTGGTGGATGTCGGCGAGTTCAAGCCTGTACCACTGTTCATCTCGGAAGTGTAGTCCGCGGGAAGTCGTGTTTACAAACGCATAGCCGGCTGTATTATTCGGGTGCCCACAACGCAAATTAAAGGAGAAGGTAGAATGCTCAGTGCAAAGATGGAGAAGGCGCTCAACGAGCAGATTAATGCCGAGTTCTATTCGGCTTACATCTATCTCTCGATGTCCGCCCATTTCCTGTCGATCGATCTCAAAGGCTTTGCCAACTGGATGAACGCCCAGGCCCGGGAAGAGGCCGTCCACGCGATGAAGATCTACAACTTCATCCTTGACCGGGGCGGCAAGGTGAAGCTCGGCCCCATCGACGGCCCCCAGTCGGCATGGGACTCGCCCCTCGCCGTGTTCGAGGCCGCCTATAAGCACGAACAGTATGTCACCAGCCTCATCTATGATCTCGTAGCGCTCGCCGTAGACGAGAAGGACTACGCCACCAAGAACCTCATGGATTGGTTCGTCGACGAGCAGGTTGAGGAGGAGGCGTCGGCCAGCGAGATCGTCGAGCAGCTCAAACTGATCGGCGGGGAAGGCCAGGGCCTGTTGATGCTCGACAGGGAGATGGCTCAGCGGGAACTCGAGGATGAGGAGTAGCCCGGCCCGCTGACGCCACAACCTTGCGCCCCGCACCGATATAGCGGCGTTGGGCCCGCCGCCTGAACCCGGAGAATCGGGCTCGGGCCGGCGGGCTCTTTGTGGCCCATATTACTCCTGCAGAACGCCGTGAGTCAGGCATTCTGACGTAACTCAGCGCTTTTTGCCCGAAGCCTGGCACCTGGCCAGGGGCCGGCAGTCAAGTTTGGGTCCCATCTCCTCGTCGCCGTAAGTATAATCATCACAATAGGATAGGCGCATAGTACCGGCCACGGACCGCGATGGGTAATGTGTATGGCACGGCTGGTGCCTATCTAAAGCGCGTAAGTCCTGAGGCTGAGACACCTTATCCCGCCAGGTGCCCCGACTTCACCCCCCCGCGACAGGATAGAGCGAGCCGGATGCTACGTCTGTATGTCGTTCATAGATCTGAGAAGAAAGGACCGCCCGACCGTATGCCTATCTGCTGTGGACCTACTTTGACCTACCTGGCAGCTTCCCCAATCCGCACGGCGATATAGAACCCTTCAGGCACACGGTCGGGCGGCTCCTGCCAGAGCCGCCTTTTTTTGGCCCGCCCTTGACCGGATCCTGGCCGACGATTTAATTGCGATTCCTTGAAGCCCCCATCGTCTAGTGGCCTAGGATACCTGGTTCTCAGCCAGGCGACCGGGGTTCGACTCCCCGTGGGGGTACTGGAACGCCAAGGCCCGGTTGCAGCAGCAGCCGGGCCTTTATGTTCCCGTTTCCGCTGCCGTGAGCGGCTTGGCCTCACCCTGTTCGAGTGCCTTGATGGCGCGGCTCAGGACCCGGTCCCGGCCCACGGCCCAATCGCGGGCTCGCTCCCTTACCAAGATGTCCGGCGCCACCCCGTGGCCCTCGATCTGCTGCCCGTTCGGTAACCAGGCCACCGTCCACGAGAACGAGATGATCGCGCCGCTCGGGAGCTTCAGGCCACCGACGAACCCGCTGCCGCCCCCGCTCGCGTCGGAGCCAATCACCAGGGCGCGGCCGAATGACTGAACGCCGCCGGTAAAACTCTCACAGGCGCTGAAGCAGCGCCGGTCGATGAGGATGACCACGGGGCCCGTGTAGATCTCTTTCCGCGGCGTCGCCAGCAAGCGCGGCCTGGAGTTCACGCTGCCAGTGGCTTCATCCCACACTCGCGAGATCGTTTCCTGTCCAGGCGTTCTCACGCTGTAGAACCCCATGGTCTCTCTCGCAGCTATGAAACGTCCTGCGATCTTGCTTATCGCATCGACGTATCCGCCACCGTTGCCGCGCAGGTCGATGATCAGCGCCGGCGCATCGAAGATTGAGTCTAGCGCTTCGTCGAAGACCTCGACGCTACGCTTGGGGTTACCCCATGAGAACGATGTGTACTTGATGTAGCCCCAGCCGCCTTCCAAACGTTGGGAGCTCGATTCGTCCTCCCAGCCGAGGTGTGCCCTGACTTCCTCAGGCGTCTCCTTGAGGCTATCGACGCTCGGGCGAACGATGGCGATAGTCTTTCGAGCACCACCGGGCTCGCGGTAAGTCAGATCTATCTCCGTCTCGGCCGGCCCCAGCAACAGTTGCCTGTCGCATAAGTAGTCCTTCCACTGGGCCGTGCTGCCAGACACGTACTGCGCCATCTCTCGGTAGAGGCTTTCAGTCTCTACACCGTCCACCGCCAGGATCTCGCTGCCACGCGGGATCGTCTTCAGTTCTTCGTTGGTCGTGTCCCGCGCGAACACGTAAGCGTGGACCTTCGGCCTCTGGCCCGGGACCTTCGACAGTCTCTCTCGCAGACTGCGAATGACGATCAACGGAGCCGAGTAGTTGAGATCCGGATAGTACTGGAGCCTTGAATGGCCGTCGCCCAGCTTTGCCATGAAGCGGGCTATCACTCGCGCACACGCTTCGGGCGTGTCGGCTCTCTTGGCCAAAGGCTCGAGCTGCTTGAAAGCCTCGTCGAGATCGACAGCGCCAGGCTTGAAGATCTTGAACGACCACCTGTCGTTGATGAGCTCGCGCGCCTTCTTCAAGTCCTTGTGGCAGTTGACCTTCTTCGAGCTCGCCGCCGGCGCTGGGTTTGCGGCTAGAAACGCCAGGACGAGCGCGGCGGCCACGGTCCGCAGGTAGCGCATCACAGCACCTCCTGGATTCAGCTGGCTCTTCGGCGGGGTTGGGCTCGGGCTGACTTGCGGCCCTCGACGGGCCGCCTGCTATCTAACGTAGTTACATGGACTCCGGAGGTCAATTTGCCTGTACATTTCCTAGCGGAGAAGACTGCTTACCCCCCAAACGTTTCCTCGCAATCATCCGCGCCAGCCCCCGCG
>JAZGAL010000033.1:0-2504 GCA_036475815.1 Gemmatimonadota bacterium
ACCGTTGTTCCACTCCGTCGCGCGTGCGAGCGTCGGTCTCGCCGGATCCGAGTCGTCCACGAAGTAGACGGCCGCGTTGACGCGCGACAGCGCTGCGGCTTGCTCGTTTCCCTGGAAGACCCAACCATGCCCCTCGCCGTCCACGGCCGTGACGGTCAGCGTGACCGTGCCGAGGTTCTTGTTGGGATCCGCGCCGCAGCCCTGGCCGTTCTCGTTGCGCACTACGTTATCGATGTGGGCGATCCCGCGGGCGCTCCCGCTCGCGACGTACACGAGGTTGCCGACTTCCAGATCGTTCACCGGGTCGCCGCAGGAGATCTTCACCTTGATCGTCGTCTTCTCCTCGCCGTCCGGCGGCGTCTCGACAAGGTGAACCGGCGTATCGGGCTCGCCGGAGATGATGTAGACGGTATCCGACTCGCTGCCTCCACCGTCGGAGGGTGCGACCACGCCGAAGACGGGACTGGGATCCATCCCCTGGCCCGCCTCCATGAGATCGCGCGTGATCATGTCCAGGGTGTACTGCGCGTTCTGCTGCACCTCCGTCCACAGCCTTGTCGTGCGATCCGATTTCCGCTGCGTGTCCAGGAGCCCCAGCGTCATGGTGAGCAGGAGCACCGTCACGATCATGCCGATGAGCATCTCGACGAGGGTGAAACCTCCCTGGCTCGCGGCGATCGAGCCCGTGCGCCTGGCGCACGCCAGAAGTCGACTATCAGGGATAACTTTCACTGACATCGTCAATTCCCCGTGTAAATGATCGTGTACAGCTCGACGGTCCTAAGGCCGAATCGGCCGGCCCCGTACTCCACGAAGACACGAACCGTCTTCGTATTCTGACCGGCCCCGCCGTCGACGACATCTACCCACCGCACGTACGGACCCGATCCCTCTTCGCCCAGCGCGTTGATCGCCTTCTTGGGCTCGTCGACGACCTCCGCCGCCGGCCTGGGTTTAAGCTCCTCCATCTTCTGGACCGCGAGCGAGACCGCGCGAGACTGCTCCGTGCCCATGTGGTGGGAGGCCATTGTCAGCGAGATCTCGCCCGCCAGCGCAAGCGCCGCGATCGATATGAGCACGAGCGCGACGAGCGCTTCGATGAGGGAGAAACCGTTGGGTCGCGGCCACGGCCGCCGCGCGGTCGAGCCCGGACACTTGCCCCGGCCTGTCGGCACGCCGCTCATTGCCATTCGCCTCCCCACAGACTCCAGACCCTGACGACTCCCGTACGGCCGATCGTAACGGCGCGTACGATCTCCGGTCGGTCGGAGTAGCTCAGAAAGATCGTTCCCTCGACCAGCCCCGCAGCCGGCCAAACCACCGTTCCCTTCGGCTGCAGGACCAACGGGTTCGCCGGAAGGTCCAGCGCGCTGCCGGGCGTGCTGCCGCCCGGAGCGTCTGGGGCGTTGCCCAAGGCGAAATCCACGTTGTCCGGCAGCAGGACGCCGATCTGGCCCACACCCACGTCGCCGAAGCTGGGAATCCGGGCTTCGCCGATCTCCCCGGCCGTTCCCGTGGGCACGTCATCGGGGTCTCCGAGGTTTACGTACGCCGTGTAGAAGCGGTCCTTGCCACCGGCCTCGAGATCCACGTAGACCTGCCGGTTCAGCGAGATCGCCCGATAGCGAGCCACGCGAATCGCCTGGGCCAGATCGTGGGAGGCTCGCGTCACGGCTTCGCCAGGGGTCTCGCGCAGGTAGAACGGGACCGCGACCGCCGTCATCAGGCCGACGATGGTGATCACGATCAACATCTCCATGAGCGTGAAACCGCGTTGTCTCGAATCCATGTCACTCCGCTTGTTACGTGGTCCTGACGAAGCTCCCTGGTAGCAAACCCTCGGCCGGTGACGCGCCGCGCCGGTGGACTGTTATCGTGCTGTCGGATAGGACCCTAAACTATTCAGCGTGAGAGGAACGGTCAGCAGCGCGAAGCCGCCTTCGTTCCGCACCGCTGCTCCAGCGCAGCTATCCGGGTCTTGCGGTCGTCGTACTTCCATGGTGCTCCAACCTCCGTCTCTCGCCCCGTTCGCGCCTTCTCGCGAGCTTCCCTAGTGGCAACTTTGGAGCCCCGCTTTGGGCGCCTCGTGCCGGGACGCGTTAGTGTTTGCGTTCCAACGGGTTATGGAGGAGGAGGCCGCCCGAATCGGGCCTCTTGTGGCGGCCAGGCGACGCCCGCGAGCGCACCTTTCGACGCAATGTGCAAGAACTGTGTTAGTGGCGGCCCACGTGGGGTATTGGAATGGCTCTGGACCTGACGGCCCACCACCGACCCGTGGGGACTTCCCGCCGCCGGGACGCTCTCGGCTTCAGCCATCACGGCGGAACCAGCGGCGGTTCCTTCGGGGCCGCCCCCTCGCACCTGGCCCCTCCACGCTCCTGATCTCGTCCTCGTAGGAGGTCTCCGGCCTCGCCTGCTGAAAGGCGTGTGAGCGGGCGTGAAGCCTGTCGGAAGGCCGCCAGCGGTTTGATCTTGGCCTCTTGGGAGCCCTATGCTTGGCCGGA
>JAZGAL010000034.1:0-14426 GCA_036475815.1 Gemmatimonadota bacterium
CTGCCACCGCTCCAGCCCAGCGTGATTTCCGTTGGCATATTCCGCAGCGGCGAGCGCTTCAACATCATCCCGGCGGAGGCCTATCTGGAAGGGACCGTCCGCACCTACGATGAAGACGTGCGCGACATGATCGAGCGTCGCATGGGCGAGATCCTGGCCGGCGTCGCCCAGGCGGGCGGCGGCGCATACGAGTTCGAGTATGAGCGGGGGACGCCGCCCACCATCAACGATGGAGCGCTGGCGGAGGAGATGGTGCCGACCCTCGTCCGCGTGATGGGGGGTGAGAACGTACACCTGCTCGACCCGATCATGGCCGCGGAGGACTTCGCCTACTTCGCCAACCAGATCCCCGGCTTCTACTTCAGCCTCGGCACCACCAAGCCGGGCACGTCTTCCGGCTGGAACCACACGCCCGACTTCATGGCCGACGATAGCGCGGTGCCGGTCGGGATGCGCGCGATGTCCAATCTGCTGCTCGACTACCTGAACGAGCGGAGCGAGGGCGGCGAAGCAGGCAATTGAGCGCCAGGCGCGTTATTGTCACAGATGTGTCCAGGCGATAATAGGACGGCACATGGACATCCAGCCTTGTCCAATACTTTATCCTTGACATGTCATGGACAATGGCGCGGCTACTGCTTGACCGTAAGGATCTCCTGAGGCATCGACTCCTCGGCCGCAGCTTCATCGAACAGCAACTCGGAGTCGGACATATGGAGCGCCCACCACTCCCGCGCCTCGGCCGTCGTCCACACATCCTCGAGCATGCAGGAGGCGAGCAGAGCATCGAGCTCGGCGGCGCTCTGGGGGCGATCGGCCGGATCCTTCTCCAGGCAGGCCATGATGATCCGCTCCAGCGACCGCGGAATCTGGAGCTCGGTCCGCTCTGATGGAGGGACTGGCTTCTCCTGTACGTGCGCCACGACCGTGGCCAGAGGTGTGTCGCGCTCGAAGACGCGCTGGCCGGTGAGCAACCAGTAGCCCACGCAGCCCAGAGCGTAGAGGTCTACGCGACCATCGATAGCGGTCTTGCCCAGCGCCATCTCCGGGGCCATGAACGCCGGTGTTCCGGCTGCAATACCCTCGACTGTCAACTCGGTCGCGCCGGCCTCGCCTCCTTCTTTCGTCTTCACCAAGCCAAAGTCGAGAACCTTGACGAAGTCGCAATCGGGGCCGAGCCGGCAAACGTAAATGTTCGCCGGTTTGATGTCCCGGTGGATCATGCCGTTCTCATGAGCATCGCCGAGCGAATGGCAGACCTGCCGCAGCAGGTAGACGGTACGCGCCGGCGGGACCGGGCCGAAACGTCTTACGAGCGCGTCGAGGTTCAGCCCCTTGAGGAGTTCCATCACATAGTAGAAGGCCCCCTCCTCGGTGACACCGAAGTCGTATAGATCGATGGTGTGGTATGACTCCAATGCCGCCGTCGCCTGGGCCTCACGCTCGAAGCGTCGCAGGACCGTCCTGCCACTGGCCTCATCGGTCCCTAGCGCCTCCGCACGAATCAGCTTGACGGCGGCTGGCCTGGCGAGCATGCGGTGTCTGGCCAGCCAGACTTCTCCCATCCCACCTCTGCCAAGTAGCCTGACCAGGTGGTAGCTGCCGATCTCCCGGGCTTTCTTCAAGCGTCTTCCAAACCTATACACCACGCGAGAGATCACGAACGCGATCCCGGCGCTCAGGTACGTGGTAGCCAGGAAGTACCCGAACACCAACGTTAAAGGCACGTCCGGACTCGTCGCGCCGAAGGATCTCGAGAGAAAGAGCGTCAAGGGTCCGGTGGAGGCGGCTGCAAGCGAAGCTAGAAGAGTCTTGCCTGGCGTGTTCGGCGCGAGCATAGGGAACATGATGATCCAGATGCATTCCCAGGGAATGCCCACGAAACCAGCCATTGCGCTTGGAGACCATTCCGGCCAGATGCCCCAAAAGGTGGACATCGAGATGCCGAATGCCCCCACGACCAGGAAGATGAGCCCGAGGTCGAGCAGCAGTTCCGGTCGGATCTTCGCAAACCGGGAGAGAACAAAGACGGAAAGGCCCAGGGCGATCGATGTCACGGCGACTGTGGAGTGTAGCCAGAAGTCCGGGTCGTGTGGCGCGCCCGCTTCGGCACCGAGCAATTGGCCGCCAAAGAAAGCCACGAAGAAGGTTGCCGAGTAGACGAGGCCTGCCCACCCGAGCCGTCTTGAAGCTTCCTCAAGAAGATCGGCGGGCAGGCCACTCGTTGAGGCACCCTTGCTGTACCCCGGCGTGGGGGTCTCGCTCGCCCTATCCAGTAATCTCGAGTCCATCGCCTACCCCGGCGAGAGGAAGATGGTCAGCGTGGGATCATGATGTGCGCCCACGGCCTGCCGGGAAACATGAGCCAGGGACGTTCCCGCGAGGACACGACCGAGATGCCGATCGATTCCTCCGTGGCGTAGGGGACATAGATCACGTAAAGGCCACGCGCCCCTTCGGCCCCGCCCGTCCCGGGGTTGAGGGCGACTTCGTCAGCAAAAAGCGAGTACAGCGTCGCGGGGCCGTCCGGGAACTCCAGCTTCCCCGACTCGATCTCGGCCAATCGGACGGAATCGATGGCAGAGCGGTCCGTCACCCCCTGAGCCCGCAGCTCTCGGCCGCGCACCATGAACGGCTCCAGGCCTTCCTGGTAACAGGCGACATGCCAACCGTCGCGCGCGGGATCGTCACCCAGGCAAATCATCCCGTTGGTACCCTCACGGATCGTGACCAGTCTGCCATAGCGGAAGGCTTGAACGGTAGCGCCATCACGCAGCGGTTCCGGCAGCGCGCTGACCGCTTCGGCGATCACCGTCTCGTTCGATTTCTCCTGAGGCGTGGCGAGCCGGGGAAAGAACGCCAGGCCCGCCATGAAGAACACGAGGACTCTGCACATACACACTCCTGGTTTGGGCCAGGGGAAATGATAGGGCCCGGGAACGCAGAACGCTACGTGGCCCGGGCCCGCCGTGGAACGCGCCGGCTCCGCCGTTGGCGGTGCTACATCCCGGCTACCTACCCCCGCCCTCCTCTCCGCTGGCGCGAGTAGTCCGGTAATCAACCGACTTGTCCGGATAGGGTGGCGGCGGCGGCACGCTCCGCGGATCGTCGTGGATCAGCTGTTGCAGGTGCTCGATCGCGGCGAGCAGTTGGGCGTCGTCGCCGTTAAAGGTGGCGTGCGGCAGGTTATCCACGACGATGTCGGGGTCGACACCGTGCCCTTCGATCAGCCATTCGCGCTCCGGCCCGTAAACGCCGGTCTCGGCCGCGGTCGCGATACCGCGATCGACCAGGAAGTTGCTCGAGCTGAGCCAGATCTCGCCGCCCCACGTCCGGGTGCCAATGACCTTGCCCAGTCCAAGGCGCCGGAAGCCTTCCGCGAACGCCTCGCCGTCCGATGCAGTCCGTTCATCGACCAGCACCACCATGTGCCCGCGGAAGGCGTACTGCATATTCCAGCTCGGGGCGCCGACCCGCGGTTGCCAGTAGAACCAGGCACGGCGCAACAACTTCTCCAGCACCCAGCTATCGATGTTGCCACCGCGGTTATGGCGCATGTCGATGATCAGACCTTGCCGATTGAACACCGGGTAGAAGTGGCGCTGCCATTCTGCGATGTTGTTGCCGCCCATCGCACGCAGGTGCACGTAACCGATGGCTCCGCCGGCCAGGCTGTCGGTCATTAGCCGGCGTGTGTACTCCCATTCATCGTAACGCAGATCGAAGTCGCGCGACATCGAGATCGGAGTGACGATGACATCGCGCGCCGCGCCGCGACTCCCGGAGCGAACGCTGAGCCGCACCTGTCGACCCGCCTGATTTCTGAGCAGAGCGCCGATATGCATGACGGAGAGCGTCGGTACCCCGTTCACCGCCTGGATGACGTCTCCCTGCGCCACCTCCACGTTGGGCCTGGCGAGCGGTGAGAGTTGATTCGGCTCATCGGGGTCGGACAGGTAGATATGATCGACCCTGTAGCCACCCGCAACTTCGTCCCGAGCCAGCACGGCGCCGAGCGATCCCATGTCGATCTGGTCCTCGCCTTCGCGATGATCGCCGCCGTAGACAAAGATGTGGAGCGCCGACAGCTCGGCCACCATCTGGGACTGCAGGTCGCTGAGCTCGGCACGGTTCGTGACGCGATCCACGAGCGGCAGGTACTTCTGCAGCATTCCCGGCCAATCGACCCCGTGCATACGTCTGTCGTAGAAGTAATCCCTCTCCAGCCGCCACGACTCCACGAACATCTGCCGCCACTCCTCCTTCGGATCCACGGCGAACGTCCAGCCGGACAGATCGACTTTGGCGTCGTCGAGCTTGGCATCGGCGCCGGAAGATGCCGCAATCACGTAGAAGGCACTTCCCTTCCGCACCAGAAGCTTCTCGCCGTTCGCACTCAGCTCGTAGCCCCTCACTCCCTCCACCAGCGTCTTCGGCTTCGGGTCATCGTTCTTGATATCCAGGGCGATGAGGTTCTGCTTCCGCTCGAGCGATGTCTCTCGGTCGGTCCAGAACAGGCGACTGCCGTTGACCGAGAGGCTCCCATAGTTCCCCGGAGCGACGGGCACCTGGTAGATCCGACGCTGGATGCCGTCCAGCTCGATCACGACAGGGACTGGCGACTCCGACTCGCCGTTCTTCTCCGGCTTCCCGGACTTCGCATCGTACAGCTCGTCGTCCGGCTGGAACGGCCAGCGCGCGCCTTCCTGAAGCGCGACGCCATAGATCTTCGTCTGTTTGTCGAAGAACGGCTCGGGTTGCCGTGAGCCCCACGGGCTTCGCACCAGCGACTGGAAATTCCGGTCCGACAGGAAGTAGATCCACTCGCCGTCGGCGCTCCAACCGGCATCCCAACTGTCGTAGCGGTCTGTGGTGATCGCCGAGGTCGTCCCATCCTCCAGGTTGTACAGGTAGATCTGATATACGCTGTTGTCCGCCGGCTTCCCGTAAGCGAGCCAGCGGCTGTCGGGCGACCAGCTTGGCGTACTGAACCCCCACTGCGGCGAGAAATCGATCTTCTTCGCCTGGTGCTTCTCTATGTTGTAGAGCCAGAGCTCCTGATCGCGGTCGAAAGTGACGACCCAATTGCCATCGGGAGAGGGCACGCCGTCGTAGCGGATGACCTTGCCATCATCGGTGAGCTGCTCGCCAGGGCCGACACCGCTGGTCGGTAGCCGCCACCATTCTATCTCGCCGCTCTCGTCAGACATGACCAGAAGCGACTCGCCATCGGGCATGAAACGCGCCTCCCGGTAGCGCACGTCCTGCCCGCGGGTCGCCTTCACAAACCGGCCCTGCTTCACAGGCGCCACGAACACTTGTCCCCGCGCGGTGAGCGCGATGCGATCACCATCCGGCGCGATGTGGGCCGAGGTGAGGTACTCCATGGGGTCATCGACCCACTTCACCCGGGCCTGATCGAAGTCGGAGGTGAGAGTGACAGGGATCGCGCGGTCTTCATTCGTCTCGATATCGTACAGCCTGATGTCCGCGCCGAGTTGATAGACGATTCGGCCCCCGTTGAGCGACGGGTCCTTCACATCCCAGCCGCTGTGATACGTGTGCTGTCGCAGGTCGCCGCCGTCCGCGTTCATGGACCAGATGTTCATCGTGCCGTCGCGATCGCTCTCGAAATAGACACGGCCGTTCCACCACATGGGATTGCGACTGGTCCCTGCGTAGTCAGCTGTCAACGGGATCGCCTCGGCCCCACCGGGCGCATACTTCCAGATGTTCTGGGCAGTGCCACCCATGTAGCGCTTGGTCCTGCTTCCCTGGGCGGCCAGGCGTGTGAAGAACAACGTCCCACCGGACCGGTCGTATGATCCATCGGCCGCCTGCGCCAGGGGCACGATCGTTCTCACGCCGGCGTCCAGATCTATCTGCGCGAGTTCCCTGTTCGGGAGCGTCGAGTATTTGTCGGTGCTGTAGAGGATCGTTCCGTCAGGAGTCCAACCGACAACGGTGGCTCGACGTCCTTCATAGGTTCGCCGGACGGGTAGCCCCCCAGCCAACGGCATGGTGTAGACCTCGAGTGGCCCCTCATAAGAGGCGGAGAAGGCGAGCGTGGTTCCGTCAGGGGAGATCGCCGGGTACGCCTCCCCCTCAGCGTGGCTGGTCAGCCGCTGCGCCGTCCCACCGCTGGTCCCGACCTTCCAGAGATCGCCCTCCGCGGCGAACACGATCGTCGCGCCGTGGATCGTTGGAAAACGGTAGTAACCCTCCGGCGCCTGGGCGAACAGAGCGGAGGGCAAGATGATGCTCACGACTGCGAGTACCAGCCTGCGCATGGCGGGCTCCTTTTTTGAAAAGCGTTGTCACAGAGCGATAGCGCGCCGCCGGGTCGCGAGGCCGTCAGTGACGGCCGGGCGACCCGCGGGGAGGCTTCATAATGCTATGATCGTCCGAATACGGCCAGCGTTGGAATCCCGTCAGTCCTTACGAGCTGACATGCTGGAGCATTTCCTCAGCCCGTCTCTGACGCTTGAGGGCGCCCAGCCGTCGGAAAGTAGCGGCTGCGACCTCGAGATCCGCATGAGCTAACGCTACCTGACCCGTCTTCGCATGAAACTCTCCCCGCCCCTCGAGGATTTCAGCCTCCAGCAGCGGGTTGGCATGGCCGCGGGCGAGCTTGAGCGCTTCATCGAAGACGCGACCCGCCTCTTCCCACTCCGCCTCGGCCACGGCGATGCTACCGAGCAGGCGTAACGCATCGGCGCGGCCCAGCCCGTCGTCGACTTCCACGAAGGCCTTCAGCGCATGTCTCGCTTCCGCGGCGGCGTACACCTGATCGCCGCGCAGATGCGAGATCTCCGCCCGGCCCACGCGCGCCATCGCGGCGAGCCGTTCGTCGTCCAGCTGGCGAGCCCGCTTCAAGGCGCTCAGGTAGTGCTCGTCCGCCTCGCGCCAGTACCCGAGATCACGCTGCACGATGCCCAGGTTGTGGTCCGTCTGGGCAAGCCCCATCAGAAAGCCGACCTTCTGGTACGCCGGGATGGAGAGCCGGAAGAGCGACAGCGCGCGCTCGTGCTCGCCCCTCAAGCTGGCGATTGCCCCCAGGTTGTTCGTCGCCCGCCCGCTCATCTCTTCATCACCACGCTCGCGGGCCAGTTCCAGGAGATCGGAAAAGCGCTCCTCCGCGCCCGCCAGGTCGCCGAGCTCGAACTGCTCCGCCCCGGCCAGGTTGAGAGCCGCCAGCAGGTTCACCTGATCGTGTCGGGCGCGAAACTCCGCTTCCGCCGCCAGGACCAGGTTCAGAGCGCGATCCATGTGACCGAGATGTACCAGCGCTTCACCCACGAGGAATGCGACCTTGGGATCGGCGACCAGCGTCGTGTCGTCCAGATCCGCCGTGCGGTGTTCGATCTCACTCCAACGGCGCTCAGCCCCGAGCTGCTCGAGCTCCGTCTTGAGTTCCGCCACGTCGCCGGGGAGGGCTTTCATTGCGTCGGCACCCTACCGGCCGACCGCCAGCGCGTAACGCGTGAATCCCGTCAGCAGCACCTGGATCTCATCCAGCTCTTCAATCTGCCCTGATCCTATGCGTTCCCAGGCTTCACCGCTGCTCTCCTGCCGCCATACATCGAACTCACCCTCACGCACGAGGAATGATTCCTCGGCTTCGTCGTAGTCGAGCTCGAGCTTAGCCCGTTCGTTAGGATTGAACACCAGGCCCGAGGGTTCGAAGTTGACCACGAACAACACCGGATCCACGGTCACGCGAATCTCGATGGAGTCGCCGTCGGCAAACGTTCCGCCGTCTGGCCGACGCAACAATGTCTCCTCCTCGACCACCAGCTCGAGGAACTCCTTCCCTGTTCCTGGGCCACCCTGCCCCTGATAGCGGATCTCGAGCTTCCTATCCTGACCCTTCACCGCCCAGAACGACGTATCCAGCGTCGCCAACGGCGGCGCGGCCTCACTCCGCGGCACGAACTCCAGCTGCGACTCCGGCACGATATCGGGCTCGCTCTCGGTCGAGCTGTCGCACCCGGCAACCACAAGACCGATCAGCATAGCCGACACCCACAAACCGGCGCCCCTCCACAGGTTCCTTCTCACTCTAGTCAGCACTTCGCCTCCTTCATCTTTCCTTTCCATTCCAGCCCCAAACGGCTACCTCGATGAGCGGCCGGACTACACGAGCCCCGAACGCCCCTGTACCGGGATGTTGCAAGCGTTATTCCGAACCCAACCCCGCCCACTGCAGCGACTTACGGCTATCGACGCTGTCCCGTTTCCACTCAGTTGTATCGTTTCGCTACAGTCACTACGCCTCAGCCGGCTCGCCGTCACGCGCATCGATCTCCGTTATCCGCTGCAGAGCACGGTGAAGCCGCGATCGCGATATGCCGAGGCGCCGCGCCGCAGCGCTCTTATTGCCCTCCGTACGCTTCAGCATCGCCCGTACAGCGGCCAGCTCAATCGCCTCCATGGGAGCCGGGAAGGGGAGCACATCTTCACCGCCCCTCGCCACCGGCGCCGGTGCCGACTCGATGAACAGATCCTCCGGGCACAGGCTCTCGCCCTCGCTGAGCAGCAGAGCACGCTCGATGGCGTTGCGTAACTCGCGGACGTTGCCGGGCCAGGGATGGGTCAGCAAGCGATCCCGGACCGCCCGCGAGAGATCGGGACGCGGGAGCTCGTACTCCGTGGCCAGAGCGCTCATGAAGTGGTTGGCGAGCAGCAGGATGTCGTCACCGCGCTCCCGCAGCGGCGGCAGATGGAGAGGGATCACCGACAGGCGATAGTAGAGGTCCTCGCGAAACGTACCTTCACGGACCTCGGCGGTAAGGTCTCGGTTGGTGGCCGCGATGATGCGGACATCGACCTCCTGGCTACGGGTCCCACCCACGCGGCGCACCCTCTTGTCCTCGATCACCTTCAGCAGCTTGCCCTGCAGCTCGAAAGGCAATTCCCCGATCTCGTCCAGGAAGAACGTCCCCCCGTCCGCGACTTCCATCAAGCCCGGCTTGGCGTGCCGCGCATCGGTGAAAGCGCCCCGCTCATGGCCGAAAAGCTCAGACTCCAGCAGATTCAGCGGGATGGCGGAGCAGTTGAGCTCCACAAACGGCCCCTGGCTCCGAGGACCGTTATAGTGGATCGCCTGGGCCAGCAGCTCCTTTCCCGTGCCGGTCTCGCCGGTCAGCAATATCGTCGCCCCACCCCGCGGTATTATGCGCGATGCCCGGGCCAACGCCTGCTTCATCGCCCGGCTCTCCCCGACTATCCGCGAGAAATCGAAGACTTGCCGCTCCGACTCCGCCAGCTCCGCCCGCGCCTCCTCACCTCGAGCCGCTTCCGCCCGGGACCTGACATAGTCGCCCAGCCCTTCCGCCTCCGCCGGTAGCACGAAGTAGTCGTCGGCGCCGGCACGAACCACCTCCACCGCCAGCCGGTGGTCGGCTTGAGCTCCCACAACCACCGGCGGCCGTACGGCTACGGCCAGGGCGTCACGCACCCGGTCCGCCGCACGCTCCTCGCTCCCAGGATAGGAGATGATCACCAGGGCACACCGCGCGGCGTCACTTAGATCCCGCCCGAACTCGAACTCGAGCCCCGTCGCGACCGCCAGCTCCCGGTAGTAGTCGCGGAAGGAGTCCGATTCGCTGAATACAAGTAGTCTGTTCTTCATGGCCTCGGCTCATCGTGAATCTGACCCGAAACGATACACAACCAGACTCCCGATATCAACTGACCCGCCGCGATACACACGAGGTACGCCGGTCTGAGCCCTTCCCGTCCCGGGGTTCACCGGGTGAACGGCCCCAGACTCCGCCGGAAGGGCCTCATGTTCAGGCCAATTCGTATCGTTACGATACAACTGTTGCGAAGTGTAGCAAATCAATACGCATGTGCCGCGACCGCCGATCGGGGGTGCAGACGCGTATCATGTTTCAGACTAAGAAGATAGGTGGCCTGGCCCCGCGCGGCACCGGTGTTGCCCATTGAGCCGCCGGTTGACGCGAGGAAGCAACGTGAAAACACAGGACAGGAGGAAGAGATGTCGACGACGATGTTGAAAAAGGTGACCGGGGTGATGTGGCGGGCGCGCCGCCTGCTGCTGGGGGCCGCGGTCCTAGCGCTGGTGGCGGGTTGTGACGACGGTCCCACCGGCCCGGGGGCGGGTGCGCAGACGGTCAGCCTGTCGATCAGGCTGGCGGGCGGCTCGGCCAATCCGGCGCCATCGCTGTTCGCCGCGGGCCTGATGCTGACGGACGGGCTGGGCAACACGCTGGAGATCACGAGTGCGGAAATGGTGATTCGCGAGCTCGAGTTCGAGCGTGTGGAGACGAACGGCTGTGATTCGGAGCTGGATGATGACGGCTGTGAGAAGTTCGAGGTCGGACCGTTCATCCTCCCATTGCCACTCGACGGAAGTGTGAGCACAGAGATAGTGGCTTCGGTGGAACCCGGTTCTTACGATGAGATCGAGTTCGACATACACAAGCCGGAAGATGACGACCTGGCCGATTTCGCTTTCATCGACGCGAACCCGAACTTCGCCGACGTCAGCATTCGCGTGACCGGGACTTACAACGGGCAAAGTTTCCTGTTCACCTCCGATCTCAACGCGGAGCAGGAGATCGAGCTGACCAGTCCTCTAGAGGTTGGGGCTGATCCGGTCGGCGTCACGCTGACGATAGACCTTGACATCTGGTTCCGGACCCTGAGCGGCACGCTGCTCGATCCACGTACGGCGAACAAGGGCGAGCCCAACGAGAACCTGGTGAAAGACACGATCAAGGCTTCCATCGATGGCTTCCGGGACGATGATCACGACGGCGTCCCTCACGAAGACGACTTCGACGAGCATGACGACGGTGGAGACAGCTGACGATCCCCAAGTCCAATCGGGCAGGTAGGGGCGTCAAGGACCTCTACAACGAAAAGGGGCGACCCGAAGGCCGCCCCTTTTCGTTGTCTTCCCGGCTCCGCGCGTTACTCCTTCACCCTCCACTGATAGAGGTTCTGGTAGAGGCCGTAGGTATCGATTCGCGCATCGCGCACCCGCTCGTTGACCGCCACCGCATCGTCGAAGAACCAGAGGAAGGCATAGGGCCGGTCGGCTACGATCACCCGCGCGGCGGCGCGCCAATACGGGGCCGCCTCGTCCGAGGTGGCGGCCGACATCGCGACCGGGATGATGTCATCGAGTTCCGCGCTCGCGTAACCGGTGATGTTGAACGGGTGATCCGGCGGCCAGAAGAAGCCGCCCAGGTAATCGGGCTGCAGCGCCACCTGCCAGCCCATCAAGACGGCCTGGAAGTCGCGCTCCTCGAACATCAGGCCCAATAGCGTGTTGAAGTCGAGGAGCCGGATCTGCATGTCGATGCCGATCGCCGCGTAACCCGCCTGGATGATCTCGGCCGCCGAGGAGCGGCGCTGGTTCCCCGCCTGGGTGAGCAGCGTGAAGCGGAACGGTCGGCCGCCACGATCCAGAACCTCGTCGCCGTCGCTATCGCTCCATCCCTTCGCGGCCAGGATGGCGCGGGCGCTGTCCGGCAGGTACGGATCCGGTCTCAGCGATGGATCGGCGACCTTATGGAAGATCGGCGGGTACGGCCCGGCGGCGGGCCTGGCATAGCGATCGATACCCAGGCCATCCAGGATCGCCTGCCTGTCTATGGCCAGCGATAGCGCAAGCCGAACATCCCGGTCACTGAAAGGGGCATACTCCACGCCGTTCCAGGCGATATAGTCATAGAAGCGGTCGGCAATCGTCTCGATACGGAGCTGCGGATCGGCTTCAAGCCTCTCCACCTCGTCCATCGCCAACGGGCCCGTCACGTCGACCCAGCCTTTCTCGAGCTCGATCAGTCGCGTCAACGCCTCCGGCAGGATCCTGAAGACGATCGTATCGGTCTTCGGCCGCGCGGTGAACGCGCGCGGGTTGGCCTCTAATACCAGCCGTTCACCGGGAAGCCATTCCGCCACCTGGTACGGCCCGCTGACTACCAGGTTCTCACCGGGCTCGACCAGCGCCGGGTGGCTGGCCAGAGTGGCGTTGTCGGCGGCGGCGCCCTCGAAGACGTGCTCGGGGATGACACCGATGCCGGTATCGAACAGCATGCCCGGGTAGCGGCGCTGGAAATGGAACGCGACCTGACGCTCGTTCACGGCCACCACCGAATCGAGATGCTGCCAGGAGTCGATGTAGGGCGAGCCGATCTCGGGCGCGCGGATGAGCTGGAAGGTGAAGACCACGTCCGCCGCGTCGATCGGATGACCGTCGGACCAGACGGCATTCTCCCGCAGCGTATAGGTGAGAACGGTCGAGTCAGCACTGAACTCCCAGCCTTCGGCCAGAGAGAGATCGTCGACCACGTACTCGAGCGCGCCGTTCTCCCAGCGCGCTGAGTTCAGGCTGAGGTAGAGCTGCGAGTTGATCTCGCCGTCCAGTACGCTCGTCTCCAGGACCGGCAGCAGAACGCCTATGTCGTTGCCCTCTGCGATGACGATGCGTCCGCTACTGGAACCGAACTCGCAGGCGCCCAGCGCTAGGATCAGGCTCGCTCCTCCTGCGAATAGAATCCGCTTCAAGATGCCTCCCCGGGTTTCCGAGCTGAGGTGCCGGCTACACAATTGGGCGGAATTGTAGGCAGGTGGAGCCGATACCGATAGCGCCGCAGTCCGATGGCTGAGCAGTTCGCGGTCGGACGCTGCCAACGAGCTTAGCTACGGCAGGTCCGGATACCGAACAGCGTGTACACCGGGCACGAGCCCAGCAGCCCCGTCGCGAGGGGGATGATGCCGATGAAGCCCCAGGGTGTCTTCGGACCTGTGAAAGCCAGCGCGAGAAGGCCCAGGCCCAGGGCAACGCGGACAACGCGGTCGACGGTGTGCTCGTTCCTCGGGAAGATCTTGGCTGTCATTTCAACTCCTCCTGGTACTGTGGTGATTCTCAGGTCGCCGTCGTTCCTCATCGTAATCGTGCTGGTAGTCGGAGTCTACATCGAGTAGGAGTACGAGTGCGAGTACGAGTGGGAGTGCGAGTGGGAGTAGGAGTGGGAGTGGGGTGGGAGGAGGGAATGCGACGACTAGCGGAAGGAGAGGAGCCAGCCGAACGACAGAGAGAGGTCGGGGGAGGACTCGGTCAGCCCGAACGCGGCGCTGCCGCTGATGCTCGTGCCGGGAGCGACCAGGTAGTTGAGCCCGAGTGAGAGTTGCATCGGCGGCTCGACACCGTCGAGTATCTCCGTGTTGCCGAAGAGAGACGCGAAGAGTCCGAGCCTGGCACGGGCGATCGGGTGCCCAACGGCCAGGCTGTAGGTGATCGGGTCTTTCAGTTCCTGATCCGGGAAGTCGCCGAGAACCCAATAGGAGACATCCAGGAAGACGAGCGTCAAGCCGAGAGACTTCGAGAGGGAGAGGCCTCCCGCGTAATCCCATTCACCGGTCCCGAAGCCTCGCTCGACGTCGGCGATGGGAACCTTCACGTCGGCTGTGATGCGTACGGCAGGCATCACGCTCCCTTCACCCAGCAACCGGAGGTCGGCGTGGGCCAGTGGATCGCCAAGGCCGAACTGCCTGTACGTGGCTGTATCCGCCACGGTCGCCACCCGATCACCCATCCCGGTGTCGGTGCCGGATGGGACTAAGCCACCTCCCGTGTACGACAGGAACGCGGTGCTCTGCATGATGACGGGTACGCTGGCGGAGAGGCGAAGCGGTCCGGCTATGGCCGAGATGCCGTTGAAGAAGAAGAGGCTGCTGGCACGCTCGGTGTACAGGTAGCGACCCGTCGCGTATTGCAGCGATCCGGAGTAGCTGACCTCCTGGCCAGCCGCCGGCAGCGAGGCGGCCAGGGTCGTGAAAACGACCCCGGCCACCGTGGCGAAGCGTCGAGACATCATCCCTCGCCGCCCGGCTGATGCAGCCGCTGCTGCAACCGCTCCATAACCCGGAGCGTATTCTCCATCTGATCGGCCATGCCGTTCATGTGCTCGTGCAGGCGTTCCATGTCGCGCTGCATCTCGCGATCCCGCAAGAATTTCTGGTCCTGGATCATGCTGCGCGAATGTTCCATGAGCCGATTCATGTCCTGCGCCATCCGCTCCATCGACTCGCCCACACGCCGCATCTCGCGATGCTGCTCCAGATACTGACCCTGCGACTGCTGCATCTGGCGGGCCATCTCCTGATTGAACTGATTCGCCCGCTCCATGACGCGGTTCATGCGCTGCTGGCCATTCTGCCCGAAGAGATCCGGGGGCGTGATCGCCAGAACCACCGCAGCAAGGACCAGAGTGCACAAAGATTTCAGGTGGCACATATCGATCTCCTCCTACGTTCGTGAAGTGGGGCTTCAACCAGATGACCGTTTGACCAAGCAAAACGTCACAACCAGCCCTCGGGGTGGCGGACTTGCGCTCCTGTGCGAGCGGGTGAATGGTGCAGGGGAACAGACGGAAGCCCGCTCTCTT
>JAZGAL010000035.1:0-2442 GCA_036475815.1 Gemmatimonadota bacterium
AGGTCCTGGAGTTGTTGTGAACGACTTTCATGCGTCGTGCAATTCCCTCGGAATTGGACCGTCGCTCGAGTGCTGTATTGCAAATTCAGAGCGTGCATGTTGCATGAAGTAAGAAGTTGCGCCACTAAAAGGATGAATCTTCGTATCAGAAGTTTGTGCAAAATCCGCAGCGTGTCGTTCTTTTGCCCATCTCCGTATCGCCTTTAACTATAACCACTTACAGGCACGTCACTGAACGGCCGTTCGAAAGCCGTTGGCCTTGCGCCCATCATCTTGCTCATGTATAATGGGCGCGCTTCGAATAAGCGATGCTGCCCTCAAGGATCTTTTGCGGGAGTCCTCTATAGGGTGGCGCATTCCGATAATTTGTAATTTCTATCGCCAATGTGGCAGGGTCAGGTGTGCCCGAACCAGAAGGATCGAACCGAATGCCAGAGTCCCGTTCAGTGAACTTGGTTGTTAACCTGCCTCTCGAACTGGCGGACGAAGTGGAGCGATTGCAGCAAACCGACCCTGAGTTCATTGAGAAGGTCCTGGCGTATGGTCTCGTCCGGCGAGCTGTGTTTGCTCGTCTGCAGGGAGTGACAGCCCTGCATCGGTCGTTTGCGTCACCTATGGAGTCGACTTTCGAGACGTCTTTCGAGCTGACGTAGACGGCCGGCCCTCCCCCGGGTCCAACAACACGCAGTAACGCAAAGCGCCCTCGCAAGCGGCGATCCTTGACCGCTTGTGGCAGGGGCGCTAGCATGAGGCCAAGTGGCCTGTTGCTATCGCGCGACGTGGCCGTCCTTGGCGAGGGGAGGGGAGTATGGCGCGGCGATCGGGAAAGGGCGGGCCGCGGAAGCCCCAAGACGCGGGTGCTGAGCCCGAGGAGGTCCTGCGGGCGAAGTACCTGGACTACTGCTCTGCCCGGCTCTGTGACGTGTTCATGGAGCTCGAGGAGGAGCGTGTCTTCGAGCTTGCCAGGGCGGTAGAGCGAAAACAGGGTGTCACGCAGGGCGCCCTGAAGTTTCAGGATCTTGCCAAGCTGCTGGTCGAGCAGCTGCTCGGCGATCTGGCGCTCCCCGACTTCGAGTCCTGGGCCGAGGATTATCGGCGTCACCCCGAAGAATACGATCCCTACCTGCTGGGACTGTGGAAATCGAGCGTCGAGTCCCCCGCCGCATCTTCGTGACCTGACGGTTGTGGTCCACCCGAATCTTCAATCCGGCTAGCGCTGCGGCCGCTGGAATACAGAATCATCGATGCCGGGGTTGATCACGACGTCGGTGATGATGAGCTGCTTCCTAGTTATCTCCAGGTCGTTGTAGTAGGTCCGGGTGCCTACGTAGGTGATGGGGCCCGCCTGGCTGAAGTCGCTCCACTTCGTCCTGTTGACGTTCGTACTTCGCTGCTCGATGTAGTGGACCTCGACGGGGAAGGGTGAGTCGTCGCTGAAATAGTAGAAGTAGCGATCACCGGAGTGTTGCCCGATCCCTTCGCCGAAGGTCACCGCGACGCCGGCGTAGCCCGTCGAGTCGGGTGGAATGTAGCGGAGATTAACACCCGAATCCCTGAGCTTGTAGGGGAGCCCGATCCAGTACATGACATCGCCGCTCACGTAGAGCACCTCGCGCACGGCCTTGAAGGTGTCGGCGAGCAGCTCGCCGTTCAGCGTCGCCCATGCGGTGCCCAACCCGTCGTGAGCCTGAACGTACTGGCCTTCGGCTTCATCCCGCTCTATCCGGGCCCTTTGCGGGTTCTTCTTGCCCCACACGAAGCGGGGGCGGCGGCGCACCTCGCTGCCGGCGGAGTCGAACCAAACAGTGGTAACCGTGTAGCGGAGGTTTTCCAGCTCGTTCCAGGCATCGGAACCGCCGGCCGCCTCGATCCAGTTGTCGATGAGCTGGTCCGCCGGGCCGGGCGGCTCGCTGCGGCAACCGACGGCGCCGCTTTCCGCGATCAGGATGATGGCGGTGATGTGCAGGGCGACTCGCATTTTCTTCTCCCAGGAGTGTTGAGAGGCTCCGTTCGCTCGCGTCTGCTGCTGAACGCGAGCTGACGTGATGCTGTTCCGAATGGTAATCTAGTGTCAAGCGGGCCAGGAAATATAGCGGCGACCCTCTTTCAAGAATTTGAACCGCACGATATCATAGAGCCCGGCAAAGTGCAGTTAAGGGCTACAGGGGGACGACCGGTCGGCTGCGGTGAAGCGTGCGGAAGAACTCCGGGTGAAAGTGGAAAGGGAGATGCGGATGGCAACGCGCCTAAAGCAAACGGAAGACACGATCGAAATCGGCGAGTGGAAGGTCGAGTGTCGACTGGCGACGGCGCGAATCGAGGGAGGCGGTCCGCTGAACGTGGCCGAGGAATGCGGCGGGCATTGCTGTCTCCACGGCGTGTACGCCGCGCTGCCGGAGCGAGATCGCATCCTGGAGTACGCCGACGTGATTCAAGAGGCGA
>JAZGAL010000036.1:0-7974 GCA_036475815.1 Gemmatimonadota bacterium
TCTCTTCTTTGCTGCCAGTCACCAAGCCCGCGCAACCCTTTGAGCGATGACCGTGTCATACGGTCGGAGGTAGGCAAACCGGGTACGCCGGGACAGGAGATAAGTGGAAGAACGCCAACTGATTGGGCGGGTCCTGGAGGGAGATCCGGTAGCTGAGCGCCGGATGTACGAGGCGCACGTGGATCGGATCTACCGGCTGGCCTATCGGATGACCGGCGACGACGACCTCGCCCAGGAGTTCACCCAGGAGACGTTTATCAAGGCGTTCGATAAACTCAAGCAGTTCCGGCGTAAGGCGGCGCTGTCGACCTGGCTCCACTCGATCGCGCTGTCGGTAATTTACAACGGGATGAGGAAGGTGAAGCGGTTGCGCACCCGGCACGTCGATCTCGAGGAAACGGCGGGGGTGAGCCGTGAACCGGGCGGTGCTGACCCGGACCTGAAGGAGCGTTTGGCAGCCGCGATCGATGAGTTGCCCCATGGATACAAGACGGTGTTCGTGATGCACGACATAGAGGGTTACAAACACGAGGAGATCGCGGCTGCGCTGGGCGTGCGGACTGGCACATCAAAGGCGCAGCTGTCGCGTGCCCGGGCCAAGTTGCGGGAAGCTCTGGTGGACTTTGTCGAGGAGGGGGCGTCGTGATGAACGATCGGTTTGATGACGTCTTGAGAGAGGTGGCTCAGGATTACAATCCGCCGCCGGGAGCGCCGCGGGATCTCATGTGGGCGCGGATCGAGGCGATTCGCCGGGAGCGGACTGGGCGGCGCCAGAAGCTGCGGATCCTTTACTCGTACTCGCCGTGGACGCGCTGGGGCGTTGGGCTCGCCGCGGCACTGGCGATCGGGATTGGGATTGGGCGCATCAGCTACGAGGGAAGGCCGGAGATTGAGCCGCTGGCGGTCCAGCCGAAGCGAGGTGGCAGCATTGAAGCTCCGGCTCGCGCAACGCTGGCGTACCGACTGGCGGCGACGCAGCACCTGAGCCGGGCGGAGACGTTCCTGACGTCGTTCCGCACGAACGCGCGGGCGGGCGAGTCGGACGCGGAGCTTTGGTTGGGAGCTGGTCAGCTATTGTCGAGCACCTGGCTGCTTCTGGATTCACCGGCGGCGGCTGACCCGTTGTTCAGGGAGCTGCTGCAGGAACTCGAAGTGGTGCTCGTGCAGATCGTGCAGCTGGCGTACGAGCGGGGTGATACGGAGCTGGATTTGGTGACCGAAGGGATTGAACGGAGAGGCCTGCTATCGAAGTTGCGCACGGCGATACCCGCCGGGCCGGCGGCAGGCGTGGAAGGAGTGCTCTGATGCGTAGGATAGATCGGATGATTTCGGCGGCCGTGATGGCAAGCCTGTTCGTTGCGTGTTCGGCGCTTGGGCTGTCGGCTCAGGAATTGGGTCTGCGGACGGTGTATCGGGAGGCGGCCGGTAGTTACTCGGCGGCGCTGGACGCCGAGAGCCTGTATCCCCAGGACCCGGCGGATTCGCTTTACCGGGCGGCCCGTGAGGCGCTTAATCGCGACAGCTACCGGAGTGCGGCAGAGATGTTCGCGGAGGTCTACGAGCGCTACCCGCGCTCCAGATATGCGGCTCAGTCGCTCTACTACCAGGCGTTCGCCCTCTACCGGAACGGGAGAGAGCGCGACCTGCGTGAGGCAGAGGACGCGTTGCGGCAGCTGCAGGGAGACCACGCGGACGCGGAGGTTGCGAGGAGGGATGCGGCGGCGCTGATGGCGCGCATCCAGGGCGAATTAGCGCGGCGCGGCGACGCTGAGGCGGCGGAGAACGTTGCGCGTACGGCGAGGGGGATCTCTGGGGCCGGTGGCGAGGCACAGGCCTGCGAGAGCGAGGACGACGAGATGCGAATGGCGGCGCTCAGCGCGCTCTTGCAGATGAACTCAGAGCAAGCGATTCCGATACTCAAGAAGGTTCTGCAGCAGCGGGGCGAGCACAACGCGTGCACGGTGGAGATGCGGCGCAAGGCCGTGTTCCTGCTGGCGCAGCACCTGGATGAGGAGAACGTCGATATCCTGCTCGATGTCGTGCGGAGTGATCCCGACCGGGAGGTTCGCATGCAGGCGGTCTTCTGGCTCTCGCAGGTACCTGGGGAGCGCACGGTGGACGCGTTGGAGGAGATCGTCATCCAATCGGACGATGCGGAGCTGCAGGAGAAAGCGATCTTCGCGCTGGCGCAAGTCAACAACGAACGGGCGAGCCAGATCCTGCGGGATTATGCGATGCGTAAGGATGCACCGGCTGACCTGAGAGCCAACGCGATATTCTGGCTCGGCCAGCAAGGCCGGAGCGTGAACGCAGAATTCCTGCGTGAGATCTACGGCAGCACGACCGAGCTGGAGGTCAAAGAGAAGATCATCTTCTCGCTTGCGCAGTCGAAGGGCAAGGAGAACGCAGAGTGGCTGCTCGGGATCGCCGGCGATACCAACGAGCCGATGGAGATTCGCAAGAAGGCGATGTTCTGGGCGGGTCAGTCGGGCGTCTCTGCCGTAGAGATGGCTGCCCTATACGACCGGATGCCGAATCGCGAGCTGAAGGAGCAGATCATCTTCTCTCTGGCGCAACAGGGCGATGATGAAGCAGTGGACAAGCTAATAGGAATCGCTCGCAGCGAGACGGATATCGAGCTGCGTAAGAAAGTGATCTTCTGGCTGTCCCAGTCCGACGACCCGCGAGTTTCGGAGTTCCTATTGGAGATCATTGAGGGTGGGCAATAGGCAGGCCGGACGGGGCCTTTGCAGCGAAAGAGACGTGTGTAGCTTGAGGAGATAGAGGAGTAAGATAGGAACGGCCGTCGCAGAGGGGAGGGGACTTGGGTAGGAAGAGAGCCCGGCCGTTAGCCGCTCTTTCCATGGGGTTGCTGGCGCTGGCGTCGGTGATCGGCTGCGAGGACAGCCAGAGCACCGGTTCTGGAATCACTCTGGAGGTGCTGGCCGGTACTTGGGAGGCTTCGGTATTCGCATTCACGAGCCAGGCAGAGCCTCCCCAGAGGGCGGACCTGATAGCGGATGGAGGTAGCGCGACGCTGGTGTTGTCGGCCAACGGTGCCTACACGCTCACCGTCACGCCTGCGGGCGGGGAGCCTGACGTCTCCACGGGATTCATGCTGATAGAAAGCGGCTTTCTGCTGGTGGCCGACAGCGATGTACCTGGGGTGACAACGGCGTTTGCGATGGGACTCGATGGTGACACGCTGACGCTCGTTACCAACGAGGTGGAGTTCGACTTCAGCGGTGATGATGTGGAGGAGCCGGCAATTCTGACGCTCGTCTGGGAGAGGCAGTAGGGGGAACGATGAAGTTCCATCGTGCATGTCTGGCAGGTTTCTCGGCCGTTGTGCTGGCAGCCGGTTGCGGCGGTGACGGCGGCACGGGCCTGAACGCTGACTTCACTTTGCCTGACATAGCGGGCACATGGGAAGCTTCCGAGTTCAAGTTTACCAGCAAGTCGAATACGGCGGTGTCGGTGGACATCGTCGCTCTGGGAGGGGACGCAACCCTGACGGTGGCCGGCGACGGCAGCTACAGCCTGGTGTCACTGGTTCCGGGTCGAGCTATCGATGTTGTGAAAGGTGAGCTGAGCGTTGAGGACGGCACGATCGTCGTGAGCGAGTCCGGCGGTGCCGGCAACCGGATGGTCTTTCAGGCAGGCCTGTCGGACAACACACTGACGATGGCCACCGGGGACGCCGAGTTCGACTTCATCAACAACGGGAATGAGGAGCCGGCGAACCTACAGATCGTGTGGAAGCGGGCAACCGGTACGACGGTCGCCGACCTCGAGGGTACCTGGGAAGCCAGCGTGTTCCGCTTCATCAGCCTGCCAGTCAGGGCCGACACGGTGGACGTCATCGCCGACGGGGGGAGCCTGACTGTCATGATATCCGATGATGCCAGCTACTCCGTCGGCATCGCGGAGCCCGATGAGCTGCCGCTGCTCGCGACCGGAACGGTGCTGATCGACGAGGGCCGGCTGATACTGATCGGCGGCTTGGGACCAGATGGGCCGCAAGTCTTCAACTTCGAGTTGGCGGGTGATACGCTCAGCCTGGAAGGCGAAGGCGAGTTCGATTTCGATGCCGACGGTGTCGACGACCCGGCAATTGTCGAGGCGGTTCTCGAGCGGCAGTAGAGAGTTAGCGGCGGATTGGAGTCGCCAACCGCTCGCTGACGAGGGCGAAGTCGGGGTCGAGCAGCGACAGCGGATCCAGCGGATAGCCCTGAAGGTAGAGTCCCCAGTGCAGGTGTGGGCCGGTGACCCTTCCCGTAGCACCCACAAGGCCGATCACCTCACCTTTCTCCACCCACTGGCCTTCGCTCACCTCTCTCTTCGAGAGGTGGAAGTAGCCCGTGTAGAAGCCGAGCCCATGGTCGATGAAGACGGCTTGGCCGTTGAAGAAGAGGTCGCGGGAGATCACGACGCGTCCGCTATTGGCGGTGCGCACCGGATCGCCGGTATCGCCTCCGATGTCGAGGCCGGTATGTTGACTTCTCAGCTCGCGGTTGAACAGGCGCCGCTGGCCGTACGGACTGGTCGTAACGCCTGCGAGCGGGAGGACGAAGGCGCCTTCCCAGAGCGGCGTGTCGCTGACAGACCGCAGCACCGCACGTACGAATTCCCTTTCTTCCTGAATCCTCTTCAGGGTGGCTTCGTCGGGGGCCGTGAACCGGCCTGCGACCCTCAACCGGGTGGCTGGGAAGTCGCGCTCCGCAATCTGGAGCGACAGCCTCTGGGTAAGTCGAGTACCGTCGACGAGAGTGACGATGATCTTTACAGGGATCTCATCGCTTCGCAGCGGCGCCGCGATCAGCCCCAGATAGGCGCCGCCCCACAGGTAAGCCAGCGGGAGGTTTCGGTCACCGAGGCTGGCGCGCACCTCAAAGATCGGCAGGCTTCCGGGCTCCGGCTCGAGCACGAGGACGACAAGCGTCCCTTCTCCGGGTGCCGGCGGGGTCCAGCGCAATCTTGGGGTCAGCGGAAGCGGTGGGCCGAGTTCCGGCAGGGGTTCCTCGACTGGGCAGCCGACCGCCTGCGGTCGGTCGGGTTCGGGCGCTGGCGGCGGAGGCTCCGGCACCTTCTTGGCGCAGGCGACGAGCCCGCACGCGGCCAGGAGCGCGATAACGCTCGACACCACCCTGCCGGTAGACAGCCTTTCGATCAACACTTCCCCTCCGCTGAGCTCCGGGACAGCCGCGTTACCGGCACACACACGCAACATGCAAACCAACCCGTGATGCCACAAGGCGGCCCGAGCCAAGATTGATGAAGAACCGGCAGTTCGTTAGGTTGTGTGCGTGCGCGGTGAAGATGTAGGCCTCAACCTGAGATGGAATAACTAATATGGTCACGGAAGAGCAGGCCAGAGAGGCGCTGAAGCAGATAGAGGATCCCGAGATCGGTCTGAATATCGTCGATCTTGGCCTCGTGTACGATATCGAGGTCGATGGGAGCACGATCAACGTCAAGATGACACTGACCAGTCCCGGCTGTCCCGTGGGACCGCAGCTACTCGGCGGTTCCAAGATGGCTCTTCAGGATCTCGAAGGAGTCGAGGAAGTGAACGTCGAGTTGGTCTGGGAGCCGTTCTGGTCGCCGGACCGGGTCAACCCGGAGTATCGGGCGATACTCGGCTTCTGAGGGGCTAGCGCCTGGCCCACCAGCGCAGGACCGGACCGACCCAGCTATCGGCGAACTTCTGGGCGTAGTAGCTGTCCGCAGCTCTACGCACACCTTCCGGCCAGGTTGGGTAGGCGTGAACCATCTGTGACAATTGGCCGATCTTCACGCCGGCGCGCATGGCGAGCGCGACCTCGTGGATGACGGCGTCAGCGTGGCTGCCCAAGATGTGGCCACCGAGAATGCGGCCGCGGGGATCGGTTATCAGTTTGACGAGGCCGTGGGCCGCCCGGTCGGTGATAGCGCGGTCGAGGTCGTCGAAGGGGAACCGGTAAACGCCGATCCGATCGCCGCGACGGTCACGCGCCTCTTCTTCGGTGAGTCCCACGTGGGCGAGTGTGGGATCGGTGTAGATTGCCCAGGGGATGGCGGAGTAGTCGGCGCGCGCGCGGAACGGGAAGAACATGTTGCGCACGATCAGGCGCGCCTGGTAATCGGCGACGTGGGTGAAGAGGAGCTTCGCCGTCACATCGCCGGCGGCCCAGATACCGGACGCCGTAGTTTTCAGCCGGGAATCGACGCGAACGGCGCCTCGTTCGTCGAGCTCGACTCCTACCTTCTCGAGCCCCAGGCCCTGCGTGAAGGGTCGCATTCCGGTGGCGACGAGGATCTCGTCGGCAGTGATACAGCTGTCGGATCCGTCCGGCCCTTGCAGTGTGATCTCCCTGCCGCCATCGACTCGCGCGACGGCGATCGCCTTATGGCCGAGGCGGAAGCGTACCCCGTCCGCTTCCAGAATCCGGCGCAACTGGTCGGACATCTCTGCATCCTCGCGGGGGAGGATGGTGTCGAGCAGTTCAACCACCGTCACGTCGCTGCCCAGGCGGTTGAAGATCTGGGCGAACTCGAGTCCGATGGGTCCGGCGCCAAGGACGATGAGCCGTGCAGGCAGGTAGTCGAGTTCCAGGGCCGACTCGTGCGTCAGGCAGCCGACCTCCTGGAGGTTGGCGACCGGTGGGATGACCGGCCGCGAGCCGGTGGCGATGACGATGCGTTTCGTGGACAGCTCCTCGCCATCCACGGCGATGCGGCCGGGACCGAGGATCTCGGCGGTTCCGCTGATCGTGACGACGCCCTTCTCCTGGATGGTCGCCGGGTCATCGTGAGGCTGGATGCGCGCGATGACATCGCGCATGCTCTGCATCACCTGTCGGAAGTCGAAGGCGATCTCCGTGGCCGATAGGCCCGCGAGCTCTCCGTGGCGGGCATCGCTCAGGATCTGGGCCGTGCGGATCAGGGCTTTGCTGGGAACGCAGCCCGTCCATAAGCACTCGCCGCCGAAGCGGTCTTGCTCGATCAGGGCGACGCGGGCGCCGAGGAGTGCGGCACCGGAAGCCGTTACCAATCCTGCGGCGCCGGCGCCGATGACGACGACGTCATATGGGGCCATTGTATCTGCTCTTGGCAAAACGGTCAGGGTACCGCGCAGAAGATTCTCGCCGACTCGGTGGCGATGCCGATCGCCGGAGTGGCGTTGCCGATGTAAAGCTCACACCTCTTTAGCGCCCTCTCGATCTCGTTCCAGGCCGCCCACCCCATGGGAGAGGATTCAGTGATATGGATGGAGCTCCTGGGGCTGGGCGCGATGTTTACGAGGGAGATGTCCGGAGCGTAGGTCTGGGCCGGCCTGTAGTAAAGCTCCTGAGCGGTCATGAGATTGCGGAGGTCGGAGATCATCGTTGCCTCGAGGGCCTTCTCGTAGGACCTGTTGAAGCGACCCCAGGCTATGGCCACCAAGACGGCGATCAACGCAAGGACCGTCATGATCTCGATGAACGTGAACCCGATCTTGCCTCTAGTTCTCATCTGATCCCCTCGGCCCGAGAGCGTTCGGCTTGAGATACGGCGCGAACCCGGCCGTGTCGAGCTCGCCTTGCCGACCGGGCCCTGAGCGGGTAGAATCGGGCGTAGTCTGCCCGACAGGGTCATGGCAATTTACGGGGTATCTGGACGGGGCTCAAGCTCCGGGGGGCGAATGCATATACTCGACAAGTGCCGTAGCTTCACGCGCGCCCGTGAGGTTATAGCGTCTGGGTACTACCCCTACTTCCTGCCGATCGAGGGCTCGACCGACACCGAGGCGTTGATCGGTGGCGAGCGGAAGATCATGATCGGCTCGAACAACTACCTCGGCCTCACTCATCACCCCTGCATTGTGGAGGCGGCCCAGGCCGCGATCAAGAGATACGGGAGCGGTTGCACGGGGAGCAGGTTTCTGAACGGCAATATGGACCTGCATGAGTTGCTCGAGACGCGGCTGGCCAGGTTCATGGGGACGGAAGCGGC
>JAZGAL010000037.1:0-2108 GCA_036475815.1 Gemmatimonadota bacterium
CACCGCCCGTCCCTGGGTCATGGACCGGATGGAGTTCACATATCCGAACATATTGGCCAGGGGCGCTGTCGAGCGGATGACCTGGGTCGCACCGCGCGCCTCGACCGCGACGATCTTCCCGCGCCGACTGTTGAGGTCGTCGATGATCACCCCCATGAACGCCTCGGGCGCAACCACCTCCACGGACATGATCGGCTCCAGCAGGACCGCGCCCCCCTTCCTCAGCCCCTCACGCGTGCCCATCGAGCCCGCCACCTTGAAGGCCAGCTCCGAGGAGTCCACATCGTGGGAGGACCCGTCGACCAGCCGAATCTTCACATCCACCACGGGGAAGCCAGCCAATACGCCGCTCTGAAGCGCTTCCGTTACGCCCCGCTCAACGGCCTTGAAGTACTCCCGGGGGACCCGCCCGCCGACGACCTTGATCTTGAACTCGAAGCCGTCTCCCGGGGTGTTGGGCTCCATCTCGAGCTTGACATGGCCGTACTGGCCGCGACCGCCCGTCTGGCGCACGAAGCGGCCTTCGACTTGGACGGACCGCGTGATGGTCTCCTTGTACGCAACCTGCGGCTTACCCACGTTGGCATCGACCTTGAACTCGCGCAGCAAGCGGTCAACGATGATCTCGAGGTGCAACTCACCCTGCCCCCCGATCAGCGTCTGGCCGGTCTCGTCATTGGTCGTGACACGGAAGGAGGGGTCTTCAACGGCCAGCTTGGCGAGGGCCTGGCCCAGCTTCTGCTGGTCGGCCTTCGTCTTGGGCTCGATCACGATCTCGATCACAGGCGCGGGAAAATCGATCGCCTCGAGGATGATAGGATGCCGCTCATCGGCCAGCGTGTCGCCGGTGAAGACCCGCTTGAGTCCGACAAGGGCGGCGATATCACCCGCCTGAATGTCTTCTATGTCCTCGCGGTTGTTGGCGTGCATTTTCAAGAGCCGCCCAACCCGTTCCCGACGGCCCTGGCGGGTGTTGCAGACGTAGGACCCTGCCTTGAGCGTGCCCGAATAGACTCGCACAAAGGTGAGGCGACCGACGTAAGCGTCGCTCATGATCTTGAAGGCGAGTGCAGCAAAGGGCTCCGAGAAGTCGGCGTGCCGCTCCACCTCGTTCCCTTCGAGATCCACGCCCTTCACCCCGGGTACGTCGAGCGGCGAGGGCAGATAATCGATGACGGCATCCAGCAGCGGCTGCACGCCCTTGTTCTTGAACGCAGCCCCGCACAGGACCGGAACCACATTCGACTCGATCGTGGAGGATCGGATCACCTTGCGCAGGGAGTCCTCGGAAATGGGTTCGCCATCCAGGTACCTCTCGAGCAGCTCCTCGTCGTACTCCGCCATCAGCTCGATCAGTTTCTCCCGGTGCTTCTCCGCTTCGACCGCGAGCTCCGCTGGGATGGGCTCCTCGTGGAACTGGGCTCCCAGGCTCTCGTCGTCCCAGATCAGCGCCTTCTGGGTGATCAGGTCGACAACCCCCACGAACTTGTCCTCGGAGCCCACCGGTAGCTGAAGAACCAACGGGGTTGCGCCCAGGCGCTGGCGAATCTGCTCGACCACCGCCAAGAAATCCGCACCGACGCGATCCATCTTGTTGACGAAGGCCAGGCGCGGGACCGAGTACTTGTCCGCCTGGCGCCACACGGTCTCGGACTGGGGCTCCACGCCGCCCACCGCACAAAACAAAGCGACCGCCCCGTCCAAGACCCGGAGCGATCGCTCGACCTCGATCGTGAAGTCCACGTGGCCGGGTGTGTCGATCAGGTTGATGTGATGGTCACGCCACGAGCAGCTCGTCGCGGCGGAGGTGATCGTGATGCCTCGTTCCTGCTCCTGCTCCATCCAGTCCATCGTGGCGGTACCTTCATGGACCTCGCCGAGCTTATAGTTGATGCCCGTGTAGTAAAGGATTCGCTCCGTAGTCGTGGTCTTTCCAGCATCGATGTGGGCCATGATGCCGATGTTGCGAATTCTCTCGAGTGATCTGACCGCTGCCATTTCCGTATTCCACCACGCCCGCTTCTACCACCGGTAGTGGGCGAAAGCCTTATTGGCTTCCGCCATGCGATGAGCATCCTCGCGCTTCTTGACCGCCTCACCACGTTCGC
>JAZGAL010000038.1:0-2866 GCA_036475815.1 Gemmatimonadota bacterium
TGGCGGTGGCGGCGTACCTCCTCCGCCCATCGAAGCCGTGCCGTCCCCAAAGCCAACGAGCACGGAACACGTCACCAGGAGCAGGCCGAGGAACCGGAGCCGGTGTGAGAACGGTGCGTCCAAGCCAATTACCTCGCGAGCGGCGGAGTCGGGTCCGCGTCATTGCCCAGCATAGGCAAGGCAGCAGGCGGTATCTACTGTGCGGTCGCGTATGGTCTGGCTGACCAGTCTGCTCTGCGGAGACGAGATCACGAGCGTGGAGGGGCGCGGTTGAAGGCGGCTCGCCATCCGGTGAGCAACTCGTGGCGGAGCTTGATGTCCTCCAGTCGGCTCTCGAGGGTTCTCTCCGCAGCCAAGGCCGTGTGCTCCCCGACCACGTAGTAGTACGACATACGGCTGCGTATTCTCGCTTGCTCGGCTGGGAAACCCATCTTCCGAAAGAGATCGCGGACGTACGCCAGGCGCTTCTGGTCAACCCGCCTGACGACCGTTGCGACTCGTTCGTCGTGCAGCGCCCAGGCGCGCATCGACGCATCGTACCGGTTGGTCTCGTTCTCGGCGATGAATTCGAGGAGGGCGAGGAGCTGTTCGGCCGGCTTGCCGTGCAGATGCGAGAGATGTCCGTTGATCTTGTCCGTCAGCTCCGTCTCCCAGTACTCGAGCAGCCGGTTGATAAACTCCTCTTTGTCCTCGAAATGATGGTAGAAGCTGCCCTTTGTCACACGCATGGAGCGAGCGACGTTCTCGACGTTGACGCCGACGACGCCCTCCCGTCCTAACGTCTCGAGTGCCTCAACGAGCCAGTCGTGAGGGCCGAGCCTCCGCGTCCTCGCTGCCTTTCCTGCCATAAACTAGCCTGGTGAGGTTGCACGGTGAGGGTGGCTGAAGGGAGCATCGAGCCGAGGAGCAAACTCGACCTGCTCTCCCATTATAGGAAGAATTCGTTTCTCGTCACAGCGTGATCGGCCAAGTACGCATCCGTGGAGGCGCTACCGGTCGGCGGGCGCGGGCAGCCCAAGACCCAGCTGGGGATCGAGTCCCGATCGCGTGGCCTCCCAAAAACCTCTGGCCAAGAGGATCTTTGCTGTAGAGCACCAAAGGGATCGCGTACGCGGAACGCCGACATCACCGTCGTCTCAACGATCTCGTCGGTTTCGGCCACACGCGCCCGGCCCGCCCCCGAGTACAGCCCCAAGTAGGCGCGCTGAGGCCACTGGTTACTCATGGCGGTGCTGAAGAGCGAGACGTAGTAGTTGTGGACCTCGATCTTCCGCAGCGAGTGGCGCTTCACCGAGGGCGTGTAGAGCCCATCGTCCTCCAACCCACGAAGAAAGCCAGGGTCCGCCACGCCCGTCACTCCGCTAGCCGGAGGCTGCGCGGGGCATCTGGTCCCACAACTCGCCCTCGAGCTCCCTGCCACCAGCCTTCGGCGTGCGTCCTCCCCACTGCTTGAAGAAGAAGGGGATCCCGGCGGCCTGGCACTGGTTGCGTATCGCGACCACCCACTCGGGCTTCATGGGCCGCCGCACCGGCCCGCTCTCTCCACCCGCGATCACCCAATGAATGTCTGCGAGGTCGAGCGTTAATGGTCCGATGAGCGGCTCGCAGGACAGAAACCGAACCCTGGCGGGCACGTCGCGCAGATGACGAACGCGGTACTCGACACTCTGATCTTCGACCGACGTCCCCAACCAGATGTGCCGGGGGAGCGGCTCACCATCGAATAGATCGCGGTTCTGCTCCCAAAACCGTAGGGCTCGGGCTGGTCGCTTGGTAAGTACCTGATAGGTGTGCCAGCCCGCCTCGAGCATGACCTGAAAGACCCGTCGCACGAAATCCACCGGCACGTCGACGTGGAACAGATCACTCATGCTGTTCACGAAGATCATCCGCGGCTCGCGCCAACTTCCCGGCTGGTCCAGCCGCTCCGGCCAGAGGCGAACAGCAAAGGGGTCGCGGCGGGTCGTATCCGAGTCCACAACCGGGGCGCGCGTACACCCTGTGACCGGATTCCAGGTGGCGTCCGTCCATTCGATTCCGGTGTGGTCTGGCATCGGGCCCCCGGGCCCCCGTGGAAGCCGAATAAAAACCGAAACTAAAGCTAGCCCTTCCACGCGTTCTCGGGAAGGCGGTGAGTCCTTGCATTCTCGCGAGAGGGTGTCACCAACCTCTCAAACGAGCCAGACGGGCTGTGCCCGAGAAGCTGATTCGTTTCCGGCGCTGACCGTCGGTCTCAAGAAGAACCTCCGCCCGGTCGAGGAGGTCGCCCAGGCAACCTGACCGAAGCGTCGAGGAGCTTCCTCTCCGCTCTTGCACACAGATCGGGACTTGACCCTAAAGGCTCTGAAGCGCTACAGCAGTTGGAAGACCGTGGCGACACTTCTCGAGTGCTACCAGCAACCCGATGAAGAGACTCTTCAGAGGGTCGTGCTGGAGGCGCCAAAGCTGCGTTCGCGCTCCAAAGAGGGAACGCAAGATCACCTGAGCACTTCGGTTACAGCAATGACCGTGGTGGGGATCGCGCGTAGCCTTCCGAGGACGCGCCGCGTCCGCAGGAGCCACCCACGACCTACGCGAGCCTCTTGATCATGTCCGCACCATAATGCGTAAGGCGCTCATCCTTCTCATCTCGGGTCACTCGAACTCGGGCGCCAACACGGCGTTCGCGTTCGTGGTGATGCGAAGACGAAGTTCCTTCAGGGGGCGATAGTCCGGATCGTTCACGAAGTCGCGAACGTGCTGCTCGGACGGGAACCGCAGAACCACGACACCATCGGCGGGCTCCCCCTGGAGGGCCTCGGTCTCGAAGGCGGCCACCAGTACCTCCGCGCCGTACTTCGCCAGGAAGGGCAGGACGCCGGGAATG
>JAZGAL010000039.1:0-4668 GCA_036475815.1 Gemmatimonadota bacterium
CCCAGTATCTCGCCCGTGCCGGTAAGCGTCGCGGCACGTCGCTCGCCTGAGACCGACTTCGCCAGACCGAAATCCGTCAACAGGACTCTGCCAGTGCTCCGCTCGATGAGAACGTTGGCTGGCTTGACGTCTCTATGCACGCATCCCCGCTCGTGCGCGTACGTCAGCGCGTCGGCCAGGGGTGTCACGATGCGCACGACTTCCTGGAGCGGCAACTTCGGCTTTCGTTTGAGGCGTTCCTCCAGAGTCTCGCCCTCGATGTACTCCATCACGAAGAACGGCAGACTGTCGCGGGTCTCACCCACGTTGTAAACGCTGATGATACCGGGGTGCGGACATCCGGCCATCGCCCGGGCTTCCCGCTTGAACCTGACCACGGTGCTGTGGTCCCGGGCATGGCGGGGCAGGAGTACCTTGACGGCCACCTTGCGTCCGAGCGTCTGCTGGTTCGCAAGATAGACCCTACCTGTGCGACCCTCGCCAAGGGGGTGGCCGATGACGATATCGCCGCCTGTCGCCTGCTGAACCTGCTCGGCGAGACGATCTTCGACCAGATCGTTCTGCTCTAACGAGCCTTCCTGCGGGGCCATCGCTCCTCCCAACGTAACCGGGTTCGAGGACAGGCCCAATCTAGTGTGCTCGGAACAGGGGCGACAACTGATAGAGGGTCGCGCACGCGGGCCCAGCGCCTCACCCGTTGACTGAGTGCTCCCGATGCCTCAGTTTCCCGGGCGTCCCAACCAGGCTTAGCCCCTTACTCCTCGGAGGTGGCCATGCTCACTCGCGCCCGAATGTCGGCGTGTATGATCCTCGTGCTGTCACTGCTGCCGTTGGCCCCAGCGTCGGGCCAGACAATGCAGGACGTACTGAAGGATCTCTTCGTGTTCGGCAGCGGTGATGATCCGCTTTTCCTCATAGGAACTGCAGGACAAGAGGCGACGGCGGTTCATGGCAGCCACTTCATACCGTCCTCGTCGGAAACCAACGGTGCGCTGCTCAACTTCTTCACCTCTTCGGTAGCGCTCAACGTCGCGAACTTCCCCCTGAGTTCCACTACCGCGAGTCAGACGTTCAAGTTCGTCGATGGTGTGCCGACACCGACATCGAACAGCTTCGGACCGATCTTCGCCGAACGCGCCCAGACCATCGGCCGTGGACGGGTGAACGCCGGGGTCAACTACTCGAAGCTGGCCTTCAAGAGGGTGCGGGGCGTCGATCTGAGTGACGTACAGCTCGTGTTCCTTCACCAGAACGCGGATTTTGAGGGTTGCGACGAAATATTCGGAAACGACTGCACTCTCCTCGGCGTCCCCCCGCTCGAGAACGACATCATAACCCTCGATCTCAACCTGGACATGAACGCCGATGTCTTCGCGTTCTATGGCACCTTCGGCCTCACCGACTGGCTCGATCTGAGCCTGGCGCTGCCCGTGATCAACTTCGATATGCGCGGCTCTTCAGTGGCTACTGTAATACCAACGTCAGATCCCGCTGTCCATTTCTTCGGCGGTACGCAGGAAGACCCTGTGCTAGCAGCAGAGAAACAAGCGTTCGGAAGCGCAACCGGGATCGGCGACATCGTGGGTCGCGTCAAGGCGCTCATCATCCCGGGTGAGAACTGGGACTTCGGTGTGCTGGCCGAGGTGCAGGCCCCAACGGGACGCGAGGAGGATTTCCTGGGGACCGGGAAGTGGAACGCCAAGGGACTCGTCATCATCTCCGGCACGTTCTCCGATTTCGCGCCACACGCGAACGTCGGATACGAGTACCGGGGAAGCGATCTTGAACAGGATGTCGTGGAGGTCATCGCCGGGTTCGACCAGCGTTTGGCGAGCTGGGCCACGCTCGCTATCGATCTGCTGGGAGGCTTCAGAGTCGGTGATCAGAAGCTGAAGTTCCCTGAGGACGTGCACATCCAGGCGCCCTTCGAGCGGACGGTCCGTGTGACAAATATCCCTGATCGTAATGACGACATCCTGGACGGCTCGCTCGGCTTCAAGTTCCGTACGGGCGGCGGATTGATAATCATCACCAACGTCCTGGTGCCGCTCAACGACGGTGGACTGCGATCAGGTGTGATCCCGACACTGGGATTGGAGTACACTATCTAGGGAGCGAGGCGTGCTAGCCGCGGCTCCCTACGATAACCCAGCGACCGTTCCGCTCGGCGAGTTCCAGTACTTGTGAGAAAGTCCGAGTCTCGCGCCGGCGCGAGCCCTCATTCCTGAATTCATAGGTCGTTTGCACGCTGACGTGGATCCGACCGCTGGAAGCATCCGTCGACTGTACCTCGAAGCCGACCTTCAGGTCGCGCATCAGGTCGAACGACGACTCGAACGTGCTCAGCTGTTGCGCCGACAGGCCTGGCCAGACTCGCCGCAGCGCCGTGATGTCCTCGGCCTCGATCGCCGCCCGCAGCTCGGACAGCGTGGCCTCGACAATCTCCGCTGGTGACAGCTCCGGAGCGATCGCAGCAGGTTCCGGCATCGCCGGCACGTCTTCCGTCACCTCCACCGCGTTGTCCACCGGTCTCACAGCCAAGCGGTACACCTGCGATGCGCTCGCCAGCTGCGCCAGTGCCTCACCAGGGTTTCCCGCAAACTGCGCGTCGAGCGCCCGCAGTCGCAGCTGCTCGGCTTGCCCGTACTCAGGAGCGGACTCGTCAGCCGCCGCCCGCAGCGATCCGAGCGCGTCCCAAGCAGAGTCCAGCCTGGCTCGCCACGAGAGCGCCGTTTCCCGGGCAGAGCCGTAGGCGGTCGTGGCCCCCGCCAGGCTCTGCACCGCTTCGGAATAGCGGCCCTCGGCGGCCGCCTGCGCCGCTCTCTCCCGAAGGGTTTCCGCCCTCTGGAACGGTGGAGCGGCGAGCTGTAACGCGCTCGCCTCCAACGCCAAGCTCCGCACCTCATCCGCAGCTTGACTCGCCGCTTCAAACGACGCTAAAGCGGCCGCCGACGGCCTCGGCTCTGCAACCGGTTGTCGCGCGGCCGGCTGTGGGGTGGTCGGCACTGGCTGGTTTGGCGACGGACGCCCCCCAGCGGCCTCAGCGACACCTCTCTCGGGCACAGCCGGCTGACCCGAGGTAGCCGCAGCAAAATCCGAGCGCTCTGCCGGCGGATTGCCAGGTGCTACCGGGCGGTCGAACAGCGTCATGAAGAGCGCGCCGCCCACGATGACGAGACCGGCCGCAGCCGCTGCCGCCCCGGCAACGACCGGTATCAGGCGCTCTTTTCTCCAGCGCCTTCGAGCCGCGGTGGCAGCCTTCGCCGCTGCCGCGCCCAATCCCGTGCTCGCCGTGGCGCGCGCTTGTGCCGGCGCTGGGAGCGACTCCCAGAACTCCATCAGATCGTTCAGAAACTCGCCGGTGTCCGCATAGCGATCATCGCGGAGTTTGGCCAGCGATCGATCGAGGACCCTGTTTACGACTGGCGGTACATCGAGGCCCAGCTCGCGCAGCGGCACCGGGTCCTTCTGCAGGATCTGCTGGAAGACGGCCTGCAGGCTCTCACCGTGGAAGGGCCGGGTATAGGAGAGCAGTTCATAGAACGTAGCTCCCAGGGAGAAGATGTCCGCCCGCAGGTCAACGGTCTGTCCGTTGATGATCTCAGGGGCCATGTAGTAGGGAGTCCCTATCAGGGAGCCACTCTGCGTCAGCTCGGAGGAGAGGAGGTGCGCCACGCCGAAGTCCATCAGCTTCACCTGGCCCATCTCGCTGACGCGGATGTTGGCCGGCTTCACGTCCCTGTGAACGATGCGGCGTTCGTGCGCATAGGCGAGGCCACGGCAAACCTGCTCGATGAGCTCGACCTTCTCGACGACAGTCAGCGGTTCACGTGCAGCGATGATGTCGTCGAGATCACGGCCGGGCACAAACTCCATCGCGATGAACGGGTGTCCATCCGCTTCGCCGAGCTCGAAGACCGTTATGATGTTGGGGTGCTGCAAACTGCCGGCGGCCTGCGCCTCGCGGAAGAAGCGCGTACGCAGCTCGGGATCCAGCTCCAGGCGGGCCGTCATGACCTTGATGGCCACATGTCGGGCCAGTGCTGGGTCGTGTCCCTTGTAGACCGTTCCCATGGCACCACGGCCCAGCTCCTCGATGATCTCGAACTTCCCGATTTTCTGCATGCAGGAGACTATCGGGATGAGCCCTTGGCGAGCGCCAAGGACCTACGCGGCGCGAATGAACCCATAGCCGCTCCAGTTGGGGCCGCTCCATGCTACGCGGAGCTGCGGCGTGAATCGCTTGGTTGAGGACCGTTCTCAATTTACCTGGAGCCAGACCGCAACGCAACAAACACCAATAATCACAGGCACTTCCCAGCGAGCGCCCCGGACTTGGAGCCTCTCAGCCCCCGGTGTTTTCGCCGCCCAGAGGAAGTTGTCGGCGATTCAGAAGGGCCAGTGGAAGAGCTCGGCGGGTCCGCCCACGTCCATGATGCCCGCCACCACGGTCCAGGCGACGAACAGGGCGAAGATCAGCCAGATACTACCAAGCAGGAGTCTCAGCCGGCGGTTGGTCGCATCGACCTTCCGGCCGAGCGCGTGTAGTTGCGCGAGCTGACTCTGGCCGGAATGGGAGCTGCCCTTCCCGGTCAGGTCGCCCAGACAGCTCTTACATGAGACGTGATCGGCGTCGTTGACCTCTCCGCAAGTCGGGCAGATGATGAG
>JAZGAL010000040.1:0-2423 GCA_036475815.1 Gemmatimonadota bacterium
TGGGGGCCCATCATAGGCCTTGTCGGTGGCCTCATCGGTGCCATCGGTGGTGGGTTGTCGATTTGGGAGCGTTCCTACCCGCCACGACTCGACATACTTGACTTACATTCCGCACTTCTCAGGGCTGATTTGCTGATCGCGTAAGTTCTGGCGCTGGTTTCACTTGCGTCGCTGTTCGACTTGCATGAGACGGACCGATTCGGCTTCCCAGCGACGCAGAAGACGTCGGACCTTCCGGTAGTTGCTAATCGCCCGCCGCAATCGCGTTGCCTGCCCGGGCGGGATCATGCGGTGGACCTGCCGTCCCTCCTTCATGTAACCCCACTCGTAGTACGGCCCGTGGCGAGCGGCCGGGTCATGAGCGCAGCGGCAGCCCGGCTTGCCGCAGATCTTCGTGCGCTTGACCAGCGTCCCGGAGCAGAGGAGGTCGACCTGCCGGATTGTGCGTTGGATTCCGGTGATCCGATCGAGGATCTCCCTGCGTCGCTGCTCGGGAGTTTTTCGCGTCATGGGCTTGACATCCGTCCTTTCTGTCGCTTAGTATAGCGACAGAATGAGTCGAGCGCAAGGACTTTCCTTCCGTGGCCCGTTCACGCTCCACACCGAGCGGCTGGGGCCGCTTCCTCTGGTCAATCACTTCCTGAAGCGGATCGGCCTGGTCGAGATCCTCGAGCGCCACGTGCCGACCCAGGACCGCCGAGTCCGGCTGCCCTATAGCACGGGCCTCGGGGTTCTCCTGCGATCGATCCTCGTCGAGCGGGAGCCGATCTACCGCCAGCAGGAGACGGTGAGGACCTTTGCCCCACCGATGTACGGCCTCGAGCCTCAGGCCGTCGACCAGGTCGGAGACGACCGGATCGGCCGGGCACTGGACCAGTTGTTCGATGCCGACCGGGCGGCGCTGCTCACCGAAGTGGTGATCGCCGTCGGCAAGCGTTTCGATGTGACCTTCGAGCAGTTACACAACGACTCCACCACGATTCGCTTCACGGGGCAGTATCGCGGTGCTCGTGGCCAACGTGTGCGTGGCAAGCGCGCTGCCTGGATCACCTACGGCTACTCGAAGGACCACCGGCCGGACCTCAAGCAGTTGCTCTTCTCGCTGACGACCAGCGCCGACGGCGGCGTGCCGGTGCAGTTTCGCTGCTCGGACGGCAACACCAACGACTCGACGACGCACATCGAGACCTGGGAGGCGCTGCGGGCGATATCCGGCCGGGCGGATTTCCTCTACGTCGCGGACTCGAAGCTGTGCAGCCGGGACAACATGGACTACATCGACCGTCGCGGCGGGCGGTTCGTCACCGTGCTGCCGCGCTCCCGGCTCGAGGACGCGGAGTTCCGCAAGCGCATCCAGACCCACGAGCCGGATTGGGACAAGGTGTGGGACCGGCCCAACCCCCGCCGCAAGGGAGGCCCCCGGGACCGCTGGTTTGTCTGTCGTGCGCATCTGCCGTCGCGGGAAGCCTGGCCGGTGACGTGGGTGTTCAGCGCCCTGCTCGCCCTGCGCCAGGAGCAGACCCGACGCGAGCAGATCGCCGCGGCCGAGCAGGAGCTGTCGGATCTCCGACACCGGCTCCGGGGCCCCAGGACGCGCCTGCGCAAGGCGGCCGAGGTGGATCGGAAGGTCGAGCAGATCCTCGGGAGCCACCGGGTGACCCGTTATCTCCACGTCCGCCGCGTGCGACGCGAGGACCACACGTTCCGGCAGATGCGCAGCGGTCGGCCCGGGCCCGGGACGCCGTACCGAAGAATCACCCGCCGGCGCTGGGACATCGAATGGAAGCTGGAGCAGGAGGCGATTGCCTACGATCGCAAGAGCGACGGGATGTACCCCCTGCTGAGCAACGACCGCTCCCTATCTCCAGGCCAGGTGCTCGAAGCCCACAAGGGACAGCCGACGATCGAGAAGCGCTTCGAGCAAACCAAGACCGTCCACGAGATCGCCCCAGTGTTTCTCAAGAACAAGGGCCGGATCGAGGCCCTGTTCACCCTCTACTTCCTCGCCCTGCTGATCCAGGCGCTGATCGAACGGGAGCTGCGCCGCGCCATGAAGAAGAACAACATCCCGGAGCTGCCGCTGTACCCCGAGGAGAGAAAGTGCAAGCGGCCGACGACGGAACAGGTGCTCCGGCTATTCAGCCTCACCGAGCGCCACATCCTGCTCCGTCGAGGAAAGGCCGTCCAGCTCTTTCACCCATCGCTGACGGTCCTCCAGAAACGTGTCCTCGATCTGCTCGGCGTTCCCGAAAGAGCCTTCCGGCCCCCGAGATAGCCACATGGAAACCCTGGCGATAATGCCGGTGAGATGTGCGGAATGTAAGCCTTGGCTCTCTTGCGCGTGCGGTTGACGAACACGAACAGGTCGCCGGAGAGAGGATCACGGTGCAGCCCCTCGGTGACGAGGCCGGTCAGGCCATCGA
>JAZGAL010000041.1:0-8841 GCA_036475815.1 Gemmatimonadota bacterium
GAGCAGATTGAGCGATTCAGGCAGCTCGGCAGCCGGACCCCGGGCCACCCGGAGTACGGATTGACCACGGGCGTCGAGACCACCACGGGGCCCCTGGGACAGGGAGCGGCCGTCAGCGTCGGGATGGCCATAGCGGGCCGCTGGATGGCCGAGCACTTCAACCGGCCGGACTTCGAGATATTCGATTATGACGTCTACGCCCTCGCTGGTGACGGCTGCATGATGGAGGGTGTCACCTCTGAGGCGGCATCTCTTGCGGCACACCTCAAGCTCTCGAACCTCTGCTGGATCTACGACAGCAACCAGATCACCATCGAGGGGTCCACGGATCTCGCCTTCAGTGAGAGTGTAGCCGCCCGCTTCAATGCCTACGGTTGGAACGTCATCCACGTGACGGATGCCAACGACCTCGAGGCGCTGGACGGCGCATTCAGCACGTTCAGGGCGACGGGGGATCGGCCGACGCTGATCATCGTGGACAGTCACATCGCGTACGGCGCGCCCCACAAGCAGGACAGTGCCGATGCGCACGGGTCGCCGCTGGGCGAGGAGGAGATTCAGGCGACTAAGCGCGGCTACGGCTGGCCCGAGGACGCGCATTTCCTGGTGCCCGACGGCGTGCGCCAGCACTTCGCCTCGGGCATCGGCGCGCGTGGCCGGGTGCTGCGCGACAAGTGGATGGAGCGGTTCGCCGCTTATCGTGAGAAGTATCCGGAGCTGGCGGAGCAGGTCGACATGATGCAACATGACCGCCTGCCTGACGGCTGGGACAAGGACATCCCCAGCTTCCCGGCCGATCCGAAGGGCGTGGCCACCCGGGCTGCCTCCGGAAAGGTTCTCAACGCCATCGCCGAGCGCGTTCCCTGGCTAATCGGTGGCTCCGCCGATCTGGCTCCGTCTACGAAGACGCTTCTCACGTTCGACGGCGGGGCCGGCGACTTCGAGGCGGGAAGCTACGGCGCCCGCAACCTGCGCTTCGGGGTGCGGGAGCACGCCATGGGCGCGATCCTCAACGGCCTGGCTCACAGTAAGGTACGGCCGTATGGCTCGACCTTCCTTATCTTCAGCGACTACATGCGCCCGCCCATCCGGCTGGCCGCTCTGATGGAGAACCCCGTGATCTTCGTCTTCACCCACGACTCCATAGGTCTAGGAGAGGATGGACCGACCCATCAACCGATCGAGCAGCTCGCCGCCCTGCGTGCCATACCCGGCTTGATCGTGATCAGGCCGGCCGACGCCAACGAGACCGCGGAGGCGTGGAGAGTGGTCATGGAGCTTCGCCATGCGCCCGCCGCGCTGGCTCTCAGCCGCCAGTCGCTGCCCACGGTCGATCGCGCCGTGTACGGCTCGGCGGAAGGCGTTCGCAAGGGCGCTTACATCCTCGCTGATTCGGAGGGCGGCCGGCCCGATCTCCTGCTGCTCGCCAGCGGCAGCGAGGTCACGTTGTGTATGGAGGCTCATGAGCAGCTCACCGCCGACGATGTTCGGGTGCGGGTCGTGAGCATGCCCTCTTGGGAGCTCTTTGAACGGCAGGACCAGGATTACCGCGACAGCGTCATCCCACCGTCGGTGAAGGCGCGCATCGCGGTGGAAGCGGGGGTCAAGCAGGGGTGGGATAGGTATGTCGGACCGGCCGGGACGGTCATCGGCATGGAAACCTTCGGCGCCTCTGCGCCGATTAAGGATGTACTGAAGCACTTCGGCTTCACTGCTGAGAATGTGATCGCCATCGCCAGGCAACAGCTCGCGGCGGCGAAATAGTCTGGAGGTACATGAATGAACCCGCTGGTCCAGCTCGCCGAGTTCGGCCAGTCCGTCTGGCTCGACTACATCCGGAGGAGTCTCATCACCGGCGGCGAGCTGCAGCGCCTGATCGCCGAGGACGGGCTCAGAGGCGTCACATCCAACCCGGCGATCTTCGCCAAGGCGATCACGGGCAGCAATGACTACGTCCAGGCTCTGGAGTCGTTGTCCGCCCGCAAGAATCTCGATGCCAAGGCCCTGTACGAGAGCCTCGCCGTCGAGGACATCCGGATGGCGGCCGACGTGATGATGCCGGTCTACGAATCGACGAGCCGGCGCGACGGCTACGTGAGCCTCGAGGTCTCGCCCAATCTCGCCCACGACACCGAGAGCACGGTCGAGGAGGCGCGTCGACTCTGGAGAGCGGTGGGCCGCGAGAACGTGATGATCAAGGTGCCCGGCACCGCCGAGGGCATCCCCGCCGTCGAGCGGCTCATCGGCGACGGGATCAACGTCAACGTGACGCTGCTCTTCGCCAGAGATACGTACGAGCGCGTGGTCGAGGCGTACATGCGCGGCCTCGAGCGCTTCGTCGAGAACGGCGGTGATCCATCCGCAGTGGCGAGCGTGGCCAGCTTTTTCATCAGCCGCATCGATGCCGCCGTCGATTCCATCGTCGCTGAGCGCCTGGAAGACGTGAAGAGCGCCGATCAGCGGACTCAGCTCCAGAGTGTGCTGGGCAAGGTCGCCATCGCCAACGCCAAGCTCACCTATCAGCTGTACGAACAGCTGTTCAGCGGGCCGCGCTGGGAGGCCCTGCGGAAGGCGGGTGCACAAACACAGCGCCTCCTGTGGGCCAGCACCAGCACGAAGAACCCGGAGTACCGTGACGTTCTGTATATCGAGGAGCTCATCGGGCCGGACACCGTCAACACCATTCCGCCGGCCACCTACGACGCGTTCCGCGAGCACGGGCAATTGCGCAACTCTCTCGATGAAGATCTGGAAGGCGCCCGGTCCACTCTCGAGACGCTGGAACGTCTGGACATCTCGTTGAAGGAGGTCACGGCTCGGCTTCTTGGCGACGGCGTTCGTCTCTTCTCCGACGCCTTCGATGAGCTGCTCGGCGCCGTAGAGGTGAGCTGCCTGGCTCCCGCGGAAGCGATGGCCGGGAGGCTGAGCTTGAGCCTGCCCGGGCAATTCACCGCCGAGGTGGAGGCGGTGCTGGAGGAGTGGGAGTCCGGGGGGAAGACGCGTCGCCTCTGGGCCCGGGACGCCGGGCTCTGGACCGACAGCGACGAGGCCGACTGGCTCGGCTGGCTGGGGATCACGGAAGACCAGCTCGAGACGAGCCTGGGGCGTTTTCAGAGGATCGCCGTGGTCGCGAAGAACGAGGGCATCTCACACGTCCTGCTGCTGGGCATGGGCGGCTCGAGTCTCTACCCCGAGGTCCTGGAGATGACCTTCGGCAGGAGCGACGGCTTTCCCGAGCTGTTGGTCCTCGACTCGACCGACCCCGCGCAGGTGAGGTCGTTCGAGGAGAAGATCGATCTGGAACGCACCATCTTCATCGTCTCCAGCAAGTCGGGAGCCACACTCGAACCCAACATCTTCAAGCAGTATTTCTTCGAGCTGGTTGAGCAGCGGGTCGGCGCAGGTGCGGCGGGTCGCCAGTTCATCGCCATCACCGATCCCGCGTCGAAGCTCCAGACCGTTGCCGAGGCGGATGGCTTCCGCCGCATCTTCTTCGGCGTGCCCAGCATCGGAGGCCGCTATTCCGCGCTGTCGGACTTCGGGATGGTGCCGGCGGCGATCATGGGCCTCGACGTCCACCGTTTCCTCGACCGGGCCGACGAGATGGTTCAGGCCTGTGCGGCCTGCGTTCCGGTGAAAGACAATCCGGGCGCGGTGCTGGGCGTGGTGCTCGGAGTGCTCGGTAAGAGCGGGCGCGACAAGGTGACGCTGGTGACTTCGCCGGGCATCTGGGACCTGGGCGCCTGGCTCGAGCAGCTGCTGGCCGAATCCACCGGCAAAGATGGCGTTGCGCTGATTCCTATCGATCGCGAGGAACTGGGCACGCCGGAGGTCTACGGCGACGACCGGCTCTTCGTCCATCTGCGGTTGGCTGACGAGGCCGACTCCGATCAGGTTGCAGCGATCGCCCGACTGGAGGAAGCGGGCCAGCCCGTCGTGCGGATCGAGATCCCGGATCGCTACGATCTTGGCCAGGAGGTCTTCCGCTGGGAATTCGCTACCTCGGTCGCCGGCTCGATCCTCAACATCAACCCCTTCAACCAGCCGGACGTGGAAGCCAGCAAGCTGGCCACGCGCGCGCTCACCAACGAGTACGAGAAGACGGGCACGCTGCCGCCCGAGAAACCGCTCCTGCAAGGAGACGGGATCAGTCTCTTCACCGACGAGCGCAACGCCTCGGAGCTGGCTGAAGCGGCCGCGGATATGTCTGTTGCCGCCTATCTCGAGGCGCATCTGGACCGGCTGCGGCCGGGCGACTACCTGGGCCTGCTGGCCTATGTGGAGATGAACGAGGCCCACCGGGAGCAGCTGCAGGCCATCCGCCAGCGAGTTCGCGATGCCCGGCGCGTGGCGACCGTCCTCGGATTCGGACCCCGCTTCCTCCATTCCACGGGCCAGGCCTACAAAGGCGGACCGAACACGGGCGTCTTCTTGCAGATCACCAGCGAGGACGCCGCGGATCTTCCCATCCCCGGTCGGTCCTACACGTTCGGTGTCGTGAAGGCGGCTCAGGCGCGCGGCGACTTCGAGGTGCTGGCGGAGCGGGGGCGGCGAGCCCTGCGCGTACACCTCGGAGCGGATGTGCTGGCGGGACTGAAGATGCTAAGAAAGCTGGTTGAGCGAGCGGTCGCCTGACCGGGTTCACAGTTCACAGTTCACAGTTCACACTAGGGAGAGCGCGAGCATGCAACTCGGAATGGTCGGACTCGGCAGGATGGGCGCCAACATGGTCCGCCGCCTGATGCGCGGCGGCCACGACTGCGTCGTCTTCGACCTGGGCGCCGACAACGTGAAGCAGATAGAGAGCGAGGGTGCAACCGGCACCACCTCGCTCGAGGAGTTCGCCGGGAAGCTGGGTGAGCCGCGCGCCGCCTGGGTGATGGTCCCGGCCGGCGATCCCACCGATGCGACGGTGACGGCGCTGGCCGAGCTCTTCGGCGCGGGCGATATCATCATCGACGGCGGCAACTCCTACTTCAAGGACGACCTGCGGCGAGCCGAAGAGCTGTCGGGGAGGGGAATCCATTATGTGGACGTAGGAGTCAGCGGCGGCGTCTGGGGTCTCGAGCGCGGTTACAGCATGATGATCGGCGGTCCGCAGGAAGCCGTCGAGCACCTGGAGCCCATCTTCATGACCCTCGCCCCGGGAGTCGGTGAGATCGAACGCACGCCGGGTCGCGAAGGGAGGCCGGCTCCCGTCGAGCATGGCTACCTCCATTGTGGACCCGCCGGTGCTGGCCACTTCGTGAAGATGGTTCACAACGGAATCGAATACGGGCTGATGCAGGCCTACGCGGAAGGCTTCGACCTGTTGCGGAGCGTCGAGCGCTACGACTTCGACCTCGCCAGCATCGCGGAGGTGTGGCGGCGCGGTAGCGTGATCACCTCCTGGCTTCTCGACCTTACGGCGATGGCGCTTCTGGAAGACCCGGCGCTTTCGTCCTACAGCGGCTTCGTGCAGGATTCCGGCGAAGGACGCTGGACCATTCTCACGGCGGTCGAGGAAGCCGTGCCGGCGGATGTGCTCTCGGCGTCGCTCTACGCCCGATTCCGGTCGCGGCAGGAGCATACGTTTGCGGAGAAAGTGCTCTCCGCGATGCGCCACGGATTCGGCGGACATATTGAGGGGAAGTGATTGGTGATTAGTAATTAGTAATTAGTGATAAGTGATTAGTGGTTGATGTCGACTCCTGGCCGCGACCTGTGAACGGTGAGGGACCGCCAGTCACTTCTCTCATCACTCATCACTCATCACTCATCACTGAGTCAAGTGAGATACATCGATGATGACTGGCAAGACGGACCGGACGACAGCGACCGCCGCGGGCCCGTGCGCGATCGTAATCTTCGGTGCGGCGGGTGACCTGACGCGCCGCAAGCTCATTCCGGCGCTCTACAACCTGGCCGAGGCCGGGCTCCTTCCGGACGAGTTCGCTGTGGTCGGATTCGCTCGTGGGCTCGATGACCAGGCCTTGCGGGAGCAGTTGCGGAGCGAGGCTCAGCAGCATCTGACGGGCAAGTTCCGTCAGGAGACCTGGGAGTGGCTGGAGAAGCGGCTCTACCGTGTGGTCGGTAACTTCAACGATCCCGAGGCGTACCAGAAGCTCAAAGAGGTGCTGGCGAAGGTCGATGAGGAATACGGCACGGGCGGCAACTATCTCTACTATCTGTCGACGCCACCCGGCTTCTTCGGAGAGATCCCGCGCCAGTTGAGGGACGTGGGGCTCACCCGCGAAGAAGAGGGGCACTGGCGAAGGGTCATCATTGAAAAGCCCTTCGGCCGAGACCTCGAATCGGCCCGGGCTCTGAACCGCGAGCTGCTCGAGGTTCTGGAAGAGTCGCAGATCTACCGCATCGACCACTATCTCGGCAAGGAAACGGTCCAGAACATTCTGGTCTTCCGCTTTGCCAACGCGATCTTTGAGCCGATCTGGAATCGGCGCTATATCGACAACGTGCAGATCACCGTAGCCGAGTCGGTGGGCGTCGGGACTCGCGGCGGCTACTACGATCAGGCCGGCGCGCTGCGGGATATGGTGCCGAACCACCTGTTCCAGCTCCTGGCACTCATCGCCATGGAGCCGCCCATCTCGCTCGAGGCCGATCCGGTCCGCAACGAGAAGGGGAAGATCTTTCGCGCGATCAATCCGATCGAGCCGGATGAGGTTCTGGAGGAGACGGTGCGGGGTCAGTATGGCGAAGGTGTGATGCCGGACGGCTCTGAGGTGCCGGCTTACCGGTCCGCCGAGAAGGTGACTGCCGATTCTGCTACCGAGACCTACGTGGCGCTCAAGCTCAAGATCGACAATTGGCGCTGGGCCGATGTGCCGTTCTACTTGCGTACGGGCAAGAGACTGCCGGCCAGGTATACCGAGATCGCCATCCAGTTCAAGCGGGTGCCGTTGATTCTGTTCAAGAAGACCGCCGTCCAGGACTTGGAACCGAACGTTCTGGTGCTAAGGATCCAGCCGGACGAAGGCATCGCGTTGTCGTTCAGCGCGAAGATTCCGGGACCGACAGTTCGAATCGGCGCCGTCGATATGAACTTCTGCAACACGGCCTACTTCGATGGTACGCCGACGACAGGGTACGAGACGCTTCTCTACGATTGTATGAACGGCGATGCCGGGCTCTTCCAGCGTGGCGACAACGCCGAGGCCGCCTGGAGCGTCGTGACGCCGATCCTCGACGTCTGGCGCGCGTTGCCGCCGCGCGACTTCCCCAACTACGCCGCCGGCACCTGGGGGCCGAAGGCGGCCGGCGAACTGTTGCGGCGCGACGGCCGTCGCTGGCGGAGACTCTGATGAAGGTCCTGGCCGGCGACATCGGCGGCACCAATGCCAGGCTGACGGTCTTCTCCATAGAGGGCGGGCGGTTTGAGGAGGACGTCGCCGAAGTTTTCCCAAGCCCGCAGTACTCCTCGCTTGTGGATATCGTGGTCGAGTTCATGAAGGGCCACGGCATCAAGTGCCGCACGGCCTGCTTCGGCGTCCCCGGACCCGTGAAGGACGGGCGGGCCGAGATCACCAATCTTCCCTGGGTGGTGGAAGCCTCGAGGCTAGCTGAAAGTGCCGGCGTCGAGCGGGTCGCCGTGCTCAACGATCTGGAGGCCCAGGCCTGGGGCATCGCTGTTCTGGCTCCGGACGACTTTGTCGTTCTCAACGAAGGCGCTCCCGATGCGTCCGGCAACGCCGCCTTGATCGCGGCGGGCACGGGTCTGGGTCAGGCCGGCCTCTACTGGGACGGGGAGACTCACCGGCCCTTCGCCTGCGAAGGCGGCCACGCCAGCTTCGCGCCCCGTGGAGAGCTACAGCTCAACCTGCAGGATTTTCTCACCAGGCGCTTCGGCGGACATGTCAGCTGGGAGCGGATAGTCTCGGGCCCCGGCTTCGTGAACCTCCACGACTTCCTGATCGAGCACCGGCACGCCGATGCGCCGGCGGAGCACCTCGATGCGTTGCGAAAGGACGATCCGGCAGAGATCACCGCGTCGGCGATGGCGGGTAGTTGTCGGCTGTGCGTCGAGGCGCTGGAGCTGTTCGTCCAGTTCTACGGCGCGGAGGCCGGCAACCTGGCTCTCAAGATCATGTCGACGGGCGGCGTTTATCTTGGCGGCGGCATCGCTCCCAAGATCATCGATAAGCTGAGAGAATCCTCCTTCATGGAGAGCTTCCTGGACAAGGGCCGGATGAGGCCGCTGCTCGCGGCCATGCCGGTGCGTGTCATCATGAGCGACGGTACCGCCTTGCTGGGAGCGGCGCGCTACGCGGCGCTCCTGGACGCGCTTTGAGCGAACGTATGAGCCGTGCGACGTTTGGAGCCACAGAAAGTTGGGAGGCAGCGACGTGGTTAGCGGTACAACCAGCCTGAGCCGGCACCTCGCTCTGGCGGAGCACAGCGGTTCGCTGCCGGTGCCACATGTCGCGCCCTTGATTCTTCAGATGGCCTTCGCGTCCAAGATCATCGGCCGGGAGATGCGGCGGGCTGCGCTGGTCGGAAAACTGGGACTCGTGGGCGAGAAGAATCCCACCGGTGACTCGCAGAAGAAGCTGGACGTCTACTCCAACGAAGTCATCATGGACGCCTTCGCGAATACCGGTCTGGTTGCGGGTATCGTCTCGGAGGAGGTAGAGGAGCTCCGCGTCATCAGTTGCAGCGACCCGGCCGAGTTCATCCTCTGCGTGGACCCTCTCGACGGTTCCTCCAACTCCGATATCAATGGCTCCGTCGGCACGATCTTCAGCTTCTATCACCGCTCGACGACCGGGGCGTGCGATGATATCGAAGGCGAGCTACGCGGCGGTGCGACTCTCATGGCTGCAGGCTACGTGATGTACGGGC
>JAZGAL010000042.1:0-4023 GCA_036475815.1 Gemmatimonadota bacterium
TCGGCGACGCGGTCGTGATGGCTGTTGCGGGTGAGGTCGCCAGGAAACGACGGCCAACGGGCGGGATCGCGACGGCGTGAGGCAGGGGCGGCCCCGAAGGAACCGCCTCGGACCACCTATCGGCAGATGCCGGCTTATCCCCGCTCCGCGAAGATCTCGTTCAAGCGCTGTTGGGCCGCCTCCACGCGAGACTGCAGCTCGGGATCGGCGTCCTTCCACAGCTCCACGAAGCGGGCGTAGTATTCGGCCGCCTTCTCCCACTCACCGGCCTCGTCGAACAGTTCGCCGAGGCGCTCCAGTGTCCGGCCAAGCTCGGTGCTGTCGAGGCGACTACGACCTCTGATGGGCATGGACACGAATCGCTCGTAGACGGCGATCGCCGAGTCCGCCTGGCCCGCCCGATCGTACGATTCGGCCAAACCGGGCAAAGGGCAGAGCCTGCAGAACCCCACATCCGAGCGTCGGAATTCGTCGATCGCGTCCTCGTAGGCCCCCTCGGCCAGCGCGATCGCTCCGACCGCCCGCCGGTAACTTGGCTCGCTTCGCAGTTCAGCCGGAACTTCTTGTTCGAATTCGGCCAACACCTGTCGCGCGCGGTCCGGCTGGCCGGACAGGGCGGTGAGCGCAACCAACTCCCCGTACGGACGGTCCAGTGCGGGCATCTCCTCCCACGAATATCTTTCCAGTGCCTCGCGAAGCCGCTCCGCCCCGTGATCCATGTCCTCACGCACCCGGACGTCGTACCAGACGGGATCCATCGCCTGATCCAGGGCTTCCGAGGGCAGGCCGCGCTGCACCGCCACCGCTTCCCCATCGGCTCTATGGCCCTCGGCCTCCGCCAGCTGTCCCTGCGCCGCCGCGATACGTGCGAGCCGGGAGCTAGTGCGTCCCCTCCAAAAGAGGCTCCCCGTGTGCTCGGCACGTAGCGACTCGACCACGTCCCGGGCCGCTTCGTACTCCCCCCGAGCCGCCAAGGCTCCGGCTTCGTTGGCGTCTGCGGCGGGATCGTCCGGAAAGAGTCGGCGGTGCTTTTCGAGGGCCCCGTCGGCCTCGTCCCACCTCCCCTGGACTATCAGGTTCCAGTGCAGGTTGCTCAGAGACAATGCGGCATCGGCCGAGTCGGCATCGATGGCTCGCTCTAGGAATTCCTCCATGCGCGGGTAGTCCCGCAGCGCCTCGTAAGCTATCGCCAGGTTGTTGAGGGCCCATTGGTCTTCCGGGTCGAGCTCGATCAAGTTCTCGTACGCCGGGATCGCCTTCTCGGGCTCGTTGGTGCCCTGCTGGAAGTAGCTCGCCGTGGCAAAGTAACGCTCCCGCTTCGTGAGCCGGTCCCGATGTTCATACGCCTTGGTAAGCGCCTCCAGCGAGCGGGCACGCTGCTGTCGCCGGTTCCCGAGAATCACGCCCAGCTTGCGCCACGCCATGGCGAAAGCGGTGTCCAGAGCCACCGCTTCTTCGAGAAGCGCGACTTCCCTTTCCGTATCGCCTCGGATGTCAGCTTGCAGCGCCTGTGAATAGAGCCGCAGCGCCTCCAAATCGGCCGTGGTGGCCTGCTCTAGCGGCTCGTCCCCCTGCATCGACGTGTATGACTCACCGATCCTCTCGCGCAGCTTCCGGGACAGCTTGTCGAGCGCCGGTATGATCTCGCTCGAATCCGCCGCCGTTTCGCGGTGCGAGGTCAACACCGCACCGTCTTCGGGAGCAAGCACCTGCGCCGTCAGAAGGAAGCGCGTCCCCACCGGGTTGATCTCGCCCGCAATCACGGCTCCCACCCCCTCCCGGACCGCGATCTCGCGCCCGAGATCCGCATCCAACGGCTCATCCGCGGAGAGTTCCATGCGCTGTAGTGCGTTGCTCACGAACGACGGGTCAGCCAGGCGCACGACCGGCGACTGGGAAAGATCTACCCGGAACGCCTCGGTGGCCGCCCGCGCCAGCAGGGAATCCGACGACTGGAAATCCACCAGGATGACCAGGGCGCGTTCGTCCATCGCGCCCTTCGCCACCAGCGTCCCGGCCGGGCCGATGCCCATGGTGCGCATCGTCATGTATCCGGCCGTGACCACGCCGAGGAGGGCAAAGGCCGCAACGCCGCCGAGAACCGCGTTCCGCCATGTGAGGAGCCGGTGATGAGCTCCCGTCTCGGGGGCCGCGGTGACGGGATGTTGGCGTTGGTCCGGCTCGCTGCTTGACGCTTCGACGGAGGTGGGTTCGACCGCGGCCGCCTCTGGCGGCGCGGGCTCCTGGCGCTCCGCCGGAGCCGGAGGGGCTGCGGTATCGCGAGACCCCATCCCTTCCTGCACGAAAGCCGTCGCCAGGACGATCGGGAAGCCGATGACGAGAAGAACGATCGCGAACGGCTGCACCCACTCGGGCAGTCCGACGCTCTCGGTAAGAATCTCGACGATTTGCAGGGCGATCCAGCAGGTACCGAGATAGATCCCCAGCACCTGCCAAAGCGAGCGGCGGTGGATCTCGTGGATGAGCTGCTTCAAATGTGCCATCTCCAGCCGGGCAGTCTTGGGTGCGTCGCTGGGGCACAAAGCTCGTCCAGGCGGCACTTCAGATCAAGCTGGCGCGTTCCCGGTAGCCGAGAGCGGCTGCCCTACGAGGACGAGATCAGGAGCGTGGAGGGGCCAGACGCGACGAGGGGAGCGGTCAGCCGGCGTAACCTCTCCAGGTTTCCTCTCCAGGTTCGGTCCGTATCAGGTGCGGAAATGCTGAGGAAGGTGCGTATCACTTGCGGACTTTTCCGCAGAAATATGCATATGGTGCGGAAATCGGGTTCAAGCCCATATTCCTAGGTACGATAACGTGTGCGGTGATCTGCCCCGAGAATACCTATGCTCTACATGATCATCGAAGACTTTCGCGATGGCGATGCCGGCCCAGTCTACCGCCGCCTCCGCGAGTCCGGGCGCCAAATACCCGACGGCCTTGGCTATGTAGCGAGCTGGGTCACACAGGATCTGACACGGTGCTACCAGGTAATGGAGTGCGCCGACCGGGCGCTGCTTGATGAATGGATGTCGCGTTGGGCAGATCTCGTTACGTTTCGTGTCGTCCCTGTCATGACGTCCGCTGACGCGGCCGCAATGGTTGCGTCACCAAGCGAGGATCCCGGACATGGAGTCTGACTTTGCGAACGCGGCGGCCAGCGCCTCAGAGAATGCCAAGGCCTACGTGAGCCGGCTTCTCGAGCTACTAGGCGATCGCGACCCCTTGGAAGTGCAAGGCGAATTGGTCCTGAGACTTCTGGATCTGGTCGACGGCCTGAGCGAGTCTGCTCTTCGAGAGCGCGAGGGCCCGGGCAAATGGTCCATTCTTGAAGTCATTCATCACCTAGCAGACACAGAGCTCGTGTACCGCTACCGGATGCGCATGAGCGTCGCGCAACCTGGGAGTCGAATCCCCGACTACGACCAAGACCGGTGGGCAACCGGCCTCATGTACAACCGGGGCAGCCTGGAGACTGCGCTGCGAGGGCTCAACGCGCTTCGCTCGGCCAACCTTGAATGGCTCCGGGGCCTATCCGACGAGGAGCTGGACCGAGCCGGAATCCATGCGGAGCGAGGTCCCGAAAGCGTCCGGCAAATCATCGAGCTCTTGGCCGCCCACGATCTCGTCCACCGAAACCAGATCGAGCGAATCAAGACTGCGACCGTGTAGGCATCGAGCCTCCCTACACCCTCACTTTCCTTTTCTTTTCGTTTGAACCCCTAGAGTCTGAGACGAAACAAAAGAATCCGGACGGCACTAGGAGCGTGGAGGGGCCAGATGCGATTACTCGCTCGCGCGTACGCGCCTTCCGGTCAGGCTCCGGAAGCACTCTCCATGTTTCCTCTCCAGGTTCGCTCCGTATTAGGTGCGGAAATACCGAGAGAAGTCCGCACCTTCTGAGTACTTTGCCGCGAAAGTACGCATTTGGTTCGGAAATCGGGGGTTACCTCAGATGCTTTGCAAGCACGATGTCACCGGTTCGAACCCTGTAGGCTCCATTGGTGTAACTGAAGTTATGTCAGC
>JAZGAL010000043.1:0-20235 GCA_036475815.1 Gemmatimonadota bacterium
GCCGCCTTCATCTTGAGGAACTTGTCCAGATCGCCGAGCGCCGCCATCTGCGCGCGTTCGTCAATCGCTTTCTCCACCTCTTCGGGCGGCGTGATCGACGTGATGAAGAAGTCCGCCAGGTTGATCCCGTATCTGTGGAAATCCTGGTCGAGCCGTTCATGGACCTCCTGGCCCATCTCGTCGTACTGCTTCGGCAGGTCGAAGATGGTGCGGACCTTCTCGCCCAGATAATCGTTCAGCCGGCTGACGATGATGTCGCGCAGGTAGTCCTTGATGTCGGCGGTGACGAAGGAGCCCATCGTTCCCGCCAGGACGTTCACGAACACCAGCGGCTCGCGGATCCGGATCGCGTAGTTGCCGAAGGCTCGCAGCCGCACCAGCCCCAGCTCCTCGTCCCTGTACGCCACAGGCCGCGCCGTCCCCCACTTGAGATCGGGGAAGAGCTTCATGTTCACGAAGACAACCTCCACCCGGAACGGCGAAGTGAATCCCCAGGGGAGCGCCAGGACCTTGGTGAGGATCGGGATGTTCGCCGTGGTGAGCGTATGACGGCCTGGCCCCAAGACATCGAGGCCCTTGCCGTCCCTGAAGAAGATGGCCGCCTGGTTCTCTCGCACGATGACCTGCGAGCCGAACTTGGTATCCGCCGATCCGTCCTGCGGGATGCGATGGATGATCTCCTGGCCCGTCTGATCGAACCATTCTATTACACTGAGGAACTCACTCATTTGGGTCTCCAGTTAGCTGGGCGCCTGACGGGGAGGACGGTACGAGCGCAGCGCGACTTCTCTGCGATTTGGCGGGTGAGCGGGCAACGGCCACGTTTCGGTGACACGACGCAAATATATGTGAGTAGAGCGTTTGCGCCTAGTGTCGCTGTCGGATCGGCGAACCTGTGGCCTGGCCGCCCACTCGTATATACACGTGTAGCTCCTCTTTTATTCAGGAGAGTGTGAACACCGACTTTCCAAGTCCCCGGTGTCGGCGTTATAGGTAGGGACTTCATGACCACGAAATGGCGCAGCCTAACCTGGCTCTCACTGGCCTCGATGCTGGCGATGGCGCTCTGGTTCTCCGCCTCGGCGGTGGTGCCACAGCTCACCGCGGAGTGGGGGTTGAGCAGTGCCCAGCAGTCGTGGCTCACGATGAGCGTTCAGCTCGGATTCGTCGTCGGTGCCTTGCTGAGTGCCGTGCTCAATCTGGCCGATCGGATCCCGGCGCGCCGCCTCTTCGCCTGGAGTGCGTTCGTTGGCGCCGTCCTAAACGCGGCCATCGCGCTCGCGGTTGATGCACCACTTCCTGCGATCGGTCTGCGCTTTCTCACCGGCATGACCCTGGCCGGAGTCTATCCACCCGGCATGAAGCTGATGGCCACCTGGTGCAAGGAGGACCGCGGTCTCTGCATCGGCCTTCTGGTCGGGGCGCTCACCGTGGGCTCCGCCATGCCGCACCTGTTCAACGCGCTGCCGATTCTCGGCGGCGAAGCGGGTATCCCGCCCTGGCGCTACGTGCTGGTGATCGCTTCCGGCTCGGCGCTGCTGGCAAGCGTCATCGCGGCCCGGTTCGTGAGAGCGGGGCCGCTCCACTCCGAGACCGCGCCGTTCGAGCCGCGTCACGCTAGGCGAGCGCTCAGCGAGCAGGCGACGCGGCTGGCCAACTTTGGGTACCTGGGTCACATGTGGGAGCTGTACGCGATGTGGACATGGGTGCCGATCTTCCTGCTGGCCAGTTATCAACAGGCGGGGTGGAGCGAAGTGGGCGCGAGGGTCGCCGGCTTCGCGGCTATCGCCATCGGTGGCCTGGGGTGCGTGATCGCCGGTCGGCTGGCCGACCGCTGGGGGCGTACTCGGACCACATCGATCAGTCTCCTCATCTCGGGTAGCTGTGCTCTGATGGCCGGCCTGCTGTTCAGGTCGCCGGGTTTATTGACCGTGCTTTGCCTGATCTGGGGTTTCGCGGTCGTCGCCGACAGCGCGCAGTTCAGCGCGGCGGTCAGCGAGCTGAGCGACTCACGTTACGTCGGCACGGCGCTCACGATGCAAACGAGCCTGGGGTTCCTACTGACCCTCTTCTCGATTCGCTTGATCCCACCCCTGGTGGATCGTGTGGGTTGGGAGTGGGCCTTCGTAGTCCTGGTTCCGGGACCGATCTGTGGCATTGCCGCAATGCTGCGGCTTCGCGGCCTGCCCGATGCGGCGAAGATGGCGTCGGGAAACCGCTAGGGCGGAGCTGGAACAGGTCTTGCCCGTACCCATAGTCGTTTCGTATTCTCGCAGCTGTCTCGCTGCCCGCCGGGGCCCCAACCTGGGAGTAGAGCCGTGTACGATTCGAGCCTCCCGTATATCGACGCCCTGCTGGAAGAACTCCGTGTTATCGAGCCACCTGACAGCTTCCGCGCCGACGCGTTGGTAGACAGCGAGGATATCTACCAGGAAGCCGAAGACGATCTCGAGGGTTTCTGGGAGCGACAGGCCCAGAACCTTCACTGGTACCGCAGCTGGACGCGGGTGCTCGACTGGAATCCACCCTGGGTGAAGTGGTTCATTGGCGGCAGGCTCAACATCTCGGTCAACTGTCTCGACCGCCACCTCGAGGACCACCCGGACCGGGTCGCGTACTACTGGGAAGGCGAGCCGGGTGACGAGCGGAAGATCACCTATCGCGATTTGTACGAGGAGGTCTGTCGTTTTGCGAATGCACTGAAGGCGATCGGCGTTCGCCGCGGCGATCGGGTGGCGATCTACCTGGGGATGATCCCCGAACTGCCCGTCGCGATGCTGGCGTGCGCGCGCATCGGCGCCGTTCATTCCGTGGTGTTCGGAGGATTCGCGGCCGACTCGCTGCGGGATCGCATCAACGACGCGAATGCCGAGGTCCTGATCACCGCCGACGGCGGTTGGCGCCGTGGCGGGATCGTCCCGCTGAAAGAGAGCGCCGACAAGGCGCTGGACGGTTGCCCCACCATCCGGCAGGTGGTCGTGGTGAAGCGGACCGCTCAGGACGTTCCCATGGTCGAGGGCCGCGACATCTGGTATCACGAGCTGATGGAAGCGCAGGGCACGGTTTGTGACCCGGAAGAGATGGACTCGGAGGATCCGCTCTACATCCTTTACACATCGGGCACTACCGGGCAACCGAAGGGAATACTCCACACCACCGGCGGCTATCTGGTGGGAGTGACCGCGACGCATCGCCTCATCTTCGACATCCATCCCGAGACCGATGTCTACTGGTGTGCCGCCGACATCGGCTGGGTCACCGGACACTCCTATATAGTGTACGGTCCGCTGGCCAACGGGACGACCAGCATCATGTACGAAGGCGCGCCGGACTTCCCCGACAAGGACCGGCTGTGGTCAATCGCCGACAAGTACGGTGCCACCATCCTCTACACCGCGCCCACGGCGATCCGCGCCTTCATGAAGTGGGGGGGCGAATACCCGGAGCGGCACGATCTATCGTCGCTGCGCTTGCTGGGAACGGTGGGCGAGCCGATCAACCCGAAAGCGTGGATGTGGTACTGGAAGCACATCGGTGGGGAACGCTGCCCGATCGTGGATACGTGGTGGCAGACGGAGACGGGGATGATCCTGATCACACCGCTGCCGGGCATCACACGACTCAAGCCGGGCTCGGCGACGCGTCCGTTCCCCGGCGTCGTGGCCGACATCCTGGACGAGAGCGGCAACACCGTATCGAGGGGCACGGGCGGTTATCTGGTGTTGCGTCGGCCCTGGCCGGCGCAGTTCCGGACGATTTACGGTGATCCGGGCCGTTACGTCGAGGAGTACTTCTCGCGTTTCGGTCACGGGATCTACCTGACCGGGGACGGGTCGAAGTTCGACGAGGACGGATACTTCTGGCTGCTGGGCCGCATCGACGACGTGATGAACGTGGCCGGGCACCGGCTCTCGACCTATGAGATCGAGTCGGCGCTGGTGGACCACGAGACGGTGGCGGAGTCGGCCGTTGTCTCTCGCCCCGACACTGACGTGGGCGAAGCCATCGTCGCCTTCGTCACCTTGAAGGCGGAGCATACGGGTGACGAAGCTCTGATCAGGGAGCTCCGCGACCACGTTGCCGGGAAGATCGGGAAGATCGCGCGACCGCACGCCATCGTTCTTACCGACGACTTACCCAAGACGCGGTCGGGCAAGATCATGCGTCGATTACTGCGCGATGTCGCGCACGGGCGTGCGCTGGGTGATGTCACTACGCTGGCGAACGCCGAAGTGGTCGAGGAAATCCGAATTCTGGCCGCTTCGCGCCCGGAAGAAGAGTAGCGCACCGGCCTTTGGAGGAAGGGCCCGATCCGGCGGCGGACCGGTCACCCGCCGCCCTCGCCCTCTGGCGTGGGCACCAGGTCGCGCACGTTGATCGGCTGGTCCACGAGCAGCTCACCGTCACCCGAGCGTACCTCCAGGTGCATCTCTCCCGGCCGGTCTGGCGTGTAGGCGAGGTCGACGGTCTCCCCGATGCTGACCGTCTGCTCGCTCCTCACCAAGCCCGTTTGATGAGGTGGCAGATCCCAGCCGTCCTTGGCGACGGGGCGCCACACGACGGGCGTCCCATCGCGAACCAGCCGAACCCGGAGTCTCCCGTTGCCCAGGGTGATGTTCATGAGGCGGAGCTTGTAGGTGGTCCCCACGTCAAACTCCAGCGCTGCCGGTTCCTTGCTGCCGTTCAGGTGCACGCCGGGCTGCGAGGGTGAGAGGCCGAGGAGCAGGATGCGATCGATCTCCGAGTCCCACTCTTCGCCTTCGTCCAGGACGACGAACGCGCCGTAGAGCCCAGCGCTCTGCTGGCGTATATCGTTCACGTGCGTGTGGTACATGAAGCTCCCGGGCCGCGGCGGGGTGATCCGGACCTCGAACGAGTCGCCGGGCAGTATCGCCGGCGTGAGGCGGTCAGGGTACCCGCCGACGCCGGTCACCCCGTCGAAGTAACTCTCGATCTCCAGCCCGTGCCAGTGGATCTGGGTCGGCTCGTCGGTCCGGTTGATGACGGTGATGCTCGTGGGCTCGCCCTTCCAGAGGATGATCGGTGAGCCGGGCAGGCGAACGGAATCGGGGGCCGGCTCCGACTCGCCCTCCTGGAGGACGTAGGCGAAGCGTCGCCGGAAGGGAGAAGCGATGGCGAGTTTGTCACTCGTTGTGTCGGTTTCCACCGAATCGGAGTGGACGAACAGTCTGAGCTCCCGACGCTTCGGCTCCCGAGACTCCCAGCCCTCCGGCGGCTGCACGTAGATCGCCATCAGCAGGCCGCCCATCCCCTCCACCACGTGGTTGTGGGGATCGCCCTCATGGCTCCCGAGGAGTAGGTGGCGGATCCGCTCCGGTGTGGTCTCACGCACCTCACGCATGGACGGGTTGTACATGACGTGGAAGCTGTTGTGGCAATGGAAGATCCAGCCGCCGGGCCGGTCCGGCGACCAGACCATGTTCATGGTCGTCATGGGCGCTAGGCGCTCGGTGACCGCCATCCGCCGCTGGGCCGGCCAGTAGATGGTGTCGCGGGCGATGTCGCCCCTGGCATCGACCCGGTAGAAGAAGCCGTGGAGGTGCATGGGGTGGACGGCTACCGTCGCGTTGATGACGCGCCAGCGGATCGAGTCGCCCATGTCGTAGCTGAGCCGCTCCGTCAGCGGCCACGGCCGGCCGTTGATGGTCAGGAACTCGCGCCACAGGTCGGGCTCGCCGTCTTCGTCCTTCCCGTCGATCCAGATCTCCAGCACCATCACCCGATCGTTGGGCGGCAACGTGGTGCCGGGCGGATCGACGATGAACGCGCCGCTCAGCACGATCCACTCGAACTCGCGAACGGCGGAGGGCGATCCCTCCATGCTCCCCCTGTAGAAGTAGGTCCCTTCGGCGTCGGCGGGAAAGCGGATCTCGCGCGTCTCACCGGCGGGCACGACCAGGCTGTCCATCGATTCGACTTTGCGCGCCGATAGGCCGTGGACGACGAGCGTTGTGTCCAGAGGGTTCAGCACCGTGATGTGGATCTCGGTGCCGAGGGGGACCCGGATCATCGGGCCCGGCATCTGCAGCGGCTCACCCTCCTCGCCGAAGGCCAGAACCTGGGCGGCGGGCTCATCGTTCCCGAGCAGGTGCCACGCCCCTCGCCGCACCTCGAGCCGGAGCGTCAGAACTCCGTTCTCGAGAGTGCCGGCGGGTATCCGATTGTCGTTCCAGTCGATCTTGGGGAAGTCATCCCCCGGATCGGCCGCTGAGGTAAGCGGCTGGGGGAATCTGGGCGCAGCGCCGACGAGTACGAGCGTAGCGATCGCCGCCGAAGCGTACAGCCGTCCGACTCGGTGCATGCGTTCCTCCGGCCCTGGTATCTGACCGTATTTCTTCCGGCCGTAAGCAGGCGGTTGGGGCGGTGAGGAATCTGCCGCGCTGGCCAGAGCCGGACGGATCGACAGGGATCAAGGTAAGGCTCACTCGCCCGGCTGCGCCAGCCCGCTTTGACTCAAGCCTACTTCTCGTCCTTCCTATGTATGCTCACGAATCAACCACCTAACTTGACGCAGCGCCGTCATCAACCTTCGACTCACGTCTCTTCTCTTCTCTTCTCTTCTTCCTTGGCGGCCGAGTCCATGGACAGCATGTCCTTGGTCAAGGTCTTGAGGCTTAGCACGTAAGTGGTGGTTGCGGCCGCGATCAGCAGCAACACGACACGGACCGGCGGTGAGCGGACGACTGCGAGATAGGAATAGCCGATCGCCGCCCATAACAAGAGCAACGTCAGTATCTTTGCCTGTCGAGTGACGGCTCTGTGTTCTCGGTAGTTCCGGATGTAGGGGCCGAAGAGACGATGAGTCGTGAGCCATCGGTACAGGCGATCCGAACTCCGGACGAAGCAGGCAGCGGCCAACAGCAGGAAAGGGGTCGTGGGCAGGAGTGGCACGACGACGCCCACCGCAGCCAGAGCTACCGACAGGATGCCCGCAGAAACAAGGAACCCTTTACGCAGAGAGCGCCTGTTCATGATAGCTCACGCACCGGACGTGCTCCGCGGGTGCTCACATGTAACCCGATTCTCCCAGCACGGGTGGCCTGACGACTCCGCGTTTCACCAGCGCGCGGCCGCAGCCGCAAACGCTCGCTAGGCGGCGACGCGTCCCGTCGATCTGCACTGTGCTGTCAGCGTGGCTGCTCAACTCTGTTGGCCCGGAAGTCGATCCGAGTCCGCGTCTTCGGCCGTTGGTCGCGAGAGCAGGCGCTCTGCGAACTCCAGGCGCTCGTCAAGCCCGACGACCTCGTCTTGCAGAAGCCGGCCTCGAGGCGCTTGGATTGGATCCACTGACCAGCGAGAAAGTGCCTGCGCTGCGCCTGCCAGCCAAAGGGCCAGAAAGATCAGCGGCAGCGGTAGAGGGAGACGGTGCAAGAGGCGCATGTCGGTCTAGTTAGCGTTCTCCGCGCTGAGGCGCTCCAGTGCCCGCCGTGCCGTCTCGACCCGCGGCTGCAGCTCCGGATCGGCGTCCTGCCACAGACGGATGAAGTCGGCATAAGCTTCCGCCGCGCCGGCCGGGTCGCCGGAGTCCTCGAGCGCCCGGCCCAATGCCAGGTAGGCCAGCGGGAAGTAGACGATGTCACCGACCCACCGGCCGTAGCGAAGCCTGCGAATCCCCTCGGCGCGGGTCTCCGACCGGGACGCCTGGATCGCCGCCAGCGCGAAGCGTAGCTGCTGGCTGAAGGCCATGGCAGTACCGCTCACGTAGCCCGCCTCCCCCAGGCCTGCCTCGATCCTGCCCAGGCCGCCGACCGTGTCGCCGTCGAGAATGTCGGCCCAGCCCAGACCCGCGCGGACCAGCGGCGGCAGCAGCTCCGGGTAAAACGAGGTGTCCGCCGCGAGCGCACGCTCGGCCAGCCGGCGCGCCTCAGCGCTGCGTCCCCGGCTCAGCGCGTAGATCATCCGGCTGTAGCTGAAGAGCTGGTCCACTCCCGGTACCGGCGGCGGATTCTCCAGCGCGGCGAGAGCCCGTGCGGCGAACGTGGAGTCGGCGTACCCGGCGTAGACTGGGATAAGGCTCTGGAACGCTTCCTGTCGGTTAGGGGCGATCGCCCAGAGGGTGTCGCGTATGGGCTGCGCCTCGGACAGCCTGCCCAGGCTCGCTAGCACCATGGCACGGATCGACAGGAGCTGGATTCGGCCGTTCGCGTCGGTGGCGGACTCGGCCGCCGCGAAGCCGGGGAGCAGGGTCTTCGGGTTGAGGTCGGGGGAATGGTAGGTGCCGATCAGCAGGAGGCCGCCGTAGCGTTCGCCGTCAGGCAGTGTGCCCAGGATGGCGACGACCGATTCGGGCTGCTCGAAGACTTGCCCCAGGAGCTTCCACGGCTCGACCATGGCGGGCTCGGCCGCGCCCTCCATAGCGGCGAGGTAGCGGTGGAACCGGGCGCTGTCGGCGAACATCAGGCTCAGCTCCAGCGGGTGGATGATCGCCGGCGCCAACGACGGGTCCAGCTCCAGCACGCGGTCGAACGGGCCGAAGATGTCCTCGTAGTCGAGCGCCAGCAGCGGCATCGCGTGGAAGCGCACGTCCGCCAGCATGTACCACCCCTCGGGGTCGTCCGGATAGCGGGCCACGTAGCGGACAAGGGTGTCGTGGGCCGCCAGCTTGCCTTCCTCGAAGAGGCTGTGGGCCGCGACCAGCGTTCGCTCACGGGGCGGCAGCCGGTCGCTGTAGCGGAGAGCCAATCTACCATGGCGCTGGGCGCCTGAGGAACCGAATCCGCCGTGCTTCAGGCTCCAGCCGTAGGTGAGCCCGAGCCGGTAGTGCGCCAGCGCGAACGTCGAGTCCCGCTCCACGGCCTGCTGAAAAGCCACCAACGCCGAGTCCCATTGGGAGCGCCGGTAGTGTTGCTGGCCCCTCAGGTAGGCCCGTATGGCATCCACGTTGCCCGTGGTGATGCCGCTCACCCGCAGGTTCGGCACGGGCTCGTGGGCCAGCCAGATATCACGCAGCAGGTTGAGCCCCAGGCTGTCAACCAGCGCCAGTACGTCCTCGGCCGGGCCTTCCACACGGGCGTGCGCCAGCTCGACGCCCCGCACCGAGTAGAGCTGTGCGGTCATGCGGACACCGGAGCCCGCGGAGACGACGCTTCCGAGCAGGACGGAGCCCGCGTCCACGTCCCGGCCCACGGCCAGCGATCCCTCCAGGTCGAGGCTACCGTCGACGGCTCGCTGCTGCCAGCGGTGGAGCACGGTACTTGAGTTCACGGTGCGAATACCGCCGACCCCATCGAGGCTCGGCGAGAGGAGATCGACCATCCCTTCGCCAAGCTCCTCGCTGCCTAGCCCCGACGCATGGAACGGCAGGACGGCGATGACCTGGGCATCGGGGTTCACGGCGCCCAGGATACTCGGGCGGACCCACCAGAAGAGGCCGCCCACGGCGAGCAGGCCGACCGCGGCCGCGTACGCGTAGCGCCGTCGCCTCCGCCGGACCGGCGAGCTCGCATCGGCCAACTCGCCCTCAGCAGCGGCGGTCGCTGCTCCGTCGAGCGCCTCGCGCGAGGCCAGCCACCAGGCGCCCCCCACGACGGGTAGGAAGCCCGCGACCAGGATGATGCCCAGCCAGCGAACGACGCCCAAGCTGGGGAAGAATATGTCGGCGACCTGGATCAAGGCCCAGCTTGCACCGGCGTAGACCGCCGCAGCCTGCACGGCCGGGTGCCGCCGAAAATCCCGCCAGCGTGAGGCGGGGCCGTTGTCGTCGCGCATGCGCTCTCCTTTAGCATCCGTAGTGTCCGTGAAAACTACAAGTGTGGCGGGAACCGGGCCGTGGGGTCAAGTGCAGCGGTGGTTGCCCGGCACGCTCTCTGCAGAGATCTTTATGCTGAGGGGGGTGGGGTAGACGAGCAAAGGGACTCTAGATACTGAAGGTATGGAGACGTGAGGTTACCGTTCGGCCGGGAGGAACCCGGCCCAAGCCACTGGATCATCATAGACCCGCGGCCTCCGGGCTACATCGGCCACGAGATCGTCGATCTGTCGCCCGGCGCCATCGAGCTGCGTCACGCCGCCCGCGCCCTCAGGACGTTCGCCGAGCTGCGGGAGAACTGGATCGACCTGGGCGAACTGGAGCGCGATTGGAACCGCTGGCCGGGTGACCGCCCCGATCACATACGCGATCTGTCGTTCGGGGTGCGATTGATCTATGGCGTGGATTTCGATGCGGAGACCGAGGCGTTCGAGGGCAAGCCAATCCGGCATCTGGCGGTACACGGTGCCAATCGCCCTCCAACGCCGGCCACGGTCGGTGAGATCGCGACCTATTTTTGGGGTCGCCGGCCTGCGCAAATGAGGATCGCACCATCCGGCCTCGCCCACGTGGTGGTCGGCATGGACTGGGAGCAGATCGACCCTAAACAATTAACGCGGTTGTTGTGAACATGAACTGGAGTAGTGAAGTGCTTGGCTTGCTGGGGCTCGGCAAGAAGTCGCTGCTCGAGAGCTGGGCGGATCGCTTGCTCCGAGTCGCGGAGCAGGCGGCGGGCTCGCTGGAGGGAGCGACTGATCGTGCCGCCGAGGCGGCCGAATCGGCTCGCCGCCGGACCGGCCCCTACCTGAGGGAAGCGAGAGAGCGGGCTCGGGCCGGCGCGCTCGCGGGTCGCGAGGCCCTCTCGGAACGGGCGGACGCGATCTCGCGGCGCACCGCGGAGTTCCGTGAGCGCCGCGACCAGCGGCGAGCGGCGCGGCGTGAGACGCGCCGGCGTAGGCGTCCGCCTCACAGAGCGCCGATGCAGCTCGATCTGCGCCGGGATGACCGGATCATTCTGCGAAGTCGGCGGCCGGTGGATCTGCGGCTGTCGGACGGCGGGGTGATCCGCTACCGCTACTACGAGCGGCCGAGCTTCGCACAGCGGGCGTACCTGCACCTGACAGGCCGGCAGATCTGGCCGCCTCGAAGGCTACGCTGAGCACTCGAGACGGGCTGGAACGGAAAGCGCCACCGACCGTTGTCGGGATACCGGTCTCCGTCGTTCGATGGGGACTGGTCGTCTTCGTCGGCGCGTCGGTCCTGGGTTTCCTTGCCGCTTTCCTGCTGTCGGAGAACTGGGCCGAGGATCTGGTCAGCCTGCAGCGCTTCAATCCCATCTGGTTTCTGCCGGCCGCCGGCCTGATGATCCTCGATTGGCTGGGCTCGGGCCTGCGGCTCAAAGCGCTGGTCGGACCTCACAACAGCCGGCTCTCCTACTTCAAGTGCGTCCAGATCGGCGTGACCGGTACGGCGATGGGGTATCTAACCCCATCGTCTACCGGCAGCGGTCCCGCCACTATCTACGGTCTGATGCGACAGGACCTCTCGTTTGGACGGGCCGCGGCGGTGAATGCCATGTCCTTCCTGTCGAACGTGATCTTCCTCTCGCTGGCCGGACTCATCGCCTGGTCGCTTGGCGCCGGCGGTACGGTCGCCCACATCCGCTTGCCCATCGCGGGGCTATCCGCCGCCGCGCTGTTCAGGTGGGCGGCCTGGCTCTTCGGCCTGGGAGTGGTGGTGATCATCCTGTTGGCCCTGCTGCCGGGACTGGCGCGGACCGCTATCCGGCGGATCATGGGCACCGACCACCCACGCATCGAGCGGGTGCTCTTCCAATTCGATGAGATGCATAAGGGCATCGTCGCCTACTGGCGGGAATCGGGCACGCTGCTCTTCATCCTGGCGATCTTGAGCGGGGCTGTGCACTTCGGGTCGCGCTTCGTGCTCGGCTACGTCGTCCTGCGCGGTTTCGTTGCCGAGGCGCCGTTCCTCCAGGTCGTGCTGCTGCACATCGTACTGCAGTACCTGCTCTTCGTGATGCCGACGCCGAGCGGCGCTGGCATCGGCGAGTTGATCACCGCCGCGGTGATGTCGCCGTTCCTGACGCCCGCTCTGGTCCTGCCTTACGTCGTGGTCTGGCGGCTTTTCCTCAACTATGGGACGGTGACGGTGGGAGGCGGACTGCTGCTGACGTGGTTGGGGAAAGACGGCGCCCGCTAAATTTCCGTCACACTCTATTCCTAGCGCGTTTGCGACGTATCCATCCGGTGATCAGCGTGAACGCCACCAGTGTACCTGCGGCAACCAGAAAGTGCAGGAACGCCTCGCGCCGCGCCTCTCCCGTGCCGCGGATCAGCGCGTCGGCGAAGTACGTATACACGAGCGTGCCCGGCAGCATCCCGATCAGAGAGCCCAACACGTAGTCGCGGACCGAGACGCGTGAGATGCCCGCGCCGAAGTTGAGCGCGTTGAACGGCACGAGCGGGATCAGCCTCAGGTAGAGCATCGTGCCGAATCCGTGCTCGCCGATCTTCTCGTCGAGAATGGCCGCCTTGCCTTTGAGCACCCGGGCGACGAAATCACGGCCCAGGTAACGGGCGAGCAGAAAGGCGCCCAGCGCGCCGAGATTGGCGCCGATGGTGTTGTAGAGCATGCCTCGGGCAACGCCGAAGATGGCACCGCCGGCCAAGGTCGGTATCGTGCCCGGCAGACCGAAGGCCGTGCCGAAGGCGTAGAGCGGGATGAAGATGAGGGGCGACCACCACGGCGTGCCAAGACCGCGGAAGAATTCGGCGATCACCTGGGGCCGCGCGTACCCGGACAACGGGCTCCAGCGGAAGACGGCCAGCCCGCCCGCGAAGATCGCGACCAGCAAGACGAGGCGCAGCCCCAGCCGTCGCTTCGGCCGGGTCTGCACAGCGATGTCAGCGGCGATGTCAGCTGTCTGCGCCACTCTCTCCTCCGTTGGACCGTCTTCCCGCTTCACGAGCACTCTCTCTCGCGCTCACGCGCGAAAATTCGTCGTGCACAGAACATTCGCATCCTCGGACGTGTTCCCAAGTGTAAGTTGGGCATGCCGGGGCATCAGTCGCCGGTCTGAGCTTGACGGTGGAAGAGAAGCTACCGATGCTACAGCCGGTTCGCGACCGGATTCACGACCCGCAACTGGGAATCCCGTTTGGAGCACTTCGCTAGATGATCGGCCCGCTCGTTCTCGCCGCCTACACCATGGCGCTGCTGGGGCTGGTCGCTTATAGCCTGCACCGCGGTTGGCTGCTGCTCACCTACCGCCGCTTGTGCAAGACTTCCCGCCGCGGGGCCGAATGGCGGCGCGGGCCGCTGCCGCCGGTGACCGTTCAGCTTCCCGTGTACAACGAGCGGTACGTGGTGGAGCGGCTCATCGACGCGGTCTGTGCCCTCGACTACCCTCGCGAGCTGCTCGAGGTTCAGGTGCTCGATGATTCCGACGACGAGACGGCGGAGCTGGCGCGGCGCCGCGTGCTCCATCACGCCGGCCGCGGCATCCGGATCGAGCACATTCGCCGGCAGAGGCGTGAGGGGTATAAGGCGGGAGCCCTGGCCCACGGCCTGTCCCGGGCCCGCGGCGAGTTCGTGCTGATCCTCGATGCCGACTTCGTGCCGCCGGCCGACCTCCTGCATCGCATGCTGCCGCCCCTCGCCGATCCGGCCGTGGGCATGGTCCAGGCACGTTGGGGTCATCTCAACGATGATGCCTCCTGGCTCACACGCGCCCAGGCGCTCATCCTCGATGCCCACTTCCATGTCGAGCACGGCGCCCGGTCGGCGGCCGGCCTCTTCTTCAACTTCAACGGTACGGCCGGCATCTGGCGCGCGCGTTGCCTGCACGATGCCGGTGGCTGGCAGGCGGACACGCTCACCGAGGACCTCGACCTGAGTTATCGGGCGCAGATGCGCGGCTGGCGATTCGTCTTTCTGCCCGACGTCGTGGTGCCCGGCGAGCTTCCGGGAAGCGTTCGAGCCTTCAAGAGCCAGCAGGCGCGATGGGCGCAGGGCTCGATTCAGACGGCTCGTAAGCTGCTTCCCGAGCTGCTGCGCGGTGACCGCTCGTGGCGCATCAAACTGGAGGCGATAGCGCACCTCACCGCCTACGTCCCATCGCTGCTCACGCTCGCTCTGGCGGTTCTGGTCTTCCCGGCGGCCATCGTTCGGCTCCACCATGGTTGGCCGTTGCTCCTGTTGGCCGATCTCTTCTTCTTCGCGGCCGCGATCGGACCGCTCGGGTATTTCTACGCGGAGACGCTGCGCGCCGGCGGGCGACGGGTCTGGCCGGCGATTCTCATCTACGTGCCCATGGTCCTGGCGTTGGGGATTGGGATCTCCGTGAACAACAGTCGCGCGCTGTTTGCCGGTCTGTTCAGTCGTGCGCACGCCGAGTTCGTCCGCACGCCCAAGCGGGGTGGAGCGCGAGGTGGGTATCGAGCGCGCTTCAGCTGGTTGGGTACGGCGGCGGAGACCGCTCTCGCCACCTACGTGGCTGTCGCGGTCGGCTACGCGCTGATGAACGGTCTCTACCCGTCAATTCCCTTCCTGCTGCTGTTCCAGTACGGGTTCGCAACCGTCGCGGCGGGGTCGTTCAAGAGTCCGCTCGGGCGGCGTGAGGCCGGCGTCCGATCCTGACTGCCTCCCAGGCAGCCTGCCACCACGATCCGCGCCACGCATCGACAACGAGAAGGATGAAGAAGGGACCGTAGATCATCAGCCTGATCCACCACGGTTCCGGCCACACACCCTCCGCCCGGTAAGCGGCGAGCCCGTAGTAGGCGAGGAAGACCGAGCCGCTCAGATACAGCCAGCCGCGGTTCGGCCGCAGGGCGACCAGGGGCACCATCCAGAGTAGGTACCACGGGTGAACGGTCGGGGACAGCATGAGGATGGCTCCGGTCACCCAAAAGACCGTGCGCTCCAGAGACCATTCGTTGCGCACCGAATTGACAACGATGAGTAGCACGATGGCGGCGGCTACCAGCTTGGCAACGTTCGGCGAGGCGACGACCAGAACGAGGAGACGATAGAGGCCGTCGTTGAACTGCCAGGCCTGGGCGTAAGTGACCAACCCCTCGAACATATAGCGGCCGGCACTGGCGTAAGGGGCGCTCAGAAGGGCGAGCCCGATGATGAACGCGGCCACCACTCTCAACGGGCGCCCGGCACGGGCGGCGGCGGGCAGGAACGCTACGGCGAAGTACTTGACCAGCGCCGCGGCGGCGATAGCGAGTCCCACGCCGGCCGATCTGAGCCGCACCTGCCTGGCCAATGCGAGCGCGATGATCACGAACAGGACGCCAAGTGCCTCGAGGTGCGCGTTCCAAGCGACCTCGATGATGACGAGCGGCGACCACCAGTACAGCGTCCATGCCTGCAGCCGGCGTCCTTCGGGAACCAGCCCGTAAAGCAGGAGGGCGATTGCCACATCGCAGGCCAGCCAGACGACTTTGAGCAGCAGCCAACTCCCCTCGGCCAGCAGAGCGGCCAGCGCGAAGACCAGTTGTGCCAGCGGCGGGTAGATCGTCCGGATCTCGGGGTGGTTGACCTGCGCGCGTAGCGCGTCGTTCAGGCCGGCGAGCGCCGGGTCTGCGGGGGCGTAGCGGTAGGGGTTCACTCCTCTAAGTTGTACCAGTCCGTCCCACATGTAGCGGAAGTAGTCGTCGCTCAGGAACGGCGGCTCGGGCAGAAGGAGGGCACGGAATAGGAGTCCCAGTACTACGGCTACGGCCAGGGCGCGGCGCCCGGAGAGGGGACGTGCCAGGGCGAGCGCCGCCAGGTAGAGCGCGAATGCCAGCAGTGCCATGAGCATCGCGATGCTGGGCCGATCGAGATGGCCGTCCCACACAGAGAACACCCCGTACACTACGGCCTGGGCGGCGCCCAGGGCGGCGAACACTGCCAGGCGTCGCCGGTCGCTGGCGGGGACGATCTGGGAGTTCACGGGTGATCGGTAGCCTGTCGGTTGGAGTGGTAATGCCCGCCCTCGACGAGGTGGGGGTGATCGGTCCCACCCTCGAGTCGATACCGGGCGACATCGTCGACGTTGTCTGGGTCGCGGACAACGGCTCCGTCGACGATACGGCGGCGGAGGCCGAGGCGCACGGGGCCCGCGTGGTGAGCGAGCCGCGGCGCGGTTACGGCGCAGCCTGCCAGGCCGCCCTCAGGGAGATGCGTCGTGGCGGGCCTCCCGACGCGGTCGTGTTCATCGACGCCGACGGCTCGCAACCGATCGATGAGCTGCCCCTCCTGCTGGGGCCGATAGCTGATGATGAAGCCGATTTCGTGATCGGCGTTCGCCGCTTCGCAGATATCCCCTCCCACGTCTATATCGGTAATAGGGTGTCATGCATGATCCTGCATTGGCTCACGGGGCACAAGTTCCGCGACCTGGGCCCGTTTCGCGCCATCCGCTTCGAGTCACTCCAGTCGCTAGCGCTCCGCGATCTCGACTACGGCTGGAACGTGGAGATGCAGGCGCGCGCCGTCGCTGCGCGGCTGCGCATCCGTGAGGTGCCGGTCTCGCACCGGCCGCGCAAGGCTGGCCGCTCGAAGATCTCGGGATCGCTAGTAGGAACATTTCGGGCAGGCGGCAAGATCATTCTGACTTCCGTACGCGAAGGGTGGCGGGCGCGCCGCTCGGCGAGACGGCATGGATAAAGAGCGGCCGGAGCTTGGCAGCCCCCTCGAGGGGAGGCGCAAACTGCTGAGGGACGTAGACTCGACCGCTCGGGCGCGGTTGTTCAGCGTTCTCGTCTGGCTCGTCCCGGTCAGCTTCTTCTTCTTCGTCGCGATCACCTTTGCCAGTGTGTCGGCCGGGACCGGCCTTGTGCCGGCTCTCTTGCTTGGGGTTCTCCTCGGGATTGGCGCGCCGTTCCTCTTCTACGGCCTCCTCTACTACTTCGTGATCGGCGGAACGGCCTCCTTTCTGGGCCGGCTCTACGGCGGCGGCAGCAGCGGAAGCCCGACGCCACCCACGTACTGGCGGGCGCAGGCGCTGTCCGCGCGGGGCTCCCACGCCGAAGCCCTCGAGGCGCTGGAGGTCGAAGTCGCGCAGGATCCCGGTGATCCTGGCCCCTGCCTGCGCGCCGCGGCTCTCTGCATCAAGGAGCTCGGCGATCCTGAGGCGGCCGCCGGCTGGTATAAGCGGGCCCGAAGTGCGGAGCGCATCACCCCTGAGACCGATGTGTACGTATCGATGCGCCTGGCCGACCTGTACGAATCGGCGGGTGAGGAGGGGCGTGTGATCGTCGAGCTGAGGCGACTCCTGGAGCGTCACCCCGGTTCCCAGTATGCCGCAACGGCGCGCAGCCGGCTCGCCGTTCTCAGGGCGAAGCGGTTCGAATCACGCGAATCGGAACAAAACGACTGAACCGGCGGTAACCGGGTAAATCCCCAACCAGGAGGAAAAAAAAACATTGCCCTACGATCCACGACTTGTTCAGCCGATGCGGGATGAGTTGACTGCCATCGGCTTCCAGGAGCTACTGACGCCTGAAGCTGTCGACAGCTTCATGTCCGAGAAGGAAGGCACGGCGCTGATCGTCGTGAACTCGGTCTGCGGGTGCGCCGCCGGCATGGCGAGGCCCGGGGTGCAGCTGGCGCTTCAGCAGGCTCCAAAGCCGGACCGACTGGCTACTGTCTTCGCGGGCCAGGATGTGGACGCCGTGGCCCGTGTGCGCAGCTACTTCGCCGATTTGCCGCCCAGCAGCCCGTCGGTCGCCCTATTCCAGGACGGCGAGCTCGTGCATTTCGTGCCCCGTCACCAGATCGAGGGCCGCACAGCCGTCGATGTGGCCAACGATCTCTTGAAAGCGCTGGAGGAGCACTGCGCTCCGGCCGCCTGAGGGCGATGGACACGTTTCACGACGGGGAAGGCGAGCTGCGCGGCGAGATCTCTACCGACTAAGAGAGGGTGTCGAAAGCCTCGGCGACCTGCTTGAAGTGACCGCCGAGGCCGGCCCCGCCGTCCACCGTCACCTCGACACCAGTGACGTGCGAGGCGGCGGGAGAAGCCAGGAAGAGCACCGCTGCCGCGACGTCGTCCGTATGGACGAGGCGGCCCAGCGGAACCTGCTTGCGGTAAGCCTCCGCGTAGCCGATCGACTCGGCGAGCCGACGGGCCCCTTCGGTCCCCTCGACCAGGCCCGGCGCTACGGCGTTGACCCGGATGCCATCGGCACCCCACTCCACGGCCAGCGTGCGGGTGAGATTGAGCACGCCCGCCTTGGCCGCCCCGGAGTGGGCCATCAAGGGAGCGCCGGTCGTCACATAGGTGGTTGTGATGTTGACGATCGAGCCGCCACCGGCGTCGCGCATCACAGAATGAACGGCCTGGCTCATGTTGAACGTACCGTTCAACACGATATCCACCACCGCGCGCCACCCTTTCTCCGAGAGCGTGGCCGCCCTGACCAGGAAGTTGCCCGCCGCGTTGTTCACCAGAAGGTCGATGCGGCCAAGACCATCCAGCGCCTCCGAGACAGTTCTGTCGCAGGCCGCTCGATCACGAACATCCATCTCGCAGACCAGCACCTCCCGGCCCAGCCGGCGGATCTCGGCTTCCATCGGCTCGAGGTGGGCGCGTTTGCGACTGGCGAGCACGATGTCGGAGCCATGCTCCGCTAGGGCCCGGGCGATGCCCGCACCGATACCGGTCCCCCCACCTGTCACCAGGGCCACCTGACCGGCGAGCAGGTCAGGCCGGAACGGGCTTGTCTGTGATGAAGTCAATCCGGTAGGCTCCTCAGCTGGCGGCGATCTCGCTGCGTAACCGGCTCAGCCCTTCCTGCGCGCGGGCCAGCCACTGGCCGACGACCTCCGGCTCGCCGCGCTCCCACAGGCGCACGGCTCTCAGGTAGTGATCCAGCGCTTCCTCTCGATTGCCGCGCGCCTCCTCGATCCGGCCCAGTTCGAAGCTAGAGCGCGCGGTGTAGAAGCCAAGCCAACCGTAGGGCGGCACCAAGGAGCGGTAGAACCACTCGGCCTGTTCCACTGCCCCCTGGGCCCTGAAGATCTCGGCAAGCTGGAATCGAATCGCCAGCTCGGGATGGTCGTGCCAGAAGTTGCTGGAGTGAATCTGCCAGTTTGTAAAAGCGCTGCGCGTTTCGTTGAGCGCCGTCTCCAGATCACCACGCCGGACTGCCAGCCGCGCGTCGAGGTCGCCGCTCAGGGACGCGCGATAGTCGAGCGGAGTACCTCCGCCGGGCAATGACTCCAGCGCCCGCTGCCACACCCGCACCTCCGCCGTATCGCCGAAGGTCGCGTGGTAGGCCCCGACCGTCCAACCTGTTATCCAGGCCGGCCGATCCTCGAAGTAGTGGTTGAGCGAATCTGCCGGCAGATACTCTGTCAGCACGGGGATCGCCTTGGCAGCGATGGCCGAGTCACCCACGCCTGCCAGATGGGCTGCAACAAGGTGGCGCCGGACGCCCATGGGATAGCCGAACGCGCCGACGTCGACCAGTGAGTCGATAGCCGCGATTCGTCCCTCAGCCAGCCAGAGCTGGAGTCGACCCAGAGTTCCGAGTCCCTGATGAGTCACCTGCCTCGAGTCCTTCAGCAGCTCATTCATCAGGCGCTCTGCTGCGTCGGGTCGGTAGGCCATGAGCGCACGTGCCACGGCGACCACGATCGGGACGGGTTGATCAGCCAGTGCGGGAAGGATCGAGTCGAGCTCGGCCTCGGAGGCCAGCAACGTGTTCAACGCCGCGAGGGTGCTCTGGGCGACGATGCTCGTGGTGTCAATGTTTCGCAGGTTGCTCAGTTCGCGCTGCAGCTCGTCGGGATCCTCCGACAGCAGCGCCAGGGTGGCACGCGCAGTTCGTGCCGCTACCGAGGTGGAATCAATGCTCAGCAGGCGGTCATACGCCGCCACGATTTCGTCGCTGCTCTTCTCTAGCTGCCAGCCATCGCGGAAGAAGGTGAATGATATCCCTTGGAGCGCATCGATGTCGAGCGAATCGATGTTCAGTATACGCTCGAACAGAAATGCGGCGCGCTGTCCATCGGTGTCGTCCAGCGCTCGGTATGCTTCGATTCGCATGCGGCTGCGCGGGGTCAGCCGCTCTCTAAACTGCATGGCCTTCTCGATGATCGGACGCAGCCCGATGAAGGGTTGTGCGTTGAGATTGAGAATCCACGACCGGATGGTGAAGTGCTCCAGGTGAGCCAGCGCGAAGGTCGAATCGAGAGCGATGGCACGTTCGATCACCGGTTCCGCCTCATCGAACAACCCTCGCCGAGAGAGGCTCTTGGCCTGGAGGTAGGCCTTGAGCGCCTCCGCGTCCCCCGTCGCGTAGCGCTCGATCTCGGGCACGGTCGGCAGTTGCTCGCGCTCCCAGATCTCCGCCAGCAGATCGATGGCGACACGGTCAACCGCGGTTGATAGGCTGTCCACGTGCGCCGACGCCTGCACGGAGGCCAGCATCTCCCCGCTCTGC
>JAZGAL010000044.1:0-8668 GCA_036475815.1 Gemmatimonadota bacterium
GCAGATATGAAATCCGCAACCGGCCTTCCCCGGGCCGTGACATCCTGCCACTGCGGGACGAATTGTCCCACCGCAGACCTGCGCGACCCCGCCCTGCTCTCGTCGTCCTGACCCCGGACGGGGCGAGTCTCCGCGGCAGAGCCACCTATCAGGGGTGGGTTGCGCCTTCCGGAGCCAGGCGTTATGGTAAGTTCTATTACGATGTGACCCACCTTCCGGCCAAGACGAGATGATCGAAATCGACGGATCCTACGGCGAAGGCGGCGGCGCCATCCTGAGGCAAGCGCTGGGGATGGCGGCGCACGCCGGTCAGTCGGTGCGGATCCGCAAGATACGCGCGGGGCGCAAGCGGCCGGGGCTCGCGCCACAGCACCTGAGGGCAGTGGAAGCGGTTGGCGCGTTGTGCGGCGCGCAGGTTCGGGGGACGGGGCCCGGCTCGACGGAGATCACGTTCGAGCCCGGGCCGGTGCGCTCGGGCTCCTTCGAGTTCGACATCGGGACGGCGGGCTCGACGACCCTACTGCTGCAGACGCTTCTGCTTCCCTGCCTTAGCCAAGCGGGCGAGTACGAGTTCAGGCTGATCGGCGGCACGGATGTCCCGTTTAGCCCGCCGGCGGACTACCTCAGTAGGGTGACCCTGGAGGTTCTCAAGCCGTTCGGCTCGGTGGAGCTCAGCGTGCGGCGGCGGGGCTACTACCCGAAAGGCGGCGGCCGGCTGCTGGCGCGCCTGAGCGGCGGCTCGGGAGGCGGGTCTCCTATCGAGCTGCTGGAGGCCGGCGAGGTTAAGACGATTCGCGGCCTCAGCCACGCGGCCAGCGTGCTCAAAGGCCGGGGTGTGGCGGAGCGACAGGCGGATGCAGCGGATCACTTGCTCACCCGGTTGGGCTACCCGGTTGAGATCGCGGTGGAGTATTCCAAGGCGGCCAACCCGGGGAGCGGGATCACGCTCTGGACGGAGTCGGAGAGTGGGCCACCGCTCGGCGGTTCGTCGCTCGGAGTGCGGGATAAGCCGGCGGACGAGGTGGGCCGCGAGGCTGCGCAGGCACTGATGAGGGCCATGGACGATGGCGCGGCGGTGGACCACCATCTGGCCGACCAGCTCATCCCTTTCCTGGCGGTCTGGGGCGGATCGTTGTCGACCTGCGAGATCACCTCCCACGTGCGCTCGAATATCTACGTCGCGGAACAGATGCTCGGGGCGAAATTCGAGATCGAGGGCACGACGATCACAGCCCACCGCTGAGCCGGGACGCGGAGCCGGAACCTGCCGACAAGAAAATGGGCTCCCGAGCGAGCCCCATACCGCTCGAGGGACCCGATCGGGAGCCCGGTTGCAGCCGGCTGAATAGTGACCTACGGATCGTTGACCAGGAACGCCAGCTTTCGGCCCGAGGGTGGGGCCGAAGCGAGGCGCTTGGCCGTGACCTCACTGCGGATATCGTCCGGCAGGTAGGGCGAGGTCATCAGCCGATTGAGCCGTTCCAGGCGTCTCTCCATGTCGATCTTGTCGCCCGCTATCCAGGCGACCCATGCCGCATCGGCGGTGGCCCAGACCTGAACGCCCAGGTCGCCGTAGGTGCTGGCCTCCTTGGCCAGATTCTCCAGCATCTTGCCGGCTTGCTGGTAGCGGTCTTGGTAGTAAAAGGAGTTGGCGATTCGGCGAAGCGCCGTTGCAGGCAGCTTCCCTTCCGCTCGCTCGAGTTCCGCGACTGCCCGATACTCCCTGCGGGCTGAGCCGTAGTGGCCCTCGGCTGCAAGCTGATCGCCACGATCCAGATGGTCCTGGACCTGGGCTGCGATGGCGTCATCGAGTTGGGGGGTTGCAGCGAGATTGGAAGCCGGAAGCACGAGCAGGGCGGCGCCAGCGATCAACGCGTACAGCTGGACTGTTCTGTTCATAGAACGCCGTCCCTTCGATGGCGCGGGCCATGCCCACGCCGGTGACCAGCTGTCCCGCTTTTCCTGCCCTTAACATTAGATGACGCGATTGAGTGAAAGGTTGTTTCAAGCGCGGGCGGGAGGGGGTGTGAATTGGCCCCCGGCTGAATCCCGGAGCAAGATCTGCTGGGACTCGACGCCGGGGGCCTGTTTGCGGGCGTTGACGTGACCTACGGCTGGTTGTTCAGAGCTACCGGGTTGTTCGGGTAGTCGCCCAGGCGCTTGGTCCGGATCTCTTCTCTGACGTCGTCCGGCAGATACGGCGAGGTGAGCAGGCGCTCCAGCTGCGCTACGCGCCGGTCTACATCTATCTTATCGCCGGCTATGCCGGCGACCCACGCTGCATCGGCGACGGCCCAGGCCTCGGTCACGATGTCGCCGTACTCGGCGGCTTCCTTCGCGAGCTTCAACAGCGTCAGTCCCGCGCTCTGGTAGCGACCCTCATAGTACTGCGTGTTGGCGATTCGGCGCAGCGCCTTTACGGGCACCTGCCCCTCTCCGCGGGCAAGGTCGGCGGCCACCGCGTACTCCTTGCGGGCGGAACCGAAGTCGCCCCTGCTGAACAGAACGTCGCCCTTGTCGAGGTGGGCCTGCTGATCGCTGGTGAGGGTGTGAACGCTGATCGCCTCGAGGCCGCTACCCAGTGCAAAGGCCGGCGCGGCGACTAGCAGCACCACTGCTGCGAGAAGGCCTGTGTACTCGAACCTTCGTGTCATGGTAATGCCTCCCGATTGACCCGCCGTTGACAGGTCGCGTTTTACTGTCCCGTTTCCCTGCCCTCTTCAAGTAAAAAACAGGGTGTTCCGAGAGGCAGTTCCCGTGATGGATGGCGCTGCTATCATGTAGCTATCAGGTGGCGATCATGTGACCGCCAAGCCGATCATGTAGCTATCATGTTGCGCAAAAACGTGTTGTTGGAGGGCTAACGCACACGTTCGGCCAGCGCCCGGAGCGAGTCGCTGCTGACTTCTCCGATCAGGGTGAGCAGGTAGCCACGGCCGTCGTGCCAGCGGTAGGCCCTGGTGCCGGAAGGGTCGATGATGAGCGCCGGCCCGGCGTCGGCACCGCTGGCCTCTGGGTCGGAGACGCGCTGCTGGATGAGCACGATCTCGTGGCCGGCCGCGTCCTCGTAGACGAGCCTGACCGCCGGCAACCCGGCCACCCCACCGCCTTGCGCCTCACCGCCAGGACCCACTTGCACTCGCTTGAGCCGCAGGTCCGGGAGGGTGCGGAGCTCTGCACCCAGCCAGACCGCCGCCGCCGCCGGCTCGACACTGAAATAACGCTCGAGCGCCGCCTCGTCGCCGGCCACGGTCCGGAAAACGGACTTCCGCGCCTCCACGCCGCCGATGGCGTCGGCAGCGGGGAGAGCCTGGTCGGCGAATTCCGCCGCACGGCCGAGCTCCGGCGCGTCACGGGCTTCGTTCTCGAGCTTTGTCGCCAGCGCGGGTGGCTGGGCGGCGGGTTCCGCCAGCTTGTCGCGAGAGCGGCCGGCGGCGTGCTGGTCGGCCTCGTCAGCTTCGGCTGCCAGCCCCCCGGCGGGCTCACGTTTCTGCGCCGCCGCCGGCTCGGTCGCCGCCGCTTTGGCAGGTGACTCGACTCGTCTACCGGCGGGGGCCTCTTGCTCCGCTTCCACCGGACGTGCGTCTCGAGCAAGCGGCTGCTCGGATGCCGCATCGGCCTGGAGCTCGGCGGCGGCCGGCATCTCCGCTTTCCGCTCGGCGGGTCGAGCGAGATCGGGCGCGCCCGGGACATAGGAGCGTGAGAGCCAGCCTAGACCGAAGGCGATGGCGATGACGGCGGCCGAGGCCAGGCTGGGTCGCAGCCAGTGGCGATGGGGCCGAGCCCTAGCCCGGGCGGCGGCGCGTTCCTCGATCTCGCGCCATGACGGCGCGTGCAGCGGATCGGGCTCGAGCGTGGCCACGAGCTCGGAGGCGCGTAGGCTCAGCGCCTTCGCTTCCTCGAGGCGCTCGCGGCACACACCGCAGGCGGCCAGGTGCTGCTCGATCTGCTGGTGCTCGCGTTCGCCGTACTCGCCATCCAGAAAGGCGTGCAGTCTGCCATCATCAACGTGCGACATCTTCTTCACTTCCTTCGCTCTTTATCCTGTCGAAGGCCTCTGCCAGTCGGGTGCGGGCCCGGGCCAACGTGGTGCCGATCGAGCCGCGAGACAGTCCCAGCACCTCGGCGATCTCGTCGTATGAGAAGCCTTCCTCCCACAGCAATAGAGCCTCGCGGTCGCGCTCGGCGAGCCGGGCCAGTGCGGCCTGCACCTGCCGGACCGCCTCGCGCCGCTCCAGCGCCAGCTCCGGCGGCGGCTCCGGTGGCCGGGCTTCCGCCTCGGCCTTGATCAGCGTCAGGTGCTTTCGTCGCACCGACTCGCGGCGTCCCTCGTCCCGGGCCAAGTTGGCCGCAACGGTAAACAGCCAGGCGCGCGGCTGTGACGGCTGATGCTCGATGGCGCGAACGAACGCATCTTGAGCCAGATCTTCGGCGCGAGCCTGGTCGCCGATCCGCCGGTAAAGGAAGCGGACCAGCGACCGATAGTGCTCGCGGTAAACCTGAGAAAGATCCAAGCGTTCTCCCCGCCCGAGCTACAGGCTCCGCTCGAAGCCCCGCAGCAAGGTCTTCAAATCGCGCGCCTTCAGGCTGTCGACGCCGTCGGGCGATATCTTGAGCGCCACACCGTCACCGGCGATGACCACCTGGTCACCCAGCGCCAGGTACGGCTTGAGGGCCGGCAGCCGTTCCACCAGATCGAAGTAGGCGTCGCTGAACGGTGCCACCTCCACTATCTGCAAGCTGGCCTCGAAGCGCAGGTCCGTCCAGGTTCCGTCGCGCAGCACGAACAGGCGCCTGCCGACGTTACGGACGATGCTGGACGCACCCTCGTCGTCAGCGTAACCGCGACCGGCCTTTGAAGCGATCAGGCCGGCCACCAGCAGCTCCGCTTCCTCCAGCTTGTCGGCCTCGCGCAGGCGGCTACTGGCGTCGGCGCGCTTGAATGCCACCGCGCCCGACTGCTCGGCCGGCGCCGTGGCCAGCGCGCGCGCCCGATCCATCGCGGCTTCAGGCCTCATCATCGCCAGCTGGGGCTCCTCCACCAGGTACGAAGTGTACTCGGTGATGATCCCGTAGCGCAGCCCGAGCTGGCGGATCTCTTCGATCACTTCGGGTTCGGCGCCGTGCAGCCGCACGTGCGCGGTCAGCGCGCCGGCTTTGCGGGCGGCCCAGAGGCGCGGGATGAACTGGTTGTCGGGCTCGCGCTTGGGCAGCTCCACCCGGTAGGTGAAGCGCTGGCGCTGGCCGGCCCGGGACCCCTCCAGTACCAGCTCCCCGCTTCCATCGCCCCGGTAGCGGCCGAACAGCACCAGCTCTTCACCGTAGAACAGGTCGGGCAGCGGGTTCGGATAGAAGTCCTCGAGCCGAGCCGGTGCCCGTACGATCCGCAGGTCTGAAAGCGCCGGGTGCCCGATCTTCCGGGTCAGCGACGAGACGGCTTGCTCCACGTCCTCGCCCGGCCGCACGTAGCTGACCGTGCCACGGCCGCCCTCGGTCATTCGATCCAGTAGATAGGTATTCACGTCATAGCCGACGCCGAAGGCGAAGACGCGCTCGCCGTCGCGCAGCTGTTCCACGGCCTCGGCGATGGCCTCCGGCGACGTCTCGCCCACCGTAGGCTTGCCATCGGATACGAAGACGATGAGCGAGAGGCGGCCGCGCTCCGCTTGCGGCGCCAGGGCTTCCCTCAACGCGTCCATCACATTTGTGCTGCCTTCGGCACGCACGCCGGCCAGGTAGTCGCGTGCCTCGCGCAGGGTGCGCCGGTCGGCCGCTGCGAAATCGCTCCGGAACGAGCGGACGACGCTGTTGAAGGTGATGAGCCGGAACCGATCCTGGGGCCGCAACCCGGCGAGGATCTGGTCCAGCGCGGCGCGCGCCTGATCGATCTTGTCGCCGGACATGCTGCCGGAGATGTCGAGCACGAGCGTCACGTCCCTCGGGATCTCCACCGCATCGCCGACGGCGGGCGGTGAGATCAGGAGCATGAAGTAACCGGCCTCGCCGCCCGGCGAATGGGCGAGCAGGCTGGCGCCGACCAGCGACTCGCGCAACGGCAGGAAGAGCTCGAAGTCCCGGGCACTGCCGTCGCTACGGTGAACGATCTCCAGCTCGTCGCGCCCGCGCTCGCGCACGTCGATGGTGTGCGTGGGCGAGTAGGGCGTGGCGAACTGCGCGGCGCCGGTCACATTGATGCGCAGGGTGAAGGGTAGCCGCGCCTGCGTTCGCGGGTCGGTCATGGAGACCTCGCGCCGTTCGGTGCCGGGTGTTATCCCGACGATGCGCGGATAGCGGAGGCGCAGCAGGTGGCCATCTTTTCCGAGCACCTGTGTGTAACGCAGGACGATGCGGCGCTGGTCGCCTGGATCGATGGGGAACACACGGGCTCTCAGCACGCCGTGTCCCACCAACTCGATGAGCGCCGGGTCCTTCTTACGCCGCACGATCTCCTCGTAGATCTGCCGCGCCTGATCGGCGGACAGCACCTCGCCCTTCAATTCCTGCTCGCCCATGAACAGCGAGAAGTTGGTGAAGACGGCTTCCGCTGGTATGGGATAGAGGTAATCGCCCTCCATCATCACACCTGAGATATTGCGGAACATTTCCTCCACCTCCACGTAAGCGACGCGGCGCAGGCCGTCCACCGTGATAGTCACGTCGCTGCGCAAGCGCTGAACGGGGGAGTGGGGCATGTAGCGGTGCGTGTCGGGCTCGATCCAGCCTTGCGCTCGGGCCGAGCCGGCGATGGCGACGAGCAGGAAACCGGCCAGGGCGGCGGCTGTCATATGCCGCATGTCTATAAGTCTCATTGTTGCGCCTCCAGGTTTAGGCAACACTCGCATTGCCTCTGTCCATCCCGGGAGACGCACAGCTATCGGATGCTTGCACACGCCACGGCTCACGGCTCACCGGTCACAACACACTGATAGATGCGCAATCGGGCCCGAGTGATTATGATTAAAGGCCATCCCCGACCGCTCCGGGCGATGACACACGGGAGAACGGAAGCGGATATGAAAGTCCACAGTGCATGGGTTGCGGCTGCCGTCGTAGGGATTATCGCGCTAGTTCTCGTCAGCCTGTTTGTCGGCGAGCCGACGTCGCGCGCGCTGCTGGCGCTGGCGTCGATCGTGCCAGTCCTCTATGTGACGGCCCAGTTATCCAGGGCCTTCCAGCGGCAGCTGGCGAGCGAACGGCGCCGCTTCTCGAAGCTGCGGCTTGTCACGGATGACTTCATACTGAGCGTCCGCAACCTGAACCGTCTTGCGGTGCTGGCCCAGGAGCCCGGCGCGCCCGAGGATACCCAGGGCATGATGGAGCAGGTGACTCAGCGGATGCGGGAGACCATCGACCGCATCGTGGATGCCGCGGGCCAAGAAGATAAGCCGACCAGCGAAGGTGACGCTTCGAGCTAAGCCGGTGAAGCGATCCGTCGCCGTGGAGGTATACGGCGACGTCTCAAATCCTGATCCTCCGATCCTCGCCGTCCGGCGCCCGCCGGACGATGACGCTCTTCCAGACATCTGGGGTTTGCCCGCCGCCGGCGAGGGGACTCGGCCAACCCGGATACGGAATTGAAGATGGACGAAGTGACTCTGGAGATGACGCCGCAGGAGATGCGACGCTTCGGTCAAAGCGTGGTCGAGAGCATCGTCCACCACTTCGACACGCTGCGGGAAGAGCGTGTGATGAACGTGGCGAACCGGGACGAGACGGAAGCACTGCTGCGTGAGCCGCCGCCGGAGGAAGGGAAGGAGCTCGACGAGCTGTTGCGCGAGTTCGAGGAGAAGGTCGCTGCCAACATGTCACACGTGGATCATCCCCGGATGTTCGGCTTCATCCCGGGCTCCGGCACCTTCGTCGGCGCGATGGGCGACGCGCTCGCCGCCGGCTACAACATCTACGCGGGCACCTGGATCGAGAGTTCGGCGGCCCACCAGCTGGAGCTGGTAGTGGTGGACTGGTTTCGGGGGTGGCTGGGCATGCCGGAGTCGGCGGGCGGCACGCTGGTGAGTGGCGGCTCAGTGGCGAACCTGACCGGGCTGGTCCTGGCGCGTGAGGCGCGGCTTGGGGACATGCGCGAGGACGGCGTGATCTACACCAGCGAGATGGCGCACTCGTCGGTGGATCGAGGGGCGCGAATCCTGGGGTTCCGCAGCGACCAGGTGCGGAAGCTACCGGTGGATGATGGTTTTCGGCTGGACGTCAGGGCGTTGCGGGAGGCAGTTACCGGGGACACCTCGCTGGGCCGCCGTCCGTTCTGCGTGGTGGCGAACGCCGGCGACACCAGCACCGGATCGGTTGACCCGCTGTCGGAGATCGCCGACGTGTGTGAAGAGTTGGGGCTGTGGATGCACGTGGACGCCGCCTACGGTGGGTTCGCGGTGCTGGATGAGCGTGGCCGGGAGTTGCTGCGGGGCATCGAGCGGGCCGACTCGGTGGCGCTCGACCCGCACAAGTGGCTCTACGCACCGTTCGAGGCCGGGTGCATCCTGGCTCGTGACTTTCAGGCTCTCTACGACGCCTTCCACATCCTGCCCGCCTATCTAGTGGACGTGGCCGGCGGTGCACAGAACGTCAACATGTGCGACCACGGGATCACGCTCAGCCGCAGCAGCCGGGCGCTGAAGATCTGGATGGCGATCAAGCACTTCGGCCTGGCCCGCTA
>JAZGAL010000045.1:0-14133 GCA_036475815.1 Gemmatimonadota bacterium
CCCCGGCCCGGCCTGGGTGGCGGCCCGCCGCAGCGCTAATTTACGCGATAGGATCCCCCGCCCGACCCCTTCCACGCGTCATTACTACCCTGGTCGAACACTAGAGCGCGTGGAAGAAGGATCAGTAACGGAAAACCGCCGCCGCCTGGCCGCCCCCTCCAGCGTCTGGAACCTTATCGGCGCTGACCGCATAGACGTCCCCAGCGTGTGCGAGCGTCTCGACGGCTGCCAGGTCCAGGAGATCCTGGTCACCCGGCTCGCGGCTGTCGTGGAGTATCACGTCGCCACCTTGCACGTCGAACTTGCCCCACTGCTGAACGCCAACCGCCACGAAGAGGGAAGCTACGCGGCCGTGGTACGCCGACGCGACGATGGTCTTCACATCGCTCGAGGTGCGCCCGGTGCCGACGTACTCCCGGTACATCGCCGCCGCCCGTTCCTGCGCCAGCGCGAATTGCGGCTCAACAACGGCCCAGGCTTTGTCGTGAAGCTCTTCAGCACTCAGTCCATCCGGATTCCCGACGATCCCCTCCTTCATCAGTTCGGCGCACGTGTTCGCCTCGCGGTAGATGGGGAGCAGGTAGTCTACTCCGGCCAGGACCAGCGGCGCGCGCTCGACGCACACCAGATCCTGCAGCCCCTTATCGATCTGCTTGAAGTAGCGGAGCAGATCCTTCTTGTGCTCCGACTCGTCACCCGAGGAACCATGGCCGTGGAATATCGCCGACCCGCCGCGAGCGGCCGTGTGCAGCTGCAGCTGCCGCTCACGCTCTTCCGCTCCCAGGGCCTCCACCAGGCTCTTCGGCAGGTTGTCCAGGTTGACCTCGGCGACGCTGTGCCGCGTTCCCTGCAGCAGGCGCACCCTGTTCTGGCTCAGCGCGAGCACATAGAACCGCCCATCTCCGCTCAGTAAGGTCAGGAGCGGTTTGATGTGGAAGCGGTCCGTTACAACCACCAGTTCCGAGAACTCGTAAGGCAGCCGGTAGTGATGGAAAGCGTCCGGAGACGCGAAGACGGCCAGGCCATCGCCTTGATGTTGCCAGAAGCCCTGGTCCTCGAGAAGTCGCTCAGCCGGCTCGAGGATCTGCTGGACCTCGGCACCACGAAGCCCGTTGTTCAGCAGGCGCTCTTCGGCTTGCCTGAGTAGATTCTTGAAGCGAATTGGATCCTGTTTGGTCTCGGTACCCGACCTATGTGTCGGCAGGAACAGCGAAACGCAGAGCTTTCCGCGCCCGTCCATGAGGGTCCGGACATCGGCCTTGTTCAACAAATCCATCTGACTACCTCTCCAGAGGCTTCAGCATCCAGAAGTCTTACGCCACCCGGTTGGGCGGTGGACCTGACACCATGCGTAACGCGCTGAGAAGTAGGGACGCAATCATTGCGCTGCCCCCGCGCAGATCCAAGGCGCTGACCGACCCGGCGCTCCTGCCAGGCGCGAGCGTGCGGGTGACGCGGAACGTCTCAGCGTGTACCTTTAAGATATCGCCGTGCGCGTCGCACGCCACAGGGGACGCCCGGTCTTGTGGGAGTCAGGCTTGGCAGCCGCCGGAGGAGCCGGCTACGCTGCTGAATCCCGGGGGCGGTTTTGCCCGTAGTGTACCCCGGAGGCAGGCACGCCGGCAAACCGGCGGACAGGACTTCAAAACCGAAGGCAGATGGGACTAGAGCTATTACTCGCGGGCGGTATCGCCTACGGCGGCTATAAATACACGAAGAAATTCGTCGTCAAGAAGCTGCGCTTCGTGCCGAAGGCCCGGAAGAAGGCGGCCCCCTGGCTCGCTGGAGCCGGGGCCATACTGATCGCCGCTCCACTGGCGGGCATCCTTCCTATCGTCGGCGCGCTCACGGCCGCGGCTTTCGGTGCCGGTGTGGCCGGTGGCATCGTCGCCGGTGACCGAGAGCTCGACAAGACAAACATCTGGGGTGACCGGCGCTAGCTCCTAGCCGGCAGACCTCTCTCCGCCCTGAATCCACCGCTGGCCCAGCGTGAACGCCGCGGCCACGATCAACATCAGCAGCACGCCATAGGCAGCGGCGGCGCCCAGGTCGAAATCGCGGAGCTGCGACAGGATCTCGATCGAGATCGGGCGAGTGCGGTGCGTGTAAAGCACGATCGAGGCCACGAATTCACCCAGCCCCGTCACGAAGGCGAGCGAGGCGCCCACGGCGATGGCCGGCAGCAGACCGGGGATCGTGACCCGCCGCAGCGTGCGCCAAGGCCCCGCACCCAGCGATGCCGCCGCCTCCTCCAGGCTGGGGTCGAGCTGGCGAAAGCCGGCCAGCGCGGCGCGCCCCGTCAGCGGGAGCACGCGCAGCGTGTAGGCCATCACCAGGATCCAGGCGGTACCCACCAGGACGAACCGACCCGCCCAGGGCTGGTTCACGCTGAAGGTCGTCGCGAGGGCGATCGCCAGGACGGTGCCCGGCAGAGCCCACGGCAACGCCAGCATCGCCTCCAGCGCGCCGCGGCCTCGCACGCGCCAGCGCACCACGAGCTGGCCTACGGCGAGGGCCATGGCCACCGCGATGAACGTGGCGGCGCTGGCCATCAGCAGGGAGTTCACGATAGGCCGGAAGGTCCGCGCTTCACCGAAGAGCTGGGCATAGTTTTCCAGCGAATACCTGGGCGGCAGCGTTTGAGTCGTCCAGCTGCCGTCGGGCACCAGAGAGATGAGGAGCAGCGTGAGGTGAGGAAGCAGCAACAGCGCGACGCCAACGCCAGCTATCAGTGGCACTCCGATCGCCGCCCATCTCGATTTCACCGGCACACGGGCCGCTTGCGTGCCCTTGCCAGGCGCCACGTACTCGCGGCTCCCTTCCCAGCGCGCCAACGGCCAGAGTACCAGCAGTGATACGGCCGCCAGCATGACCGTCTCCACCATCGCCATCGACGTCTCGCCCTGGAGCTTGCTGCTGAAGATCTGCGTGGTCATCACCCTGAATCCGCCGCCCAGCACATACGGCGCGCTGAACGAGCCCATCGAGGTCATGAAGGTGAGGAGCGATGCTCCTGCGAGCGTGGGCGTCAGCAGCGGCAGCGTCACCCGGGTGAGGGTGCGAACACGGCCCGCACCCAGCGAAGCGGCCGCTTCGTGTACAGCCGGGTCGAGGCGCGCCAGTCCCGCCAGGGTGAACAGGTAAAAGTACACGTACATCGAATAGGCGTGGACGGCGAGTATCGCGCTGCCCCCGTACAGTCGCCAGGGCGGCGCATCGAGTCTCAGAGCACTCTGCACCAGGCGGGTGGCGATCCCGCTCTCACCGTACAGGAAGAGGATCGCGATCACACCGACGAGCGGCGGTAACAAGACGGGCATGGCGGCCAATGCCCCCAGCACCCGGCGGCCGGCGAACTCGATGCGCGCGAACAAGAAGGCCAGCGGAACGCCGATGAGCGCCGACAACAGGACGGTGGCCGCAGAGATCCAGATGCTGGACCACAGCGCCCGCAGCTCGGATGGTGTCCGGAAGAACTCCGCGTAGCGCCGCAGTGTGATCGTGCCGTCGCCGCTCAGGCTCTCGGCCAGGACGACGAAGTTCGGATAAACCACAGCCCAGATGAGCAGGACGAAGACCGCAAGCATCAGGAGCCGGCCCCTCGGGCTCAGCTGCTTGCGTCTTCCGCCCTGGGCCGTGCTCATTCGCTCTCCGCCCGCCGCCTGGGAAACGCGAAGATGCCGGCGGGAGCGCGGCGCGGCGCAACCCCTACGACATCCCCCTCGCGCGCCGCGTCACCGGCGGCCTGAACCTCGAGCTCGCCGTCTTCGACCTTCACCGTATAGACGTACACCGAGCCGGCGAACCGCCGGTCCAGCACCCTGCCGCGCAGGGCGCCGTCGTCCTCCGGCGAAACGAAGACCAGGGCCTCGGGCCGCGCCAGCAATCGGAGCCCCGCGCCGCTCTCCATGGCGACGCCGCCCTCCGGGGGGATCGCCTGCCAGACCACGCCATCGGAGAGCCGGCAGCGCACGCTCCCACCCTCCGCGAACCCTTCCGCCACGGCCTCGACCGCGCCCGCACGCCCCAGAAACGTGGCGACGAACTCGGTGGCGGGCCGGTGATAGAGATCTTCCGCCAGGCCAAGCTGATCCAGCCGGCCCGCCCGCATCACGGCGATTCGATCGGAGAGGTCGAACGCTTCCTCCTGATCGTGTGTGACGTAGACGGTGGTGATGCCGATCTCCTTCACCAGCGCCCGCAGCTCGCGACGCGTCTGCTCCCGCAACGCCGCATCGAGGTTGGATAGCGGTTCGTCCAGTAGCAGCACGCGAGGCTCCGGCGCCAGTGCACGCGCCAGCGCCACACGCTGCTGCTGGCCGCCAGATAGAGAGCCGACGGAGCGATCCTCAATGCCGGGCAACCGCACCAGGTCGAGGGCCCGAGCGATCCGCTCCTGGATCTCCTGCTTCGTGTTCCCCGAGGTTTCCAGGCCGAAGGCGATGTTCTTTCCCACGTTGAGATGCGGGAAGAGCGCGTAGTGCTGGAACACCATGCCGAACCCGCGCTTCTGCGGTGCCAGGCCGGTGACGTCCCGCCCCTCCAGCACGACACGGCCCGAATCGGGCTGTTCGAACCCCGCTATCATCCTCAGCGTGGTGGTCTTGCCGCAGCCGCTCGGGCCCAGCAGAGTCACGATCTCGTGCTCGGCAACGCCGATCGATAGTTCGTGCACGGCGGGTCTGCCCGCAAAGGCGCGAGTCAGGCGGTCAAGCTCGAGGTAGGCCGGGTCGCTCAATACCTTGCCCCATCTTTAGCGGTGACTCGAACCCCGAATGTGAGCGTCCCAGTACTTCATCCACTCGCGGCCCCGAGCTTCCAGCAAGACCCAGTCGAGGCCCATCGGCTCGAGCTCGGAGTTCACCTGTATCAACCACTCGGGCAAAGAGTCGCCAGGAATGTCCGTGCGGGTGAGGTTGCGAAAGGCCAGGCGCGCGGCGACGAGTTGCCCCTCCACCGAACCCACGTAATCTACGAAGGCACGAGCCAGCTCGGGTTGCCTGGTCCCTTTGATCACCGCGATCCCATCCACCAGGACCGGCGTTCCGCTGGCGGGGAGCACGTAGTCCAGCGGGAAGTCCTGGTCCTTCACGCGCAGCACATCGGGCAGATTCCACAGTGTGATCAGCCCTTCCTGCCGCGCGAGCTTCTGATACAGGATAGCTGGATTCAGGACGTACTCTTTCGTTTGCGCGTCCAGGCGCCGCAGCCAGTCCCAGCCGGCCGCAGTATCGCCGGTCGCCTCGAGGCTACGATACATGATCATGCCGAAGATCGTCCGCATCGTCCCGCTGGCCAGCGGATCACGGATCAACACCTTCCGCTTCCAGCGCGGCTCCAGCACATCATCCCAATCTCGAGGCGCTTCATCCTTCGAGACCGCATCGCTGTTGTACGCGATGACGGCCGGCGTGAGGTATACGCCGAAGTACAGATCGCCCGGGCCGCGCGCCTCCGCGATCACCGAGTCGGCCCAAAACGGCCGATAGGGCTCCAGCAATCCCTGGGCGGAAGCGCGCGAGAAGAAAAGCGCGGGCCCGCCGAACCACACGTCACCCTGCGGGTTCGCGCGCTCCGATCGAATACGATCGAGCGCTTCCTGGGATCCCATATCCACCCACTGCACATCTACACCCGGGTGGGCGGCCTCGAAGCGCTTCTCGAACAGCACCAGCTGTTCCCGTCCGTGCGGCGAGTAGACCGTGAGCACGGTGCCCGTCTCGAAACATGCCAGGATCAAGCCCAGCAGCAGCAACAACAGCCGTCTTAAGAATCTCATCCTCTTAGGCTCAGCAGGTTGGCAAGAAGCCGGTAGGCTCCCGGCACGCCGGCGGGCAGCTGCCGGAACAACGACAAGCCCGTGTATACGTATAGCCCATCGCCGTAGCGGGCCACCAGGAGACCTCCTCGTTTCGCTCGCTCGCCCGGATCCGCGGTCTCGAGCAGCGCCTGATAGCGGTCATCCCATTCGCTGGCGAAATAGAGGCCGCGTTCCTGAACCCAACCGTCGAAGTCGCGCGGTCCGATCTCGTTCGGCCGCTTGAATGCGGGATGGTCCGGCAGCAGCACTTCGATCGCCGCCCCCTCGTCGCTCACCCGATCATGCGGACGACGAACGCTCAGCGGATACGGCGCGTACCCACCGTCGAAATAGCCGTACTGCTGGTATTGCACGATGAGCGTGCCACCCGCCCTGACCCACTCCAGCAGCCGGTCGTTGCTCGCCACCAGGGTCGCGTTCGTCTCGTAGGCGCGGATCCCCAGTACAATCACCTCATAGCCCGAGAGATCGCCGGCCGCCACAGCGCGATCATCGAGCACGTCAACCGATAGGCCCATCGCCACGATCGCGTCCGCGACCGCATCCCCGGCGCCCGGCACGTACGCGACTCGCAGCTCCCTCTCTACCTCCAGCTCGAACGCTTCGATGCGCGCTACCGCATCCTCGAACAGGATATTCCTATGGATGTGGGGGTAGTCGATGATCGTGTAGCCCAGCCCATAGCGACGCCCGTCCGCTGTTTGCGCGACCGCCCTCACCTCGTATGGCCCCGCCTCGACCTGCGGGGCGGCTGACACCTGGAAGTCAACGGTTGTCGCGCGGCCGGGACCGGCCAGCTCGAACGCCGCCTCAACCGGCCTCACCATCCAGCCGGCCGGCAGCTCGAGCCACACGCGGCCACGACTCCCTGCCGGCGACTCGCCCTCGAGCCTGACGCTCAGGGTGAGGCCGCCGGTATGTCCCAGCGGCCACACGGCTGTGGTCGGGGCGACATCGACGCCCACCGCAGGAACCACGTACAGTGGCCGCCGGACCTCGCCGGCCGCCTGGTCGGCGAAGCGGTAAACGGCTTCCGCCCGGCGCTGCACAGCCTGCCCGGCGATCGTCAGACCGACCTGCGCCTCCACCAGCGGCGCGCTGAACGGCCGGGCACGCACCGAAGTGTCGGCAGGCCAGGCGTAAACCGCCCCTGCCCGGGGAGCGCGGAGGAAGTACGGCCGTGTGTACTCAGCGTCGCCCGGAACGGTGATGCTGAAGCGGCGCCGCGTCAGGGTGCCGGGCGCCAGCGCGGCGTCCCCCGGCTCTAGCGGCTCGACCCGCCACCCGGCGGGCGTCCTGAGCGAGAGATCACGAAGATCGACGCCGGTATCGCCGCCGTTCCATATCTGCACTTCCACCTCGAAGCTCTGACCGGGAACCACGAGATCGTCAGAACTGAACGCATCGACGATGACCCCGGCGGCCTCGGTCAAAGCGCTCTCGAGCTTCCGATCGTCCTCACCGAGAGCGAAGCGCAGGGTTCCCGCCCGGGGTCCGGCTATCGCCGCCAGGTCCCGGGTGCGCCGAAGAGTCGCCAGCGCAAGACTGAGGTGAGAGACGAGGTTTGCCGGCGGTACCTGAGCCAGCGCCTCGCGTGCACTGCGCAGATGGGCACCATACTCCGCCAGTCGCTCGACCAGCGCCCGGCGCGATTCACCGGGCGGCATGGCACCCAGGGAACCGACCAGCGTCGTATCCACACCGTCGAACAAAGACGTCTCAGAACCGGCGTGCCCCGCTGCGACCCGGCTCTCCAGAAGCTGTAGACTCGTCCGCCTCGGTCCAAGCGATTCGATACGACCCATGTCCTGAGAGCGATGCTGGCTCCGGCTCGCCATCGCGATCTGGTGGTAGGATCGCCCAAACAGCAGATCGAACCTGCCGGTTTCGACTGCCAGCGTCGTTGACGCCGTATCGAAGCGCGTCGAGCGGTAGAGCTTGAGCGGCGTCCACGGCTTCGGCTCCCCGGGATCGCCTGCGACGTCGAAGGCTTCACGGGCCAGGATCCCCGCCACCTGGTGCTGGCCGTGTCCATCACGGCGCGTCCCCGTGAAGATCGAGACGATGATCTGCGGACGGAATTTCCGCACGACGTAAACAACGTCCGCCAGCACGGAATCTCTCGGCCAGAAACGGAACGTTTCCTCCGCCGACTTCGAGTAACCGAAGTCGTAGGCCCGGCTGAAGAACTGACTCGCGCCGTCCAGGCGTCGCGCCGCAAGAAGCTCTTCGGTGCGAAGCAGGCCCAGCCCGATACCGGACTCCGGGCCGATCAGGTTCTGGCCACCTTCACCACGGTTCAGCGCCAGGTAAGCCGCGTCCGCACCCAGCCCCCTGACCAGCACGGCGAGGAGGCCGGTGTCTTCATCATCGGGATGGGCACCGATCACCAGTACGCGCTTCACGCTGCCCAGGCCTCGCAGTAGCTGCGCGACCGCTACCAGGCCATGCTCGGGATCCACCGCGCCCTGTGCTACGGCGGGCTCGGGTAGACACACGACTGCGGAGAGGACTACCAGTGCGGCCTTTTTCATGGTCCGGGAAAGTATTGAGCGGCAGCCGGGCGGGCCAGCAGGCGGCCGGGCCAACCTTCTTGTGTCGCTCTGAGCCGTGCCGTAGCATCGACCCGATGACGCGGCAATCAGAGGGCATCGATTCGGCTCGGCCAGTTGCCTCGCCGATCGTCCTGGTCCTGATATCGGCATGCCACCTGGGCTATGCGGCCATAGCGGATCTGCGAGGCATGCGCATGTTCTTGCCGGCACTGGCGATCTCGCTTCTGTTCGGCGGCGGCTACGCCATCGCCGCCTGGTATTCACGCCGCGAGCGCGGCTACCGCGCTGTGGTCAGCCTGATAGTGGGCGAAGATCTCGGTATCCTGGCCGCCGGCCTCTTGCTGGGGTATCCCTGGGCGGAATACCTGCGGCCGGGCACGGTCGCCATCATCGCGTTACAGCTGACCCTGGCCTTCGCGGAGATCGTGCGGCGCCAGGAAGCGGGCCGGCCCATCGCGCCGGCGACGCGGCTCGCCTGGTTCGTGGTCGCCTACGCCCTGGCGTTCGCAGCCTATGCTCTGCTCAAGCCGCCGGGCCTGTGGAGCGCGGATGGTACGGCTGGCTAGCCTCCGGAGGGGGTGATGACGCCCGCTCCAAGTCTCTAACTGGCCTCGATTTCGCATCAATGTTAGCTTATTGGCGTGTCGAGGACTTCCTTGGGCGGGCTGCTCCTCGCGGCGGGGCTATTGATGCTCAGTTTGTTCACGTTCGACTTCATCGCCATTTTCGCGCTCGGAATCGTCCCTGCTGTAGTAGGCGCCGCCATCCTTTTTGGGCTGGCTGGCGAGCCTCCAGCAGGCGCAGCGACCCCGAGCACGAACGGCGGGTCTACCGGAGACGGAAGTCGGGTAGCATCGTTTACCGCATCGAATCGGTGCTCTAGGAAAGCAGGAGATCTGGGAGGATGATGTCGGAGCCCACCACGGTCGACAAAACCACCGTGGATGAATTGACCGGGAAGCTCGTCCTGCTGATCGAGGAGAATCGGCCGTGGCGTGAGACCGAGCTCATGCACCGGCAGTTGTCCACGAAGGTCAAGCACTACGTCCGCCACATCCGCAGCGAGAAGTTCGCCCAAGAGCACGGCCAGCGACCACAGGACAGCATCGTGCGACTGGTCAGCGCTGAGCGACCGGACGACGATTCGCTGGAGTTCCTTCGGCGCATCGCTTACGAGCTCAGCAAGCACGGGATAGAGTTTGAGCACCAGATTGGCGAGCACGGCATTCCCGTATCGCTGACGGCCGCTGCGGCCACAGTCGAGCCCGAGATACTTGCGGTCCCCGAGACGCCCCCACCGCCGGCTTCCAGGTCAGAGACACCTGAGGCAGAGGTTGCCGCGCCCGAAGATACCGGGCCGGCCGCCGTCGAGGCTGCGGAGCCCCCGGCTGCCGTGGAGGAACCACCTGCGACCGAGGCAGTGGAGCCGGAACCCGCTGTGGCAGAGCCAGTGGAACTCGAGCCAGCGGAGGTGGAGCCGGTGGAGCCCGGCGCACTCTTTCACCCGGAGCCGTCGGCTCACGATGAGCCGAGCGAGCTCGAGATACTGCTCGAGGCTGCCGGCGAAGAGGGACTCGGCCTGGTCGATCTGCCCGAGTCCGAGGAACCGATGGCCGTAGCGGAGCCGGCCGGCGCACCGACCGGCAAGCAGGCAACCCAACCGACCTTCCTCCCGGAGGAGGAGTTCGGGCGCGCCCTGCCGGACGTAGACGAAGTGGAAGCCATCCTGATGAGCGCGAGCACCGAGCCCGCGATCATCGAGACCAGCTCCGGCAAGAGGATCCTGCTCGATGTCGGCGACGCGGCGCCCGGTCCAGGTGCTGCCGCTGTCCCGGAAGATCGACCGAGTCTCTTCCGCGGCATCCGCGCCGCTCTCATCGCCGCGTTCGCCGGGGCCGTCATCTGGGCGGGACTCTCGGTCGGCGCAGGCCACGGGGCGAGCCCCCTCGCGCTGGTGATCGGCCTCATGGTAGGGATCAGCGTGCGCCTGCGAGGCGGCGGTCACACTATGCCTTTCCGGATTGTCGGTGTGGTGGGTACGCTGCTCGGCTCGCTGCTCGGCGCCATTCTCGCCAGCGCAGCGCTGTCCGCCTGGCAGGACGACCTCGGGGTGGGTGGCATCATCGGCAATCTCTCGAGCGTCGGATCCGCGTTGGCCGTTCTCGACCGGCAGTACGCACCCGTACACCTCGTCGCCGTCGCTCTGGCTCTCTACATCGCCTTCAAGCTCTCCGCCTCGAAACCCTCAGCCAATGCCGGGCAGGCTGAACGATAGCGACAGCGCTGGACATCGAGGGCCGACCGGAAGCACGGGCCGGAAAGACTTGCTTTCAGGCCGAGATCTGATAGCTTGGAAGTCGTCTGGCACCCCGTTGCGTCGCGTGCCGCGACGCGATCCCGCTATCCCCCAATTGTAATAATTCACACTTGTAGCCGCAGGCAACGCCCCGGCTGCGCGCACCCCCTATCAGCGAATTGGGAGGTAGGATGATGAAGAGATGGAATCCGGTCTGGATGACACGAATCGCCGTGTTCGCCCTGGCCCTGTCGGTCTTCGCCGCGTGCGACGACAGCACGGGACCCGATGGTGACGTCGACGTTGCCCAGACTCAGGCCGCCGTTGACGCGGTGGTGAATCAGTTCTTCACGGAGAACCAGGGGCTGGCGAGCCTCGAGATCTTCGGCGCTCAGATCGGCACGGCGCTCCCGTCTATAGTGCCGCTCAACCTGGCACTCAGTCCCGGGGAAGCGACGTTCCACGGCATGGCCACCCGCCTGCGTGAGAGCATGGGCGCATTGGTCACCCGGCAGGCCTCGGGTGCCACTCTGATGGCCATCCCCCCCGAGTTTGAAGGCAAGACGTTCGAGTTCAACGGGCAGACCGGTCAGTACGAGATGACGGCCCGGACCGGCGCACCGGTGGACGGTGTCCGCTTCATCCTCTACGACGGGATCTCGACGCTGAACGAGGTTGGTTACCTCGACCTCATCGACAGGAGCAATTTCGCCGTCGTTCCGGTAGCGATCGACATCACGCTGAGCGTCTTCATCACCGATGTCGGCGAGGTACTCAACTACAGGATCACCGGCAGCGCTTCCGACAACGGTGGCACCCTGCTGGTCAACGGCTTCCTCTCCGACGGAACCGATCAGCTCGACTTTGATTTCACGTTTTCCGGAAGCGATGCGACGGGCGCCGACTTCAGCTTCACGCTGTCCGCCGGCGACCTGAGCATGACGCTCGACGTCAGCGAAGGGGTAACCGGGAGCGGGAGCATCAATGTCCTGATTACGAACGGCAGCCAGGATATCCTCTTCGTACTGTTGGTCGCCGAGGATGGGACGATCCAGCCGGGTAGTGGCATCTTCTTCGAGAACACGCCCGTCGCCGTATTCTCCGGCAATCTGGAGACCGAGGATGTCACCATCATCAACGCCGAAGGTGAGCCGCTGAGCCAGCAACAACTGCTCGGGCTCGCCGAGATTTTTGTCGGGATGGAACAGGCGTTCGTCGTTATGGAGGAGCTGTTCGCGCTCGGGCTTGGCCTGATCGGACTCGTCTTCTTCTTCTCATAAGATCGGCGACGCTGATCTCTTATGCGGGCGGCCTCTACTGGGCCGCCCGCTGTTTTTTTGGCGGAAGGGCCATCCAGCCAACATTGACCCGCGGCCGAACGGCGGTCTACTTTGCGTTTGCCTGCGCCAGGCTGCTTCGCGAACGGAGGGGATTCATGAAGGCGCGTGCGACACTTCTCGGTTTGGCCTCAATCTGCTGGCCTCTCGCCGGCGGTCTCCATGCCCAGGGTACCGGCGGGCCGTGCCCTGACCTCTACCCCACACCTCAGGTCGGGCACTACGCCGAGGTGGTCTTCAGCAACGCGCAGCAGGAACGGATGTCGATTCGCTTCGCCATCGTCGGTGAAGAGCGAGTTGGAGACATACAGCACTACTGGATCGAAGTGGTCAGCGCGCCGCCGTTGCTCGGCGAAGAAGTGATAGTACAGATGCTCGTCCCGTATTACCCGTTCGACAACAAGGATATCAAGGGCTACATCGTCAAGATGCCGGGCAATGTCCCCCAGCGAGTGCCGCTGCAGATGCTCGAGGCGCTGGGCGACAGCCAATCCGGCCCCGGCTGGAAGGACCAGTGCGCCGCTGCCGAAGAGCTCGGCGTCGAGCAGGTGACCGTGGCCGCGGGGGCCTTCAACGCTCGCCATTATCGTGCAGGCGGTGACAGGCCCAGCGAGGTTTGGATCGCCGATATCCCGTTCGGGATGGTGAAGCTGATACAGTCCGATGGCGAGATGGAACTGATCAGCTACGGCTCGGACGCGAAGTCGTCCATCACCGAGAAACCCGTCGACATCGAGATGCCGCCACCCGGACCCGAGCAGCCGTGAGCGAGGCGTCCCGCGCCCAGGGCTACGGAAGGACTCGACCTGCCAGATCAGGGAAAAAGAAGTAGATCACCACAGCCGCGACAGCGACCAACAACACGAAAGCGACGAACCAGCGCAGGAGGCCGCCAAGGCGCTCCTTCCGCCTTCGCTTTCCCGTTCCACCCTTCATGATGCGAGTCGGCCATCCGGGGATCCGCGTGGGTACGGCCTGCTCTGTGCGGGCCGCCGCATGCTTGGGCACACTCTTCAGGGAGAAGCGGAATTCGGCCCCCCCGAACTTGACGGCGTCGCCATCCCGTAGCGCCTGCGCTATCACTACCAGGTTGTCGTTCACCCACGTGCCGTTCGAGCTGTGATCGTAAAGCACGTAGCGGCCGCTCTCATAGCAGATATCGGCATGATGACGCGAGACCGTCCTGTCGGCGATAGCGAGGTCGGCTCGCCGCTGGCGGCCGATGCGCAGGCTGCCGAAGCCTAGAGATAAGCTGCGCCCGTCCGAAAGCCGCGTCAGCGTTCCGACTGTCTCGAAGCCTGCTGAAGGCTGCGAAGAGTCAGGAGTGCCGGCTCCGCGTTCCTGAGCGTCCATCCGGTCTAAGCCTTGAGCTGTCGACCCGCAGCCCTGACGATCAGTATCGCCAGCAGCGTGATCATCGCCAGGGCCGCGCCGTCCGCGAACGGCCCCATCCACTCGTATCCGAAACCCTTCGGAATGCCGAAGGCTCCGGCCCAAAAGGCGATACCAACGCCCATCAGTCCGTCGCCACCGATGAGTCCCGAGACAAAGAGCACCCCCTGCTCACGCACACGGCTCTTCGACGCGGCATCGGACTGCCGGTCTTCGAGGATCTTGCGGATCATGCCGCCGATGAAAATCGGCATCATGGTGGTGATCGGCAGGTAGATGCCCACCGCGAAAGCCAGGGACGGCAGGCGGAACATCTCAGCACCCAGGGAGAGCCCCACGCCGATCAACACGAAGCGCCACGGTATCTCGGCCTGGAGCACGCCGTCGATCACCAGCTTCATCATGTTCGCCTGAGGGGCCGGCAGCTCGGTCGAGCCGAATCCGTAAGCCTTCTCGAGCGCCAGGATGCTGGCGGCGACAAAGAACGCCGCCGTAAGGACGCCGATCAACTCGCCGGTCTGCTGGCGTCTCGGCGTCGCGCCGAGCAGGAAGCCCGTCTTCAAGTCCTGCGAGGTATCACCCGCTATGGACGCCGCGACGGCGACCACCGCTCCGATGGAGAGCGCCGCTATCTTGCCCATATCGTCGGTCCAGCCGAGTGCGGCGAAGATGAGGCTAGTACCCAGCAGCGTGGCGATCGTCATACCCGAAGTCGGGTTGGAGGTTACCCCC
>JAZGAL010000046.1:0-2484 GCA_036475815.1 Gemmatimonadota bacterium
GTTCATAGGCCGTGAACTTCCTTGACTCTTGGGATAACGCCTTGAGGATAGAAGAAATGAGCGGGCTTTCAGGTCCGGGAACGAGTAGTCATGACCAATGCCCCGGGGAGATCAAGCCTCTCGGTCCTAGTGGGGTGTCACGCCGCCGGCGCGCCAACCGGAATGCGATGAACCGCTGCGCGTGGTGCAATCGAAGGATTCGGATGTGCGCCGGAACGCTCCGCGGGAAGCCGGCTAAGAACTACGGCATCTGTCGCGTCTGCCTGGAACAGCACGTAACGCGATTGCCGAACTGCGTCCGAGAGGCCCGCAATCTCTCCGATTCGCAGCGAGCTGAAGTGGAGCGTCCGGCAGCCCTGCCCCGGCCGCCACGAGTGCGGCGACTGTCTCGCGCTCGTGAGGCGGGAATGTGACAAGGCGCAAGCCCCCACGGGTCCTCGGCTGCGCGCGGGTGCTCGCGGAGTGAGCCTCGCCGCTCAGCAGGCGGAGGGGTACGCTCTCGTCGTGGTTCCTGAGATCCGGCTCGAGCCCGCTCTCCCGGCCGATGCGGCACCGATCGCACAGATGTCGCGCCGGCTGATCGAGCGAGGTCTCGCGTGGCAGTGGACGCCACAGGCCGTAGCGGCTCGCATCCCCGATTCCGAGACTGCGGCGGTGGTGGCGCGGACCGACCGGCGCATGGTCGGCTTCGCGATCATGAGCTTCCGCTTCTCGCGCCGCGAGGCCCACCTCCTGCTGATGGCCGTGGATCCCGGGCTGCGACGCAGCGGCGTGGGGAAGGCGCTGTGGGGCTGGCTGGAGACGCTGGCGCGCCGCGGTAGCGTCGACCGCGTTCAGCTCGAGGTGCGCGCGGAGAACCTCGGCGCAAGCGCGTTCTATTGGTCGCTCGGCTTCCGCGAGGTCGCGCGTCTGCCCGGCTACTATCAGGCCCGCGAGGATGCGCTTTGCATGGTCGCCGAGCTGCGGACCCGGCGGGTATCTCCGATCTCAGAAGCAGCGAGCCCCATTCGCGCCGAACTTGTGCTGTATCCCAAGGGTCCCGTCGGGATACACCAGCAGCTGGCCGGCAACTCGGATGCAGGGCCAGGTGCGCCGACCGCGATGAGCGCTCTGCAGGCGCGGTAGTACCTCGCGCGTCGGCCCAAGGAGCTGGACTTGGAGCGCGGCGTCCTGCGTGATCTTCACGGCAAGGGCGACCGTCGTGACAGTCCGCGGAGAAGAAAATCAAGCACCGTTTGAGGTCCGGGAACGAGTCGTCATGACCAATGCCCCGGGGAGATCAAGCCTCTCGGTCCCTGGTGGCGGAGTTGAGGGGCGGGCTGAGACTCAAGCGGAAAGCGCCAGGCACGGGAGGGGAGTCCCCACTTGCCGAAGATCCTCGGTCGCCTCCTCTGTCTGCTGGGTATCCACGATTTTCGAATCGCCGAGGCGACCTTTGGCTTCGGACCTGGCGGCAGCGTCCAGAAGGTCCAGTGCAAGCGCTGTGGCCTCGCCACGACGCGGCACGGATGAGCGATCCGGGACCCCCCCCTCGAATTCGAGGGGGGTTGGCACTGGACGGAGACCATCTCGATCAAGATGATCAAGGCGATCAAGTGGTGTTATATGGAGGTGATCAGCTTCGGCTCGGGTCAACGGCCGGCAGCTGAGGGCCCAGTCCGTTGGGCCGCAGCACTGAGAGTGCTTCTTTACTGCGCCCTGATCATCAGTGGCTCTCCCTTGTCGCCGACCTGAAAAATGATCACCTCTGTGGAATCCGTTGTGCTGAGATTCCTCGCCCGCATAACCTTGTTTACCGCCTCGTGGTACACCTCACCGGGCCCGAAAGTCTTGCGGTACTCCCCGTCAACATCGACGGTAAACGATCCTTTGACGACGTAAAGAAACACGTCGCCTGTGTGGTAATGTCTTTCCCCGACCCAACCAGGCTTCAGGCGTCCAGAGAATACGGTCCCCTCCTTGCCGTCGATGGCGGCCAGCTCTTCCCGTAGGATGGTCGTTGTCTCCGCCGTCGACACGTATTCTTCTCGCTCCTCCGTTCGAGTGCCCTCAGCCAGGGCGATTCCGCCCGCGATGATCGCGGCCATGGCCACGCTCAATGCGATTGTGTGCCGATTCATCTGTTCTTCCTCCCGAGGCAAGGACCCCGTCATTATGAAGTGTCAGCGATCGCCGATGCTGCGGCCCAACACTTATCAGGCCCCCGGTTGTCAAGCGGCACACGTGTCTCGTGCACCCGGTTGGATCGGCTCCCGTGAACGGTGGAGCGAAGGCTCCGTGGTCTCGATGCGCTCCAGCTTTCGTGGCACAGCGCGATCCAATCGACCTTTGGTAAAGTTTGGCATTGAACTCGGGTGCCTCAGCGACCGTCGGCGGCCTGTGCCACGTCGCTGAGCGCCCGGTCCGTTAGACTGCGCCCGGTCAGAGGACGCGTGATGTCAGAATCTCCGACCTTCAGCAAGCCCGACCGCTACAAGTTGAGTA
>JAZGAL010000047.1:0-15507 GCA_036475815.1 Gemmatimonadota bacterium
GTCGGTCACCGAGTCGCCGGCCGTGAGCCCCATCGCGCAGCCGCCTTGCAGGTGGGCGGCTGACACGGTGACCGATCCCGGCCTGAAGTAAGTTTCATCCACCAGCCGATCCAGCGAGTCGGCGTCCTCGGAGTCGACCGCGGGGTTCGCTGCGGTCGGCAGGTGAACGCGCTTCGCGCCCGCCGCGAAGAATATCCTCGCAGATGTCAGCGTTCCCCGGGCGAGTGCGCGCCGCACCTCTGGCGTGAAGCGGTAGAGGACCACAGGCCGCCCGCGCCGATCTACGGTCACCCGGTTGTGAGGATCGACGTGGTCGCAGGCGAGGACGAGAATCATCTGGAGGCGTGGGAAGACGCGCATGAAGGCAGCGTGCGACTCGCCGAAGCCGGAGAGGCTTTTCGCCGTGGTGAACGGGAAGTACATGCACGTCTCCAGCACGAACCCATCGCTCCCCACGAACTCGTCCAGATAGTAGCTCTTCGGATGGCCGACGAAGTTGGTGATCGGCCGCGGGTGCTCCGCAACCAGGATCAGCGCCGGGTGGCAGGTGAAGCCGTGACCCAGGCGCGGCAGCGAAGCGGGCAGGCGCGAGCGCAGGAGGAGCGCCGGAGAGTTCACGGCGCCGCCGCACACGATCACGATCCCGGCGCGGATGCGGTACTCGCCCGGCGCCCAGGGCGACGGCTCGCCGGCTCCGCCGGGAGGTTTGGCATCCACTCTGGCGACGACCGTCTGTCCGTCGAGGCGAACCACGTCGCAGCGCGTGACCACCTGCACGCCATCCCGCTCCGCGTTGGGCAGCTGCACCCGGTTGGTGCCCTGCTTCGCCTGATTGGGGCACCCGAGGTTGCATAGGCTCGAGCCCAGGCAGCCTTTGACGTTCACCGGGAACTGCTCGACCCGGTAGCCCATCCGCCGGCACCCCTTCACGAAAAGCTGGTTGTTCTCGTTGATCAGGTCGTGCTCGAGATAATGGACGTTGTTCTGCCCGACGAACTTCCTGCTCCGCCGCTCCACCTCCTCGAAGCTGAGGCCGGGCACGTTCCAGCGCTGAATCACGCGTTCGGGCGCGATGATGGAGGTACCGGTGTAAACGATGGTGGAACCGCCGTAGCCGATGCCCATGGCTAGCGTCATGGAGCCGTCGGCGGTCAAGAAGCCGCCGCCGTCCTCGTAAAGGGTCTGGGCCATCTCGATCTCCCGGCCCGTGAACTCCTGGTCCTTCAGGCGTGGGCCTTTCTCGAGGACGACTATGCGCACCCCCTCCTTGCATAGCGGAGCCAGCTCTTGCGCGACCGTCCCGCCCCCGGCCCCGGAGCCAATGATGACGATATCGTAAGTCCGCTCGTTCATGTCACTCGGCCTGCCAGCCCAGTGGGTCGGGCCGGTACCCGATCGCCTCGGCAGCGGCGGGCCGCCCATAGTAGCCCAGGAGCGCCAGCGTCCTGAGACCCCAGAAGCCGACGCGGATGAGGTCCACACGGTGGTTCTGCATTCCCGCCAGGAACTCGGTTCGCCGCGCCGCGTCCAGGTCGGTGAATTGGCGGCCGTAGCGAGCCAGGGGCAGCCACTGGATGAGGCGGAGGAAGAGGCGAACGCGTCGTTGCAGGGCGGCGGGCCGGCGCCGAATCGAATCGGTGACCAGGGCTTCCAGTTCGCTCCAGCCCGCTTCGTCCAGGGCCGTTGCCTCCGGCACGACGGTAGAGACAACTGCACGGAAGACCGGCGGCAACGGTGGAGCGGCGGACCGCTCGAGAGTGATGGGCCCCTCCTGCTAGGGAAAACCGGTTTCGAGAAGATAGGCTGTCGCAGCGACGCACAAAAGCGCGGAGAGATCGGCGCAACGGAGTGCGCACACATCCGAGCCGAGCGCGCGGGAATCAGTTATATTATAAGGCCCCACAAAGAAGGAGGTGGCCATGTCGAGGCTGTCGCCATGGATCGGTGGAACACGACGGTTTGTCGGCCACGTCGGGCAATACGGCCTCCTGCTGGGCCCGTTTCGCCGGGCCCTGGTCGAGCCTGCCGCGGCTGCGAGTGACGAGGCGCTGCGACTGCTGCTCTGCTATCATGGCAAGCTGGCTTGGCAGGCGGGGCTGATCGCCGGGCGCTGCGGGAACCTCTCGGCTCGCCTGCGCAGCGGGAAGGACATTTATATCACACCGCGCGCGGTCAACAAAGCGCGCCTGAGCGCGTTCGACATCCAGCTCGTGCACCTGCACTCGGCGACGACGACGGGCGACGAGAACGTGAGCGTGGAGTTGCCCATGCATCGCGCCTGCTACCTGGCCGACCCGGGCGTGGGCGCGGTCATACACACGCACGCGCCGGCACTCACGGCGCTGGGAATTCGCGGCCTGGACCTGCAGGAACTGTTGCCCGAGGCCGCGCAGGCGCTCGGTCCCATCTCCACCATCCCCCACCTGCCGTCCGGGTCTTGGGAGCTGGCCGATGCCGTTGGGAGCGCCGTGATAGGGGGCGCAAAACTGATCCTCCTCGCGCACCACGGCGCCGTCGCCGTGGGGAGCGGTCTGGCCGAGGCTTACGACCGCATGGAGTTCGGCGAGCTGACGGCGAAGACCGCGTTGCTGGCGGCAGGGGAGCCGCGCAGCGCTTCAGTCTGAGGCGGTGGCGGTCAGGCGATCGCAGCGCCACCAGCGCAGCAGCGCCGGCGCGACCATGAGTTGAATCCAGAACGCCCAGAGCACCCCCGCCAGCGAGTCGATGGTGTAGTGGTTCTGTGTGTAGACCGTGGATAGCACCACGCCGAGCGCTCCAACCGTCAGAAGCACCGCAACCGGCTTCGAGAACCAGCGAAATCCCAGGTAGGCCATAGTCACCGAGGCGGCCACGTGCGAGCTGGGGAAGGAGCACCCGAGCGCATCACCCTGGCTCTGCAACGCCGCTTCGATCCGGTAGAAGAACCCCTGTTGGAAAGCTCCCTGGAAATGCTCGGTCAGCCAGTGGGGGCCGTCCACGGGGAACGCGATATACACGAAGAAGCAGGACAGGTAGACGAGCACCACGCGGAATGTCATATCCCGCTTCATCTCCGGGCTGCCCCGGAACGCCATGTATAGCAACGGCAGCACCACGACCAGGTAGTAGCCGAAATACGCCAGGTACATCAGCTCGCTGAACCACATAGCAGACATGGCGGGTAGCCAGAGTGCGTCCAGGTGGACTCCGAACACCGCCAGGTCGAGGGCTCCGATGACCCGATCGAAAGCCGTGTCGTGCAGCAGGCGCCGGATCAGGTCCAGCTCCGTCCAGAACGGCAGGATCCAAATCAACGGGTAGATATCGCGCAACACGCGCCCGAGGGGCGACAGGCGACCGTGCGCGCGATCCAGCAGCTTCGGCATCGCGGCGCCCGCCGCGTGCGCCAGGAACAGCCAGGGCGCGAGCGACGACACCGGGATGAGGATGGCCCACACACCGGCCAGCAGGAAGTTGTACGCCGATGTGATCTTGTCGACGAGCCTCACCCGATCCAGTTGGGCTGGCCGCTCCTCCGCCGCGGCCAGCTCAACGACGTCGGGGGCTTGGGCCGCCTCAGCTCTCGAATCGCTCACAGATAGTCAGTGGTTTGATGAAGCTTGCCTGGGAACGGTCTGGACGAAGGTGCCGTACTGCATCGGCTCCTCTAACCGGCAGGACCACACCAGGCGGCCGTTCCACACCGTCATGTCCGGGCAACTGTCGCACATGTTCTGCCGGCCATCGGGCAGCACGTCGACCGGCTGGATGATCATGACGGACTGGAAATGGAGCCGCCGGAAGAGCCGGAGCGGGTTGCGCAGGTACGAGGACGCTGTTCGGGCCACGCCACGGTCAAACGGTGATAGAGCCAGCATGGAGCGCCCACGCCGGTGGACCCTGGGGTGGCTATACGCGAGATAGCACCCATGGCGCAGATGGTGGCTGGTCTGCGCCAGTTCCATGAACTTCGAGCCGACGTACCCGTGGGTTCTTCCCCGGGTCCCCAGCCGTCCGGTGAGCAGCCACTTGAACGAGTCGGGCTTCTCCGTCCCGTTCAGGTAGGCGCTGGGGCGAAAATCAGGGAAGCGGGCTTGGATGGCGGCGAGGATATCTGTGGAAAGGATGTCCGTTCTTGGCTGCCGGTCCATGGCGTAACGGATGTGGCTAAAATCGATCTTTTCACCGTTTATGTAGTAGTCGAAAGCGCCATCGATCATAGCCGCTCGGAAGGCGATGAATACCAGCACGTGCACGATGTCGATGTGCTTCTCCCCCCAGGCCACGATGTCCGGCACGGATTCCAAGGTGTCCTCGTACACGGTCGAATTGAAGGCGCAGGAGAGGCCCCCAATCTCGGCGATCATCTGCGCGTACTCCAACCGCAAGTCGTTCAGCTCGATCTCGGTCTTCCCGCGCCAGTGAGGCCGCGTCTGTTTGCTGTCGATGTGAAGCGTCAGCCCCCAGAGGCCGGCCCGCTTCATTTCCACCAGCAGATCACGGCTGAGCGCCAACCCGTTCGTGTTGAGGACCGGCTTGAGTCCACGCTCCGCGATGAGAGCGATGATGTCCACCACCTCCGGGTGCGTCAGCGGATCGCCGCCGGCCACGGAAATGCCGTCCGAGCTTCGCAACTTCGTGAAGACGTCGAGATCATTGGCGATCTCGTCCAGCGTCTTATGTCCCTTCGGGTTGTTGGTGCGGTAACAACCCTCGCAGTAGAGGTTGCAGGCGGCCGTGGGCTCCAGCCAGGAGATGGCGTTGTCAGGAAAGCTCCACGGGAGACGGTAGAGCGTCCGGTGGTCGAGTTGGGCTGTCATGGTGATGCTTCCTTCTCTGGCAAGCTGGGGCAGGCCAAGCCTGTGCCCTGCAGGTTATCAAACGTGATTATCGTTATCGGGAGCGATGCTTGCTTCGCGCGCGGGGGGAATAGAATGCCCGGAGATGTGGCGGACTGAAGCGCCGTTTGCGCTTGCATAGCGACCGAACCTACGTCTGCTCCAGCTGCTCGGCAAGGCGAAACGACTGCCTCGTGAACCGAATCGCTTTAGCCTGCCAACCTTTGAATCGTTGGCGGCGTCTAATCCGTAGCGAAGGAACGTTGGGAGCCCATCCGACGAGTGAAAGCCGGGAGTAGTTAAGGAATATGTATGAAGTCAGTTGCCACGCGCACGGCGTTGCTGGCAACGCTTCTGGCGCTGATCGGTGGCAGCCCCGCCAGAGCGGAGGAAAAGGACAGGCCCGAAGACAAGCCGGAGCGCGAACCCTATCTAGCGCTCGCCAGCCGCGCGTCGCCGGGAACGCCCGAGATCAACGGCCGGCTCGACGACGCGGCCTGGGCGCTGGCTGAGCCCATCACCAACTTCATTCAGCGCGACCCCAATGAAGGTGAGCCGGCGACGGAGCGCACCGTTGCACGCGTTATCTTCGATGACGGAGCGTTGTACGTCGGAATCCGGGCTTACGACAGCGAGCCCGACAAGATCGTAGGGCTGCTCACCCGTCGCGATCAGTACTCCTCCTCGGACTGGCTCACCGTTAGCATCGACTCGTACCACGACCGGCGCACCGCGTTCAATTTCTCGGTGAACCCGGCAGGCGTCGAGCGGGATCAGTATCTGTATGATGACACGGACCGTGATGATTCCTGGAATGCGGTGTGGGAGGTTGCCACCAGCATCGATGAAGAGGGCTGGGTAGCCGAGTTCCGCATCCCTTACTCGCAGCTCCGGTTCTCGGAGGCACCGGAGCAGGTCTGGGGCTTCAACATCCAGCGCGAGATCCAGCGGAAGAACGAGACCGTACAGTGGAAGCCGATCGCCAAGGGTGCCCCCGGTTGGGTATCCGAGTTCGGGGAGCTGGCCGGTATCGACGGGATCCAGCCGCCGCGCCGGCTGGAGGTGTTGCCTTACGTGGTGGCGCAGCAGGCGATGACTCCGGCTCAGGACGGCAATCCCTTCCAGACGGGCAGCGAATTCTACGGGACGGTCGGCGGCGATGTCCGCTTTGGCCTGACGAACAGCCTGACCGTGAATCTTACGGTCAACCCGGACTTCGGTCAGGTGGAGGCCGACCCCTCGGTAGTCAACCTCTCAGCGTTCGAGACCTTCTTCTCTGAGAAGCGCCCCTTCTTCCTCGAGGGTGCGAGCATCTTCGATTTCAGCCTGAGCGGTGGTGGTGGGGCTGAAGGGCTCTTTTACTCGCGCCGCATCGGCCGCCGGCCTCAGGGCTTCGCGGATCCACGGGGCGGCTTCGTGGATAACCCGTTCAATTCGACCATCATCGCTGCTGGGAAGCTTTCGGGCAAGACGGCAAACGGCTGGTCGATCGGCGTCCTCGACGCCGTCACGGCGGAGGAGAACGCGACAGTCATCGATTCCGAGGGGAACAGGCATCGGGATGTGGTCGAGCCGCTGACAAACTACGGCGTGGCCCGGGTTCAGAAGGACTTCAACGAAGGCCAGAGCGCCGTTGGCGGGATCGTCACATCTGTCAATCGCAGACTGCCCATTAAGCTTTCATATCTGCGTTCTTCCGCTTACTCAGGCGGCGTCGACGGCCGCCACCGGTTCTGGAGCCGGAATTGGGAAGTCAGGGGTCAGCTGCTCGCTTCCCACGTAGTAGGGTCACCAGTGGCGATTGCCAGCACGCAGTTGAGCTCGGCTCGGTACTTCCAGCGCCCCGATGCCGATCACCTCGAGTTCGATGATACGCGCACATCTCTGACGGGCTCCAGTGGTGCGTTCCGGTTCGGGAAGATCGGCGGTGGACATTGGCGGGGCTCGGTTGCGACCTACTGGGTCACCCCCGGGTTCGAGACGAACGACCTCGGTTTCCTGAGGCAGGCGGATGTCTGGCGGAACAGCATGTGGATCGGCTATCGGGAGTTCGAGCCGGGCAAGATCTTCCGCCGCTACAACATCAACCTGAACGCTTGGAACTGGAACACGTTCGGCGGCGAGCGCACGGCGACCGGCGGAAACTTGAACGGCAGCTTCACGCTGCTGAACTACTGGGGCGGCTTCGCGGGCATCAACCGCGAGCTCTCGGCCGTCAACACTCGCGTGCTGCGTGGCGGTCCATCGATGAATTATCCGTCGGGCACGAACTGGTGGGCCGGCTTCTTCAGCGATGATCGCAAGAGAATCGTCCTCGAGGTGGGCACCTGGAGGTGGTTCGACCAGGAGCGCTCCGATGCCGCGGGCTATTTTGGCAACGTTGTGTGGAAGCCGACGGCCAATCTCAGGCTGGCTCTCGGCCCGGGGTATAATCGGACGCACGACGACTGGCAGTACGTGACGGTGGAAGAATCACTGGGTTCCGAGCGATACATATTGGGCGTTCTCGATCAGAACACACTTGCGTTGACGACGCGCGTCGAGTGGACCTTCACGCCCGACCTCAGCCTGCAGCTATACGCGCAGCCGTTCGTCTCGGCGGGAAATTACACGGGGTTCAGCCAGGTCGTCGCGCCACGCGCCGCCAGGTACGACGATCGCTTCGACAGGTTTGGGGAGGATCGCCTGCGCTTCGAGCCGAGCGATGGCCCGGGTTCCCCTGGCACGTATCACGTTGATCTGAACGGTGACGGTACGGAGGACCTGTCGTTCGCGGACCCGAATTTCAACTTCACGGAGTTCCGCTCAACGTTCGTGATGCGCTGGGAGTACATGCCGGGGTCGACGCTGTTCTTCGTTTGGTCGATGAACAGATCCGCCTTCAATCACTCGGGGCGGTTCGATCCGCTGAGCGACTTCGACTCGCTCCGTCGGCTCGAGGGCAACAACATCTTCAGCATCAAGATCAACTACTATCTGACCCCCTGAGGCGTTTGGGCCCCCTGGCGGCGCTGCCGTTACGGGCGGCTTGTGAGCCCCTGCCAGCCGTTGTAAGCTCTGCTTGCCAAAACATACAGCGGAGGAGCCATGCGCTTTCAGGACAGGGTCACGTTCGTGACGGGTGCTTCGAGTGGCATCGGTCGCGCCTGTGGGGTTCGCTTTCAGGAGGAGGGCGCGTCGGTCTTTGCGGTGGCCCGGCGTGAGGAGCGATTGAAAGAGACGTTCGAGAATTACGCGGTCGCCGATCTGCGTGCTGAGGATGAGGTTCGGGCTGCCGTCGAGAGCTGCATGGAAACGTTCGGCCGCATCGACTACCTCATCAACGCCGCAGGGGTGATAGGGACCGGCGGCATTCTGGACACGCCGCCCGAGGAATGGGAGCGAATGTACGCGAGCAACGTGGATAGCCTCTACTACGTCACCCGGCACGTGGCACCGCATCTCATCAAGCGCGGCGGCGCGATAGTCAACATCTCATCGGTCACCAGTCTCCGCCCCTACGGCAACCTGCTGGCCTACTGCTCGTCCAAGGCAGCGGTCGACATGTTCACTCAATGTGTGGCCCTCGAGCTCGCGCCCAAGGGTGTGCGGGTCAACGCGGTGAATCCGGGCGTCGTGGTGACCGAGCTGCACACGGTGAGCGGAGCGGTGCCCGACTACCAGGCGTTCCTGGAGCACTCGAAGACGACGCACCCGCTGGGCCGGGTCGGCAAGCCGGAGGAGATCGCGTCGCTCTGCGCGTTCCTCTGCTCCGATGAAGCCGGCTGGATCACCGGCGGCATCTACTCGATCGACGGAGGGCGAGCGCTGCTGTCCGCGAGGTGAGTGGACGATGTTCATATCAATCTCGCGATCGACGCCGCCACCGCGGCGTTGTTCGCCAGAAGTCCGAGATTGGAAGTCAGCGACCGACCGCCCGTGTGGTGAGCGATGCGGCCGAGTAAGAACGGAGTGACCCCGGGCCCGCTGATCCCCGCCATGTCCAGATCACTCAGGGCGCGCGAGACCGCCGCCTCCGTCTCTTGCCTGGAGAGCGCGACCTCCGCGGGCGGCGGCACGCAGACGAGCATCGCCCCGGGTACGCCCAGCGAGCGCGCCCCGCGCCAGATCCGCGCCACCTCCTCCGGACTGTCTGCGCTGAGGTCGAGAGTCAGCCCGCTCTCCGCCGAGTAGAAAGAGGGGAACTCGCGCGTCCCGAAGCCGACGACCGTCACGCCGAGCGTCTCGAGCCGCTCGAGCGTCGCGGGCAGATCGACGATCGCCTTGGCGCCGGAACAGACGAGGATGATCGGCGTGCGCGCGAGCTCGTAGAGATCGGCGGACACATCCGTCCCGCCGGAAGCAGGGTGCACACCGCCGATGCCGCCAGTGGCGGCCACGGCCAGGCCGGCCCGGCTAGCGAGGAAGATGGTGGCGGCCACCGTCGTGCCGCCGTGCTCACCCCGTGCCACAGCGGCGGAGAGGTCGCGGGTGCTGAGCTTGGTTTCTTGTTGGGCCAGCAACTGCAACTCGTCGGGATCGAGGCCAACGATCGGTTGCCCTGCGACGACCCCGATGAACGCAGGCTCGGGACCGTGAGCGCGTACGGCGGCGGTGATGCGCTCCACGGCCTCGAGCCGTACCTCGCTAGGTAAGCCGCTGGTCAGAAAGGCTGTCTCGAGCGCGACCGCCGTTCCCCCGAGACGGCGGACAGGCTGATTCCCGCCGTTCAACTAGAACTCCAATTGCTCTGGACCGGTGGCAGCGCCGCGGTAGACAGCGTTGAAGAGGAACTTGAACGTTTCGTGAGTCTGGCCTCGGTGCTGGGGGCGGAACCCGAAGAGGATCACCCGGCCGGCACCCGAGCTGACTTCCAGAAGCGCTGACTTGCCGGCCAGGAAATCGCTGTTCACCGCGTACCCGCTGAGCAACTGGCCGGCCTCCGTGTAACGGGCGACAACGGTCACACGTTTTGCGTCTTCCTCCACTTGGAAGATCGGGCTGTTGGAATAGTAGACCGCGCCCTCCTCGGGCATCCCATAGCCGAGCGGGTGGCTGGCATCGATGGTCACGGCGAGGATCGAGCCCGGGGCGTAGAACGCGCTACCGGATCGCTGCTCGTTGACCGGCGGACGCACGTCCTTCACCGGCAGGCCCAACTGCTCGATAGCGAAGTCCGAGGACGAGTCGAGACAGATCAGCGTGCCGCCCGCCTTAACGAAGGCACGGATCGCCGCCGTGCCGGCATCCCCGAGACCGCCAGCGTACTCCGCCGGGACCGTCCCCGGCTTGCGCCCTTCCACGATCGAGCTCGGCGACAGGTCGGGCAGGATGATGACATCGTAACGATCATTGAGTCCTCCGGCACGGATCTCGGCGTCGTGGACCGTCCGGTAGGGAACGTCCCAGGTCTCGAAGACCCAGCGCGTCCACCCTTCGTCCATCGACGCGGTCCACGGTTGGTAGAGACCTACACGCAACGCGTTCAGCTCGTACCCGCGCGCGCTTGCGGAGAAAGATTCCGCCGAGAGCCCCTCGCTCACGGCAAGGTCGCTGAGGAGATCGCGCACCCCCGGGCCGCGCAGCAGCACGCTCCCGACCGGCCAGAGGCGGTCGCCGACCCGTACAGTGTCGGACAGGAGGACGACCTGCCCGTCGTTTCCCAGGGTGTGATTGATCGCGAGATTTGCCGCGTTGGTGGCGTTGGATAGCACGAAAGCCGGACCCGATCCGCTCACGCTACCGGCGGGCGGTTGGACGGCTCCTTCAAGCGGCCGCAGGTCGGCCTCGAACTCCGTCATCACCTCCACGGCTTGCACGCCCATCTGCAGCGGCAAGGTCCAGCCCGCGGCGTCGTAGGGGGCGTCGGGCGGGCCTTCCGGGTAGATGCGGCGGTCGGGGTAGTTCTGACGTTCCAGCAGATCCTTGATGTGGGCCCTATAGGGTTGAGCCATGAGCACCACCCAGTCGCCCTCCCTGTACTCGATGTCGTCGGCCTCAAAAGGAGCTGCGGCCCGGTGGATCTCGGCGCCGCCGCGGCGAAGGATCTCCAGCATGGCCGCTGCGCTACCTACATCCCTTTGCTCGGCCGGGATGATGTAGGCGAAGGGTGGATCGCTGCGTCCCGCCTCCAGGGCGCGTCGGCCGAGTTCCACATAATTGCGGATCAGCTGTCGGCGTTGGCGCGCTGCCAGGCTGATCACCGAGCGAGCGGCGATCATCTGGTAGTCGATGATGTCGCGAATCCGCCACCAGCCGCCCGACCAGGGGTTCGGATAGCTGATCCCCTGTTCCGGCTGCCGGTCGACCTGGCCGGGCTCCTGGAAGATGGGAGACGCGATCCGCGCGCTGGCCGACTCGGATAGGATGCCCAACATGTTGTGCCGGGCGGGCACGGTGCGCAGCCCGCCATCCCACCAGAGATCAAACCGCTCACCGTCGACCACGCCCGACTTGCCGGCCGCCTCCAGGTCGGTGGAGATCTGCAGGCCGAACAGCGAGATCGATCGCACCACCAGCGGATCGATGTTCGGGTTGGATGGATCGTCGAAGGGCGGCACGAAGAACCGCGCACCGCGGTTCCCCATCTGATGCACGTCGTAGACCACTTCGGGAAACCATTCGTCGTAGAGCAGGTCGGTCACCAACCGGGTCTCGGCTTGGGTGAGCATGAACCAGTCACGGTTATTATCGTGCCCGACAAAGTAGTGGTAGAGCCAGGGCATTCTGCTGCCCTCGTAAGGGCTACCCGCGGTGCGACTGTACCAGTCCACCACCATCTGCTGGCCGTCGGGGTTGACCGATGGGATGAGCAGAACGACCACGTTGCGCAGAACCTCGGCGAGCTCCGGGTCACTGACCAGCGTGTAGGCCAGCTCCATCACCCCCTGGCTGGAGGCGATCTCTGTTGAGTGGATGTTGTTCGCGATGAGCACCACTGCGGGTTGGGTATTCAGCAGATCGTCCAGGTCGCCCTCCGCCAGCCTTCTGGGATCGGCCAACTTCGCCTGGTTCCGGCGGATCTCCTCGAGCCGCGCCATGTTTTCCGGCGCCGTCGCGGTAACGACGACGAAGGGATGGCCCAGAGTGCTTTGGCCGATGGTATCCACGCGCAGGGCGGGGGATGCCTCGGCCAGAAGGTTCAGGTACCCGGTTATGGAATCCCAGCCGGCGAGCCTGAAGTCGGCGCCCACGGGGTAGCCAAGATAGTCGCCAGGTGCCACGAGGGTCGGCGCGGTGACAGAAGAGCGCGCCGTCGTGGCCCGCGATGTCTCCTGGCCGGCCAGGTGGCCTGCCGGCATGAGGGCCAGGAATAAGGCCAGGGTTGAAGCCAAGCGTGAGTGCTGGAGCATGATCGTGATTCCGGTTCGATGGAATGTCCGCGATTCTGCGGGGCGAAAGGTGATGTCAGGGGGACCCCTCCCGCCAGCGCAACCGCACGGCAAGCTGGGCCTGCGTCGGGTCTGGGACTTCCGTCAGGTTGTAGATGGGTGTGCTCTGGGTTCCCAGGGTCACGGGGATGGTTCGCGGCTCGCCATAGCGTGAGACGAGAAACTCGACTTCCTGGCCGGGGCGGTAGCGGGTGAGTGACTGAAGCAGCGACGTTGTACCGGTCACCTGGACTCCATCTACGGCCAGGATCTCGTCGCCGTAGTTCAGGCCGTCGTGCCAGGCGGGCGTCCCTCTCACCACGCCGTCGATGCGCACACGGCCGTTCGACTCACCGATGTAGATCCCCAGGTAGCCGAACCTGTCTCGCTCTCGGGTCGCCTTCTCGTCGATCGCGAGGTGATAGCCCGCCAGCTCGAAGTACTCCTCGAACGGGATTGCGCCTGCCCCAAAGACGTATCTGTCGAAGAACGTCTTGAAGGAACCGCCGGCCACCTCCTCGCAAACGGCGCGGATATCATCGGCGTCGAAAGCCGCGCCTTCGTCGCGCGCCCTCTCCCATATCAGCCGCATGACATCGTCCAGACTCTTCGCGCCGGCGGTGCGGTTGGCGATCTCGAGCGTCAAGAGATTGGCGATCAGCCTGCCCTTGAAGTAGTAGTCCGTCTGATAGTTGCGGCTGCTCTCGTCACGACGATAAAACTGAATCCAGGCGTTGTAGCTGGCGTCCGCGGCGCTCTGAATTGCGTAGCCCGGCGTTGACCTGTACTGGACGACGAGACTGACGGGATCGTCGAGGCGCTGGGAGAGCCCGGCGCGATAGAGGATACGATCGCCGTAAAAAGAGGTGAAGCCTTCGTAGAACCAGAGGGCATCGGTATAGTTCTCTTGCTCGTAGTCGTAGGACTGGAAGGCGGGAGGCTGGATCCTCTTCACGTTCCAGGCGTGGAAGAACTCGTGCGCCGTAACGCCGAGCACCGATCGGTATGAGCCGGGGTCCGAGAAATCGATGCTGCCCAGACCGATAGTCGTGCCGTTAGCGTGCTCGAGGCCGCCGCCCCGCGCCTGAGTCAGGAAGACGAAGGCGTAGCGCTCGTATGGTAGGCCATCGAACAGGCTGGAACAGACCTTTATGATCTCGGCGAAGTCCTCGCTAAGACGCTCCAGGTCGGCGTTGTTCGGCCCGAGGATGGCAATCAGATGCGGCACTCCTTCAACCTCGAAGCTGATGTCGGTGAAGTTGCCGATCAGCATGGGCGTGTCGATCAGCTCATGATAGGAGCGGGCGGAGATCAGGTAGGGATCGTCGGCTGAAGGAGCGATTCCGCCGTCGACGCGCCAGCCTTCCGGCAGTTCGAATCTCGCCGAGACGGGCAGCTCGGCCGCGCCTACGACGTACATGAACAAGTTCGGCCCGAGAATATGGCCTCCCTCGTCGTTCACGAATGACCAGCGGATGCTTGGCTCGCGGCCGTAGACCTCGTAGGCGACGATGACTTTCTCGGCCGCACCTGCGTCGATGCGCCAGGTGTTCTTGTCTACCTTGCGCCAGTCCAGCGGCTGGCCCAGCTCATCGCTTGCAGCGAACGTGATGACGTGCCGCTCGTACTCCCGCACGAGGTAGGAGCCGGGAGTCCAGACCGGCATCGAGACGTCCAGCTCCCGCGAGCCGGTGCCAGAGATTTCCATCTCTACGGCGAAGACGTGCGTCTGAGGCTGTGCGACCGTGACAACGTAGCTGACGGTCGGCGTCATCGCGTCGGGTGCCCCCGTCGCCGGCGTCGCGGAGAACAGCATCAGCGGTGAAGCGAGAACGATCCGGATCAGCTTGACTACGGACATCGGCTGTCTCCTTCGGATACTCCCCAAAACACCGAACCGCTCACACCTTTCCTAACCGGCGCCGGTGGAAGAGGCTGCAGGCTTCCCGGTCCGGGCTGGAGCGTCTGCGGTGTCGAGTGGACACGCAAAGAAAAAGGGCGCCAGCCGGCGCCCCTTCTCACGTTCCTGGACCTCACACGCTTAGGCGGCGGAGAAGCTCGCCAGAGCGGAACCCCGATCGCCTTCTCGCAGCTCCTTGAGCGCGCGATCGCGTAGCTGTCGTACCCGCTCGCGGGTGATCCCCAGCTGCTGACCGATCTCCTCGAGCGTGTGCTCGCGACCGTCCCCGAGGCCGTAGTACAGCCTCAGCACCAGCGCGTCCCGCTCACGGAGCATGCTCAGCGCATCGTCGATCTGCTCGCGTAGCAGGCGATCCTCCACCTCGCTGACGGCGGTGGTCGCCCCTTCGCTCACGAATCGCTCCACCAGGCTGCTGTCCTCGCTGTCGCCGATCGGCGCATCGAGTCGCACCTCGCCGGCGTTCAGCGCCTCCAGCATCTCGACGGTCTGCGGGTTCATATCGAGCCGCCGCCCGATCTCCTCGCTGGTCGGCTCGCGGTCGAGCGTGACCTTCAGCGACTGCCGCGCCTTGAGGATCTTGGAGAGCTCGGCGGCGCGGTTGAGCGGCACGCGGACCGAGCGGCCATGGTGCGCCAGCGCCGAAAGGATGGCCTGACGGATCCACCAGACGGCGTAGCTGATGAACTTCACGCCCTGGTCCGGATCGAACTTAATGGCGGCAGTCACCAGCCCCAAGTTGCCCTGCTGGATCAGATCGCTCAGCGGCAACCCGCGGCCCTGGTACTTCTTCGCCACCGAGATCACGAAGCGCAGGTTGGCCTTGCAGAGGGCCTGGATCGCCCGGGTGTCGCCCTTCTGGGCCTTCCGGGCCAGCCGGATCTCTTCCTCGGGGGTGATCAGGCTGTGCTGGCTGACGTCCTGAAGGTACTGATCGAGAGCGGAATCCTCCCCCGCCAGCCGACTCTTCAGCGCCTGGCTGGCCACCCGCCTCGCCCGTGCAGACTCCCGATCCATGATCATCGCTCTACGCTCTACTCCACTTTGCATTCAGGTCTATCCGTACCCCCGGCGGAGAGTTCCGCTCCTGCCGGCATGCCCCTGCGGCGGGACTCCGCCCCAGGCCGCACTGAACCCAACGGCGGATAATAACACCACAGCTGCCAGAAAGTTTCATCGAACCCGGGGGGTGTGCAACAATCTATTATAGGGAGCGCTATCTATTTGTCAAGCACGGACTTCCGTGAGTGCCCGACCCGCTCGACCCAGCCGCGTGCGCATCGTTATTAGTGAGGCGGACCACCCTAGCTCCAGCGGAAGATCCGGAGCGCGACGGCGAAGCTCAGCACGCCCCAGGCGCCGATCACGGCCAGGCGGCCCAGGTTGGCGCTGAGCGGCGCGCCGTCGATCATCACCGCGCGCA
>JAZGAL010000048.1:0-2343 GCA_036475815.1 Gemmatimonadota bacterium
GCGCGGCGATCGCCTTCCTCAAGAACAGCGGCGCGCTGAGCATCCGCCTCATGTGCATCGTGGCCGCGCCCGAGGGCGTCCGGAAGCTCCTGCACGATCACCCGGACGTTCCGGTCTTCACCGCGGCGTTGGACCGGGAGCTGAACGAGCACGGCTACATCCTTCCGGGGCTGGGCGACGCGGGGGATCGGCTGTACGGCACGCTCTGACCGCGAGCCGGCGGCTGCTCTTCTGGTGACCGCCGTCAGTGGGGAGCCGGAGCGGTTCCCTCCGCGAGCTGCCGGCGCCTGCCTCGAGGCTCGCTTCGGGAACCCCTTCGGCTCCAAGGCGGCGGCTGGTCGGAGCGTTCGCCGGCACGAGAGAGCGCAGGGAGCCGTTCCAGCGTTCAGGGGCGCGGGGGAACGTCGGGGGTGGGCGCTCGTACGTATCGTAGAGCGCGGATAGCAGGTCGCGGATAGTATGGAGGAGGTCGCAGCTCGCTAGTGGGCCCGTAGCTCAGTTGGTCAGAGCAGGGGACTCATAATCCCAAGGTCGCAGGTTCGAGTCCTGCCGGGCCCACTTTGTAAAACCGTGGCGTAGCGTTTGAACACTGAGCGGGTCTCGTGGCCTGTCAGCTTTCATCTCCACGGACTCGGGGATCCCGGCGCGCACCAGAGCCACCGCCAACCACGTGTGCCGAAGCTCGCTTCTCCCGCGCCCGCTCGAGCATGCGCTGCACCTGTTTGTTTGCGCCCCGAACGACGATTTCCACGTCCGGATGAGCGTTTGCCCAGACCCGGAACACCTCATCGGAAAAGGCCTGCCCGACCGTGCGGACACCCTTGAAATCTAACAACACCCGCTGGAAGTTCTCCATACGCGCCATCAAACGCTTCGCCTGGCTGCGCGAAATCAGGTTCTCCTCTCCGACCTCGACCAGTGAGACGGGAACATGCGTCACGCTAAAGGACGGGTCGTCGGCCCCCAGGGTGAACATGTCAAACACTTCCCGAGTGCTTCGATTCGTTTCGGGATCTAAGCGCATCTCGATAGTGGTTCCCGGCTGAGTCTGCTTCACGGCAAGGACCCATCCACGACTACCGTGCTCTGCAATCAAGTGGACTTGGTCTGAGGCGAGTACGAATTCGTCCATCATGCGGCTTGTAAAGAAGATTCCTTCACCCGTGTGGTGGTCCGGATCCGTGGTGAGTTTTCCTTTTGACAGCTCAAGGGCGGCGTGCTCGGCATCGTCGAGCTCGAAGTGGTCACGAAGCTTCCCAAAGGTTCCGACACCGGCGTCCGATACGAGCACGGCAACCAGCGCGGGATTGAGCAAAACCTCGAGAACGCATGAGTCCGCGCCTGAATGGTCGATTACGTTGTTGACCATCTCGCTAATGCCGTATTGGAGGATGGCCCTCGCTTTGGGCTGGACGATGTCCTTCAAGATCGGAGCAGCGAAATCACGCCACACCCGATCCTCCGGTACCGTCACCGGGAACCTTCGTCGGTGAGTCTGGAACTTGAGGGTGAACATCCGGTTACTCGTTGTACCGTGGGCCTCAAGAAGATCCTGGTCGATCAACTCTCGAAGTAGCCTCGAGACGTACTGACGCGAGACACCGAACCGGTCCATCGCTGTGTGGATCGGATTGGTGTGTCCCGTGGCAATCTGCCGCAGTAAGTACCGCCGAATCTTCGGCTTCTGTCCAGTTCGTGCCATTTGTCTCGTAAACCTATGAGGCGATGTCTTGTCAACTTATAGGTCATTCTAGTTGACAAGACAGAGGCGGGCAAGGCGTCCGCGTATTCCCGGATTCGGTGGCTCGCCGTAGGTTGGCTGGCTCACAGAGCGGGTGAATCTCGGAGTCCGAAGCCGATGCCATCGATCCCATGGTCCGACCTGCGCGGAGCGCTGACCGATTTCCGGCGCACCTGGCCGCAGCTGGTGCTCACCGATCTCCTGGCCAAGATCCTCTCCGTAGTGGCGGTCACGCCGCTGGTCAGCCTGCTGCTGAAGCTATTCCTGATGACCACCGACGACGGCGTGCTGGCCGACGCGGACATCGCCGCGTTCGCGCTGCACCCCATCGGCCTGACGGCGATCGTGATCGTGGGAGCGGTCTTGCTGGGGGTGTGGTTCGCCGAGCAGGGCGTGCTGATGCTCATCGGATTCGGCGCGGTCGAGGGCCGCCGCGTGACGTGGCTCGACGCCGTGCGCTACGTCTACCGGTACGCGGCCCGCCTCGTACGCCTGGCGGGACACATCATCGCGCGTCTCCTGCTGGTCGCCGCTCCGTTTCTCGCCGCGGTAGGCGGCGTCTATCTCCTCTTTCTGGGCAAGTACGACATCAATTTCTATCT
>JAZGAL010000049.1:0-6400 GCA_036475815.1 Gemmatimonadota bacterium
GCCGTCCAATACGGGTTGACGAACTTGGAAACACCCTCGTAGAAGAAGTGCCACCCGATGGCGAAACGCAGCGCCACCAGGGCGGTCAGTTGGATGCCCGAGTATTCCGATCTCATCTCAAACCTTCCTACTTAGAAACGGCTGTGGGCGGGTCCAGCCGGCCGAGAGCGTCGGGTGGCCTTCACCGTCGATTACCATGCACTCGAACCCAGGCAGGGAGTCGATGAAGCGCACTCCTACCCGCGGGGACATCAGCAGCGCGGCCGTGGCCAGCGCGTCGGAGGCGAATACGGTGGGGCCCGCGACCGTCACGCTCAGGACGTCGTCGGGTGAACGGCCTGTGCGGGAGCTGACGATGTGGTGCCACGATCCGTCCGGGTCGAACCGGGCCTCGTAGCCGCCCGAGGTCGCGACGGCTCCGCCAATCATCCGCAGAGGCGAGGGGAGAATCCCGCCGTGCCGCGGATCGCGTACGGCGACCACCCAGGCCAGGGCGTCCTCTCGAAGGCCTGAGGCACGGATGTCTCCTCCCGCGTCGATCAGGAAGCGATCGATTCCGTGCGCTTCGAGCACTGCGGCCATCGCATCTACGATGTAGCCCTTGGCGATCCCGTCGAGCGTGATGCCCATCCCGTCCCGCTCGAAGCCGATCTGTGCGGTAGAGACACGCAGGGCATCCGCGCCGACCGTCTCGAGGGTATCTCGCCAAACAACGGGATCCGGGGAGTCCCCGGCTTGCTTCAGGAGGTCCACGAGCGGCTGAACTGTGATGTCGAAGGCGCCGCCGCTGGCCTCATGGACCGCGGCCGATCGATCGAGCAGCAGCGTCAGCTCCGGCGGCGGATCCGCGAGACGTCCCTCCGCGTTGAGCACTCCTACGGCGGAGCCGGGGTCGAACCGATTGAGGAGGCCGATCAGGCGATCCATCTCCCTGAACGCGAGGCCGGCCGCGTCCTCCAACAAGCACCGCGAGTGGTGGATTGCGGCGACCGACACGCGGGTGCTCATGGCCCGCCTATCGAGCACGAGCTTGTGGTCACCGGACGGTAGGATGGAGTCTTCGATACGCTCCGGTGCGGGTCGAGCGGGCTTGAATCCCATCTCGAGCAGCACCGCCATCGTCGCAGGGTCGCGTTCCCTGTGCGCGGGTCTCACGTCATCGGACCTCCGGGCGAGATTTGACCAGATTTTATCAGTCTAATGACCCTGGATAGTCTCGGCACGCGCGGCCTGTCGCAAGACCGCAGCAGCTCCCGCGCTGGTCCGCCGGCTTATTCAGTCTCGAGTCGGCTCAGATAGCGGAAGCTCGACTCCACGGACTGGAAGGGCTTTCCCGGACGATCGTGCTCGACGAAGTAGTGGCGGATCCCGGCCCGCTCCCGGTGTTGGAAGATCTCGGCCCAGTCGATGACGCCGCTCCCTACCTCGGTCATCCGGCCATCGGCCGTCCGGCCCTTCGCATGAACCAGCGGGATTCGGCCCGGCCAGCGGTCGATGAAGGCGATCGGGTCGCCACCCGCGTGGACGATCCAGAAAAGGTCGAGCTCGACCTGGACCAGCTCCGGATCGGCCGTCTCGAGGAAGACGTTCAGCGGCGTCCGGCCCTCCATCTCTCGGAACTCGAAGTCGTGGTTGTGATAGGCAAGCTGAAGCCCCGCCGCACGGGCCTCTGCGGCCGCCAGGGTGAGGCGTTCGGCCGTCCGCCGCCAATCGTCCAGGGAAGTACGCATGGACTCGGGGATCGACGGCACGACGACGTAGTCATGGCCGACGGCAGCGGCGGCCTCAAGAGTCGCGGGCCACGCCTCCTCTACGAGGTCGGGGGCAACGTGAGCCGATGGGGCGCGAAGGCCGGCGTCGGCGAGAAACCTCCGGATTTCCGACGGCGAATGGCCGAAATAGCCCGCAAACTCCACCTCCTCGTAGCCGATTTCCGCCACCCGGGCCAGAGTGGCCGCCACGTCCCGTTCCATCTCGGTGCGGAGGGTATAGAGTTGGACTCCCAGCGGGTCGGGGAACTTCGTCTGATCCGTTTCTTTCAGCGCAAACGCCGCCTCACGGGACAGTGCTCCGATCACTGGAGAGCCAACCGCCAGCACGGCCAGCCGGGTTAGCGCCTCCCGTCGGGTGATCGTCAAGCTCGGAACTCCCCAGGACGCATGGCGCCGCTGGCGGAGCGGCGCGCGGTGGGCTAGAGGGTACTGCAGGAACACATCCTTCATGAGGCTGAAGTCGAGCGCGACACCGCCGTCGCACATTGACCGACCGGCGACGTTGTAGCCCCCTCCCCGCATTGAGCAGCTGCCTCCGTTGTTGGGGCGCATCACTGACTTGCCAGGCTAACCTCGGATGCCCCACCCTACGCAACTGTACGGTGGCAGGGTGTGATCAGGCGTTATGGCACACGCATGATCACCTGCGAGCTAGGCAGGCGTTCGCCGCTCAGATCGCTACGATTCGGCCGGCAGTGTCAGGCGCAGTGACAACGGGACGCGTCGCGGCTCCACCAAACAGGCCCAGGCGACCGCCCCTTCTAACCGCAATCTCACGATAGGCGGGAGTTGGAGCGTTCGGCCACCTGCGTGCTGAGCAGGTGGTTATCAGATCTGGAGACTCACAGATAGAGGGCTCCTGGTTCGAGAGCAGTCCAGAGTCTCCGAGCTTGAGGGTCTCCATCACGGCCTCCTCGGACCGTCACCCGCGCCGGTGGTCTCGAGAGCCCGTGCGATGGCGTTCAGGTCCTCGGCGTCCAGGTCGAGAGACGCGGCCCCAATCCAGCCGTCCACCTGCTCGGGCGAGCGGGCGCCCACGATGCCACCCGTGACGCCGGGCCAGGCCAGCGTCCAAGCCACGGCCACGGCGGGGATGGTGGTGTCGTGACGCCGGGCGATGGACCTGAGGGCGTCGCGTAGTTCGAGGTTGCGGTCAAGCCGGGGCTGCTGGAACTCCTCCGAGCGGTGGCGCCAGTCGTCCGGATCCAGCTCGTCCATCCGGTCCGCCGTCCACTTCTCCGTCAGCAGCCCCGACTGAAGCGGGCTGTAGACGATGACCCCGGTGCCGTGCTCTGCGCACCAGGGGATCTCAGCGCCAGCGGCCTCACGGGCGATCAGGGAGAAGGGCGGCTGCAGCGAGTCCACATGGCGGATGGCCTCGCACTGCTCGAGGAGCTCCACGTCGAAGTTGGACACTCCGGCGGCCCGCACCTTCCCCTCCTCCACGAGGCGCACCATCTCCCCCCACGAGTCCTCCACCGGGGTGCCGGTCTCGTCGGACCAGTGGAATTGGTAGAGGTCGATGCGCTCCACGCCCAGCCGGCGGAGCGATGCCTCCACCTCCCGGCGGATGGAGTCCGGCCGGAGCACCCGCTCCGGGTCCTCCATGCGATCCTCCTCGTCCCACACGAGGCCGCATTTGGTGAAGACATAGGGCCGCTCGCCGTCCGGCAGCTCCCGGAGCAGCTGTCCCACGACCTGCTCCGAGTGGCCGAGCCCATACACGGCGGCTGTGTCGATCCAGTTGATGCCCAGCTCCAGGGCGTGACGCATGGCGGCCAGGGAGTTCCGGTCGTCCTGGGGACCCCAGCCGAAGGCCCAGTCGCCCCCGCCGATGGCCCAGGCGCCGAAGCCCACCGGCGTGATCGCCAGATCGGTGGTGCCGAGCAGTCGAGTCTGCAGGGTTGCGATCTCCATTGGCCACCTCATTGCTCGATGCAGGTTCCTAGGACCTCTCGTCGCACATTTGTCCTAAGGGCATGAGGGCTATTCGATCCAGCTACGTTTAGTCTGTCGAAGCTGACTCGCCGAGCAACGTGAGTGTACGCCGCAGCAACTGGCGCAAATGCAAAGCCCGTGACTCCTGCTGCGTGACGGCTGCGCCGATGCTCGCGTTGAGGTCGGGGGCATAGGCAGCCAGAGTGCCCCAGAATCCGGTGTGCATGTAGACGGTCGTGCCCTCAACCTCGTCTACCAAGATCCCCATCCGGTAGACGCCCGGCACCTGCTCTGATCCCCAGGCGGCCGGTCCGGCTTCAGCCCCGTGGATGGTTGCCAGCATCGTGTCGCTCGTCGCGAGATTCGCGAACACATAGCCGGTGAAGAGACCATCGATGAATGCCCTGAGGTCCTCAACGGAGGAAGCGAGGCCGCCGCCTCCGTACAGGTCAAACGAGGGGTCAAAGTCGTAGGTATCGATCTCCCCGAGATACTGGTGTGCCCGGTCTGCGACGCCGGTTGGCGGAGGCTCCAGCGTCTCGAGCCAGGTCGCGCCGAGGCCGAGCCGCTCGTAGCCCAGCAGATCCCGCAACGCGCCAGCGAGCGGTACTCCCGTGACCTGTTCGATGATCGCGCCCAGCAGAATGTACCCGGTGTCCGAGTACCGGTATACGGCGCCCGGAGCGCCGTACGGCTCCCCCCAGTCCACGGCGGCCTGAAGCTGCTCGGCGCGGCTCCAGCGATGCATCGGGTCGGACATGATCGCTTCGAAAAACGGCTCGCTGTCCGCGTAGTCGAAGAGCCCGCTCGTGTGGGTAAGGAGGTGGCGAATAGTGATCGAGTCCGGCTGATAGCCGTCGTTTCTCATCGTCCGGATGAACGGTTCCGGCAAATGCAGCGTGATCGGATCGTCCAGCCCGAGCTGCTCCTCCTCCCAAAGACGGAGAATCGCGGCGGCCACAAAGGTCTTGGTGTTGCTGGCGATTCGTACCGGGTGCTGCGGCGTGAGCGGCATCTGACTCGTGCGCTCCGCCACCCCGGCCGCGCCGCTCCAGAAGAGCCCGAGGCTCGGAGCCTCGACGCTGAGCGCAGCGCCGGGCAACGTGGTGTCCGCTCTGACGACGCTGTCCAGCATCGCCTGCAGGGCTCGCTCCAGCTCGGCGGGATCTCCCGTCACGGGTGAAGCCGCCGGGCGGCACCCCGATCCGAGGACGAAGCTCGTCGCGAGTGCGAGGAAAACTGGGCTCGGCCAACGTCTGCTTACGGCGACCACCATCACCTCCCGGCTCCTACTTGCATGATCGGTTGATTAAACGAGTACGGCCTCCAGTACGTTCATGGGGGACCGCGTCCGGGAAATTCGTGTTTCTCTGGGGACGAGACAAGGAGCGTTGGGAATGGATGAGGCTCGCCTGCGGGAAAGACAGGCGGTCGGCCGCGAGAGGCCTGACCTCTCGACCAGCAGTGCCAAGAGCAGTGACAAGATCTCCATGACGGGCCGCCGGGCCGAGCGCCTCGCCGAGCTGGCCGACGAGCCGAAGTCGCCGCCCCTGCGGCAGCGCTCGGGGACTAGATGAGCTTCGACTCCCGAGACTACCCTCCGAACCAGCGCTTCAGCCGCTCCGCCTCGAAGCGGTGCTTGTCCTCCGCGTTCTGGGGCGACACATCCCCAAGCCGAACCCGGGGCTCGGGCGTGGCGAAGAACTCGCCCTCGATCAAGGTTGCGTTGGCCTGGGAGGGCTTTTCCTGTAGCTTAACAACTTCCGGCACTCAACCCATGGGGGATTCCATGTCCAGCACCGAGCCTGCGGCTGTCGCGAACCTCAACGCAGTCGGCTTCTCACTCAGCTTCACAGTGAACGACCTTTCGAAGAGCGTTCAGTTCTACACGGAGGGTCTGGGTTTTGAAGTCCAGGAAAGACACGAGTCCGATGGGCAACTGCGGTTTGTGCAGCTGAAGGCCGGAACCGCTCAGATTGGGCTCGGGCAGGACGACTTTGCGAAGGGACGCGACCGCGTGAAAGGTGTGGGGCTGAGGACTTGGATCGCGACTTCGCAGGACCTTTTCGACGTTGCGGAGCGGGCGAAGGCAGCCGGCATCACGCTGGACCATGAACCGGAGGAGCTCCCCTGGGGGGGAATGGCGTTCGGAGTCACCGACCCTGACGGGTACAAGGTGACCATCGCAAGCGCCAGCTGACAGGCGGAGCGTCCCTCAATTACAGGACGGAAGATCTGGCAGATTTCCACCCATGAATCCTCTAGTAGCGCCAGATTGTCGACGAGCAGTGCCAGTCTTTTGTCACTGTTCTTGACGCTGGCTTCTATCAGAGCCTAGAAGCCACCAACGGAAAAGCCTCTATCCGTCAACCCGCACCCTCAGGTGTCCACCTTCAGTCTTACAGTCGGAGGCGGTAAGCGACGTAACGGCAAGATCAGCCCCCACCCAGTCCGCTCAGTCTCCTTCCACAGCCCCGCTCGATGCCGGGAGAATGAAGCGCCAGAACGCCTGTTCCGAGAATCGACTCGCAACGCTGTTATAGTTGCCCGCTGTGATCACGGCCACTAGATCAAGGCTCGGCACGACATAGATCCGTTGGCCTCCGTTCCCGCGGGCCACGGGCGAGGGCGTCAACTGACCATTCATTGGCTCGAGGTCGACCCACCACTGATACCCGTAGGCGCTGATC
>JAZGAL010000050.1:0-10845 GCA_036475815.1 Gemmatimonadota bacterium
AGTTCGGTACCGGCAAGGACGATCCGGCGAAAAACGCGCACACGCTACGCACCCGGCCCTGGACGATCACGGTCGAAGGCGAGTGCAACAAGCCGGGCGTTTACGACATAGAGGATGTTCTGAAGCGCTATCCAGCGGAGGAGCGTATCTACAGGCTCCGTTGCGTAGAAGCCTGGTCCATGGTGATACCCTGGCTGGGATTCCCGCTGGCGGACTTCATCGAGGACATTGAGCCGACATCTCGAGCCGAGTTCGTCGAGCTCGAGACGCTTCACGACCCGGAGCAGATGCCGGGGCAACGCCGGCGCGTGCTCGACTGGCCGTACGTCGAAGGGCTGAGGTTGGACGAGGCAGTGCACCCGCTCACCATCTTCGCTGTTGGACTGTACGGCAAGGTGCTACCGAACCAGAACGGCGCGCCGATCAGATTGGTGGTGCCGTGGAAGTACGGTTTCAAGAGCATCAAGTCGATCGTCGCCATGCGATTCGTGCGCCGTATGCCGCCCACGACCTGGGCCCGGACGGCGCCGCGCGAGTACGGATTCTATGCGAATGTGAACCCTGAGGTGGATCATCCGCGCTGGACCCAGAAGCGCGAGCGCCGGCTCGGCGAGCTTCGTCGGCGTCCGACGGTGATGTTCAACGGTTACGCCGACCAGGTAGCCCATCTTTACGAGGGCATGGACCTGCGCCGGTACTTCTAGTGGCTAGCCAGGTCGGATCCAGGCGACGTCTTGCGGACGCTGTCCGGGTCAGTGTCTTCGGCCTCTCGCTCGTTCCCGTAACCCGGATCGTGGTTCACGCTCTGACCGGCGGGCTGGGGGCTAACCCGATCGAGGAATTGACTCATCGGACCGGCTGGTGGACGCTGGCGTTCCTGATGCTCACCCTGGCGGTGACACCGGCCCGGCAGCTGACCGGGTGGGGGCCGTTAGTCAAGCTGCGGCGTATGCTCGGGCTGTTCGCGTTCTTCTACGCTACCCTGCACTTCGCCATCTACATCGGCCTCGACCAATTCTTCGCTTTCGACTTCATCATCGAAGACATCGTCGAGCGGCCGTACATCACCGTTGGCTTCACCGCGCTGCTCATCTTGATCGCGCTGGCAATTACCTCGCCCAAGCGCATGGTGAAGCGGCTGGGGGGCAAGCGCTGGAATCGTTTACACAAACTGGTGTACGTGGCTGCGACGCTCGGGGTCCTTCACTTCCTCTGGCTGGTGAAGGCCGACATCCGCCAGCCCGCCATCTTCGGCGGGATTCTGGTGACTCTGCTTGGCTATCGGCTGGTGACGGAGCGACTGCGGCAATTGAGGGTTCAGCGCAGGAAAGAGCCGGGCGCTCCAGCGCGCTTCGACTCCGGATCGGCCGCAGTCGAGAGCCGGTCAGGAGCGCCCCGGGTGAGCCAGTCCCTCTAATCCTTGCGAGACAGGTCGCTGTAGACGATCCCCATGAATGTCTCGGGGTTCAGGAACGCCTGGCCCCACTTCTCATCCCATTGTGCGGTCGGCTTGGCCGCGATCACTTCTTCCCGACTCTTCCCCATGGCGATCTGCTCAGCGATAGCGGCGCGCACACCAACGAGCATCTCGAGGTATTCCTGAAGCTCCGCCTTGTCGGACAGTGGGCCGTGACCGGGGATGATCCTGGTCTCGTCCCCGACGATCTCCAGCACCTTCTCCGTCGCCGCGATCGTCCCGTCGATGGATCCGCCGGCCGACACGTCGATGAACGGATAGAACCCGTTGAAGTAGGTATCGCCCGCGTGCACGACATTCGCGTTGCGGAAATGGATGACCACGTCGCCGTCGGTGTGTGCGTTCTCGACGTGGAATGCGTGAATCTCGTCGCCATTGAGATGGAACGTCACGTCGCTGCTGAAAGTAACCACCGGCAAGGCGATCGCTGGCGAAGGCTCGACTTTCATGTCGAACGCCTCGATGAACTGCTCCACGCTCATCCGCCGCCGTACGTTGTCGTGCGCCACGATGAGCGCGCCCGCCTCGCCCAGATTCTCGTTGCCGCCGGTGTGGTCGCCGTGCCAGTGCGTGTTGAGCACGAAGCGGATCGGGCCGTCGCTGATGGCCTGCACCGCCGCCACGATCTTCTCGGTGAGCGGAGCATACTGGTCGTCGATGAGGAAGACGCCGTCCGCGCCAGCCGACACGCCGATGTTGCCGCCACGGCCCATCAGCATGTAGATGCCCGGCGCCACGTCCACCGTCTCGATCTGAACGTCCTGCATCTCCTGAGCGACGACGCTCGGGACAGCGGCCAGGACCGACAGCACAGGGACGCCCAGCATGGCAAGTAATCGAGTCCGCAGCTCCATAGGGAATCTCCCTGGTTGGGGTTTTGGCTAGATGGACCCAATTCTACGATTCCGGCGCCTGATGGCAACTGGAACATCGGTTGGGCCTGCGGGCTAACCATACGAAACGGTGCTTCCTCGGCCCAGCCAGTTTATCTTGTCACTAGCCGAAAGGAACAGCCAGATTGAGCAAGCCGAAGATTCGGAAGAATGACGCGGAGTGGAGACAGCTCCTCACCCCCGAACAGTACCGCGTCACGCGTCAAGAGGGCACAGAACAGCCATTCACCGGCGAATACCACAACACCAAGCAGACCGGCAGTTATCACTGTGTATGCTGTGGCAACCTGCTGTTCAGCTCAGCAGCCAAGTACGATTCCGGCAGCGGCTGGCCGAGTTTCTGGGAGCCCGGTACGCCGGACAGCGTTGCCACAGCTCCCGACAACAGTCTGCTCCTGCGCCGTACGGAGGTAGTCTGCGCGGCTTGTGACGCTCATCTCGGCCACGTATTCGAGGACGGGCCAGAGCCCACGGGCCTGCGATATTGCGTTAACTCGGCAGCCCTGCGCCTGGAGCCCGACGAGTAGCCGGCGACTCGCGGGGGGGGCCGGCTCGATTGGACGAAGGGAATCATTTCGCATTACCTTATCCCACATACGAAGCAAGCCCGCGGCCCGCAGTGGGGCCGCGGAACTGCAGCCTCGAGCGCTGCAGTCGGGCATGGCGGTCAACAGACCTCGAGCCAGAGGACTGCTCCGATGTTGCGCCTCAAGGATCTGATGCAACGCGACGTAATCGCTGTCTCCCAGGATCTAACGCTCCGGGAGCTGGTGGAAGTGTTTGGAGAGCACGAGGTGAGCGGTGCCCCGGTAGTCGGCAGCGGCAAAGTCATCGGCGTGATATCGACGACGGATATCTTCGATTTCCGGGAAGATACCGCCAGCGGTGCACTGAGGCCGGGCGGGTTGGCACGGGAGCCGGAAGGCGCGCCTCGCAGAAGAGGCGGCTCTTCGGCGGAGTTCTTCTCGGAGACTTGGGAGCCGGCAGATTTCGAGACCATCGAATGGATGCGAACGACCCGCAACCGTGACTGGGACCTCCTCGACGAGTACACGGTCGCCGATGTAATGACCCGGGACGTCGTGAGCCAGCCGTCCAACGCCACGGTGCGGGCAGCGGCGCAATACATGCTGGATGCCGGGGTCCACCGCGTGCTCGTCATCGATAACGGAGAACTGCAGGGCATTGTCACCACCACCGACATCGTTCGCGCCGTGGCTGAAGGGAAGCTGGAGGGCTAGGGATAATCGCGTGACCATCAAGACCCCGATCTCACTGAAGCCTGAACAGCTCCGAAGAGTCTGCGACCCATCGAGCCTGGAGTTCAGCACGACCGCCGATCTCGAACCTCTACGCGAGCCCATCGGCCAGGACCTGGCGATGCGGGCCGTGAGTTTCGGCCTCGAGGTCAACCATCCCGGCTACAACATCTGCGCTGTCGGCCTGCCCGGTTCCGGGCGATCCACAATGATCCGCCAGCTGCTGGAGGAGCGGGCAAAGGCCGAGCCCACGCCCCCGGATTGGTGCTACGTAGCCGACTTCGACGCGCACCGGGAGCCCCGTGCCCTGGAGGTCCCGCCCGGTCGCGGACCGGCGCTGCGTGACGACATCGACGGGCTGCTGGCCGAGCTTCTGGCCTCGCTGCCGAAGGCTCTGCAGGGCGCCGAGTTCCGGAAGGAGAGGGACGCCATCGCCGAGCGTGCCATGGAGATCCAGCGCGAGCTTATCGATGGGTTCCAGAAGCAGATCGAGAGTGAGCGCTACGTCGCGCTGGTCCAGACAGCAGCAGGCTGGGTTGTTGCACCGGCGCTCGGTAACGAACCGATCGACGACAAGCATTTGCAGGGCCTGCCGGACGAACAGCAGGACGAGATACTGGAGCGGCGACGCGAGATGGACAAGACGTTCGCCGAGATCCAGCGCCAGGTAAGGGAAGCCGATCGCGATGCCCATCGCCGGGTCCTCGAACTCCAGCGCTCGGTTGCGAGGGGAGTTGTCTCCTACTGTGTCGGCGAGGTGAGGGCGCGCTGGGAGGACGTGCCGAACGTGACGGCCTACTTGGAGCGCCTGGCGGAAGAGATCGTTGATAATGCCGACCAGTTTGCGGGTACCGGTGACGAGTCCGCCCCGGGCCAGGGCCCCACCCCGACAGAGAGTGATGACCCGCTAGCCGACTACCGCGTGAACGTCATCGTCTGCCACGCGCCGGACAGTGGTGCGCCGGTGGTGCAGGAAGAGAACCCGACGTTTCATCATCTAATAGGCCGCATCGAGCATCGAGTCCAATTCGGCGCGTTGTACGCTGATTTCAGGGATATTACCGCCGGTGCGATCCACCAGGCGAACGGAGGCTACCTTATCCTCGACGCCAGCGACGTGGTCAGACAGCCGCTCGCCTGGATCGCCCTCAAGAACGCCTTGCGCACCCAGTCGATCCGAATTGAAGAGATAATAGAATACACAAGCCCGATCGCGACGACTACGCTCAGGCCACAGGCGATTCCCCTGAAGGTTCGTGTCGTCCTCATCAGTGACCCCTACACCTACCACATGCTTTACGCCTACGACGATGACTTCAGGGAGCTGTTCAAGGTCAAGGCGGATTTCAGCCCCTACATGGACCGGGACGCCACGGCCGAGCGCGGATACGCAGAATTCATCGCGGCCCGCTGTGACGAGGAATCGCTCCCGCCCTTTGACGCGACGGCGGTGGCCCGTGTCATCGAGTTCGGCTCGCGCTTGGCCGGGCACCAGGAGCGGCTCTCCACGCAGTTCGGCTCTATCGGCGATCTCGTGCGTGAGGCGGGTTTCTTCGCCGGGTCGAGCGACCGGGAAACGGTGACGGGCAACGACGTGAGCCGCGCGATCCAGGAGCGTGAAAGCCGGGTGAACCGCCCGGAGCGGGAGCTTCTCAACCTTATCGAAGAGGACACCCTCGCCGTTGAGCCCAGAGGTGAGAAGGTGGGCCAGCTCTACGGCCTCGCCGTGCTTTCTGCGGCCGATCACGCCTTCGCCCGCCCGATCAAGGTCGAGGCCAGCGCTTTCATGGGCACCAGTGGTGTCGTGGACATTGAGCGCGAAGTACGATTGGGCGGCCCCTTACACAACAAGGGCGTGTTGGTTCTCTCGGGATACCTCGGCGACCTCTTCGCACAGAACCATCCACTCATCATGTCGGCGAGCCTGTCGTTCGATCAGTTGTACGAAGAAGTCGAGGGAGACAGCGCGTCTGCCGCGGAGCTGTACGCCCTCGTCTCGGCCATCGCCGAGGTTCCGATCCGCCAGGGGATCGCTATCACCGGCGCCCTGAACCAGAAGGGCGATATCCAGCCCATAGGCGGCGTCACTACGAAGATCGAAGGCTTCTACCGGGCCTGTCAGCGCCGGGGTCTCACAGGAGATCAGGGGGTGATCATCCCGGAACGGAACATGTCCAACCTGGTGCTGGGCGACGAGGTGATCGACGCGGTCCGGGCCGGGCAATTTCATGTATGGCCGATCCGCCAGGTCGAGGAAGGATGGGAGATCCTCGCCGGCCTGCCGGCTGGCGAGCGGGATGCCGACAGACGGTTCCCGGACGACTCCGTGCGTGGCCGAGCGGCCAGCCGGTTGTGGGACTGGGCTCACGGCTGGCGTGACTTCGGCCGTCCGATCCGCGAAGGCAGGAAGCCGGACGAAAGCGTCGGACAGGATGGTTCGGAGGAACCAGGCGACGAGAAAGAGGCTGCGGAGTGATTCTGTGACTCCAAGGAAGTCCGAGCCAGCTCTAGAAGAAGATCCGCAAAGCGCCCCGCGACGTATCGAGGAACTGCGCGACCAGATCCGTCACCACGACTACCTCTACCACGTCCTCGACCAGCCGGAGATCTCGGACGCGAAGTATGACCGGTTGTACCGCGAGCTGGCACAGCTCGAGAAAGCCTTCCCCGATCTCATCTCACCTGACTCACCGACCCAGCGCGTCGCCGGCCAGCCGCGACCCGGCTTCATCGAGGTCGAACACATGGCTCCGATGCGCAGCCTCGACTCCGGGGCCAGCGAGGACGGCGTCCGACGTTTCGATGCCCGTGTTCGTTCCGCTCTGGGCAACGGAATCGTCGACTACGTGGTGGAACCGAAGCTAGACGGGCTTTCAATCGAGCTCGTATACGAGGATGGTGTTCTTGTGCGGGCGGCGACCCGTGGTGACGGCCGCGTCGGCGAGGACGTCACGGCCAACGTGCGTACGATGGGGTCGGTGTCGCTCAGGCTGAGGACGGGAAAGCGAGCCGCGCCCCGGGTTCTGTCGCTGCGAGGCGAGGCGATCATGCTGGTCGAGGAGTTCGAACGGCTGAACGCGCGGCTGACGCAGCAAGACAAGCCGGTGTTCGCCAACCCTAGGAACGCTGCTGCGGGCTCCTTGCGCCAGCTCGACCCGAGCGTTACAGCCGAGCGTCCACTCGTCTTCTACGCCTACGAGGTGATGACCGTTGATGGAGCGGCTTTCACGACACAATGGGAGGTTCTCGGCGCGCTGGGCGACTGGGGTTTCAAGGTCAGCCGCCACGTTCAGAAAGCCATGACCATCGAAGACGCCATTGAGCTCCACCACGAGCTGGAGCGACGGAGAGACGAACTGGAATACGAGATCGACGGCGTGGTGATCAAGCTCAACGACCTGGTGGCACGAGAGAGATTGGGCGCGACGGCTCACCATCCCCGCGGGGCGTTCGCATACAAGTTCGAGCCGCGACGGGAAGTCTCGGAGATTCTCGAGATCGTCGTCCAGGTTGGCCGCACCGGCAAGCTGACCCCGGTTGCCATGCTCCGGCCCGTGGATGTGGGCGGCGTCACCGTCTCGCGGGCATCGCTGCACAATCGGGAAGAAGTCGAGCGTAAGGACATCCGTAAAGGAGACAAGGTTCGCATTCAGCGCGCCGGTGACGTGATACCACAGGTGCTGGAGCGGATCGAGCAGCCCGGGGTGAAGAGAGGCCGGGCGTTCAAGATGCCCGATCGCTGCCCGGCCTGTGGGGCCGCCGTCGTGAGCCGCGGGCCTCTGGATTTCTGCACGAACGGTTTGGCTTGCCCCGCTCAGCTCAAGGGCCGGATCCAGCACTTCGTCTCACGCGACGCGCTGGACATCCGTGGCCTCGGCGAACGGACGGTCGAGCAGCTGCTTGAAGCGGGGCTGGTCGGAAGCGTGGTCAACCTGTTCAGCCTGACGGAGCGGGACCTTCTTCGGCTCGATGGTTTCGCCGATCTCTCGGCCAGGAACCTCGTCGAGGCGATCGAGAATGCCAGGCATGTCACCCTGGACCGCTTCCTTTACGCTCTTGGCATTCCGGAAGTGGGGACTCAGACGGCCAGAGATCTGGCTCGACACTTCGGTACGCTGGACGCGGTCACGAGAGCCACGCGGGAGGAGCTGGAATCGGTCCCGGGGATTGGGCCGATCGTAGCCGAGGCGGTGTTTGACTTCCTTCAGAGTTCCAGCACTCGAGACATCTTGAGCGGCCTGAAGAAGCGGGGCCTGGTTCTTGTCGAAGCGGACGCACTCACGGAAAAACGCTTCGCCGGCTTGACATTCGTTTTCACCGGCGGCCTCGAATCCATCACCCGAAGCCAGGCTCAGGAGTTGGTGCGCTCACTGGGCGCCCGCACGTCCTCCAGCGTCAGTACGAAGACTGATTACGTCGTGGCCGGCAGCGACCCGGGCAGCAAGTATGACCGCGCCGTGGAGCTGGGCCTCAAGGTTCTGTCGGAAGAGGATTTCTTGAGGATGCTCCCGAAAGGGGCTCGTTGACGTGGAGAACATCGACTACGCGCACGTCTTCGAGGAGATCTCGGACCTGCTCGAGATCCAGGGCGCGAACCCGTTTCGAGTGCGAGCGTATCGCAACGCCGCGCAAACGATCGAAACGCTCTCACAGCCGCTCGAGTCGCTGCTCGAGGACGAAGAATCCCGGGCCGAGGATCTGCCGGGGATCGGCAAGGACCTGGCTGCAAAGATCCGCGAGCTCTACGAGACAGGCGAGTTGCAGTTCCTGATCGAGCTGCGCGAGGAGGTCCCTGCCTCCCTCGTGCAGATCATGCACATCCCCGGACTTGGGCCGAAGCGCACGCGACAGCTCTGGGAGGGGCTCGAGGTTACATCGCTGGACGACCTCGAGGAGGCGGCTCGCGACGGCGCCCTCGAGGCGCTGCCCGGCTTTGGCAAGATCATGCAGGCCCGAATCCTCAAAGGCATCGACGAGCTGAAGGCGCGCGCGGGGCGTTTCAAGCTCTCCGATGCCGACATCTACATACAGCCGCTACTCGCCTACCTGAAACAGGCCGAAGGTCTTGTCGATCTGGAGGTCGCGGGCAGCTACCGGCGCCGCTGCGAGACGATAGGCGATATCGACATCCTGGCGACTACAGCCGAGGGGTCGCCTATCATGGACCACTTCGTAGCGTACCGGGACGCGCGGGAAGTGCTGGCCCACGGCCCGACCAAGAGCTCGATCCGCTTGAAGAGCGGGCTGCAGGTCGATCTGCGCCTCGTCTCGCGCGAGAGCTATGGAGCCGCCATGGTCTATTTCACCGGCTCGAAGGCACACAACATCGTGATCCGGGGCATCGGCCGCGAGCGTGGCCTGAAGATCAACGAATACGGTGTGTTCAAGGGCGCCGAGCTTGTCTGCGGCGAGACCGAGGAGGAGGTGTACGCCTCTATCGATCTCCCCTGGATTCCCCCGGAACTGCGGGAAGCGCGAAGCGAAGTCGAAGCCGCGTACGAGTCGCGTCTGCCGGAGATCATAGAGCTCGAGCACATGCGTGGCGACCTCCAGATGCACACGCGGTACAGCGACGGAAAGAACACCGTGAAGGAAATGGTGGAGGCCTGCCGGCAGCGCGGCTACAAGTACATGGCTATCACCGACCACAGCCCGGCGCTGGCCATGACGGGTGTCAAACCGTCGGACTTCTGGAGGCAGTACGAAGAAATCGATAATATACAGGAGGAATTCGACGATATCCGTATCCTCAAGTCCGCCGAGGTCGATATCTTCGATGACGGATCGCTCGATCTGGATGACGAATTGCTCGACGCGATGGATGTAGTAGTCATCTCGGTTCACTCGAAGTTCAACATGTCCCGCGATGAAATGACGCGCCGCATCACTCGAGCTATGCAGCACCCGGCGGCGAACATACTGGCGCACCCGACCGGCCGCCTGATCAATCGCCGCGAACCCTACCCGGTGGACATGGAGGAACTGGTGAAGGTGGCCCAGGACACCGGTGTGCTGCTGGAATTGAACGCCCAGCCCGACAGGCTCGACCTTCGCGATTTCCATCTGCAGATGGCCCGGGAAGCCGGGGTCAAGATCGTGATCAGTACAGATGCGCATCGGGTTCCCGAACTCGACTACATGAGCTATGGTGTTGACCAGGCACGCCGCGGCTGGCTGGAGAGGTCGGACGTGGCCAATACGTTTCCGTTGAGCAAGTTTCTCAAGCTGTTGAGTAAGTAGTTTGTTGCCATACGTGATTCTGGAGGTGAGCCATGTCAGTCACGCCTGAAGTGGAACGGTTGCTGAGTGACGAGGGTGTGAAGTACGAGGTCATCAAACACCCCACTGCCTACACAGCTGCCGAGGAGGCAGCGGTCTCACACGTCTCAGGGTACGAGTGGGCCAAGACCGTGATCTTCTTCACCCAAGAAGACGAAGCGATCATGGCGGTCCTGCCCGCATCGTATCACGTGAACCCCGAACTGCTCGAAGACCTTGTCGGGTCCGGTGAGCTTCGCCTGGCCGAAGAATCGGAGTTTTCCGGCCTCTACCCGAACTGTGAGCCGGGCGCCATGTCGCCGTTCGGCAACATTTACGGCCAGAGGGTCTTCGTCGATAGCCGACTGGCCGAGGACGAGGAGATCGTCTTCAACGCCGGCAATCATCAGGAAGCGGTTCGTTTGCGCTACGCGGATTTCGAGCGGTTGGTGAACCCCGTCGTGGGCACCTTCGGTGAGCGATAGCGGAAACGGGCGCTGAGTCCCTGATTGAACCTCAGATACACGAGAGCGCCGACGGCGCTCTCGAATCCGGCGGCGACCGCCTACTTCACTTCTTCCTTCTTCGGCGCTTCCACCTGGGTCATCTCCTGGTCGTCCGTCCCTACCTTCACGTCATCATCCGTAGACATCAGCGACTTCTTGAACTCGCGGATTCCTTTCCCCAGCGACTGCCCGACCTCCGGCAGCCGACGGGCGCCAAAGAGCAGGAGGAAAAGGAACGCGATCAGAATCCCCTCGGTCCAACCGATGCTGCCGATGCCGAAGAGGGAGGCGATCAGTACGCTATCAGTGCCCATAGTACCAGTATCCGTGTTTGCCGCACCAAGGCCGCGCTGTACTCGCTTGCTCTATGATAAGTTACCGTCATGCCGACGGAAACAAACGGGGGGGGTGGGGGGGTGGGGGATACGTCCCGAGCACCGGGCCCACGGCTC
>JAZGAL010000051.1:0-4551 GCA_036475815.1 Gemmatimonadota bacterium
TTCCGTCGTAGATCGCGCCGCCGCGAATCAGTACGTCGTACTCCGGCGCGGCGGCACACGCCGCCAGGAAGACCAAGAAGCAAGCTGCCGCGAAGCGAAACGCCGACATGCGCCCTCCTCGTGATTAGGCGTTCAGGTTCCCCGTTCATGCATCGCGCCGCACGATGATCATCTAACACCTTGCGGCTCGCCGCCGCAATCCGCGTCCGTCCCCAACCCCGGCCGATGAGGAAGCGAACGTGCCCTACTTGCCGATACAGAAATCGGCGAAGATGCGTGCGAGCAAGTCTTCCGGGCCGATCACGCCCAGCAACTCCTCGAGCGCTTGCGCTGCGCTGCGCAGGTGGGTGGCGGCGACTTCAGGAGCCAGGCCTGAGGCGCGGGCCTCGAGGAAGGACTCGATCTGGGCGCGGGCCCGGCGCAGCTCGCGCGCATGACGCTCCCGCGTGACGAGCGGGGCCGCGGCGCCCCGAGCCCGCGCAGCGGAGAAGACCGCGTCCAGCAGATGGTCCCGGAGCACACCCAGTCCGGCACCCGTCAGAACGGAGAGCCGGACCTCCGGAAAGCCCGATCGTGAGCACGTGCCGTCCGTGGTCGAGTCAGCGAGATCGCTCTTCGTACGGACGACCAAGACCGCGCCGGATTCGAGCCCAAGCAGGAAGTCGGCTTCCTCATCGGACATCGATCGATCGGCTTCCACACAGAAGAGCACCACATCGGCCGCGGCCAGATAGCGGCGTGCCACCTCGATGCCGAGACGCTCCACCTTCCCGGTCGCCTCGCGCAGGCCGGCCGTGTCGACCAGGCGGAAGGGGTAGCCGCCCAGGGATACCACCGCCTCCACGGCGTCCCGGGTGGTGCCCGGCTCCTCGGTCACGATCACGCGCTCGAAGCCGCAGAGCGCGTTGAACAGGCTGGACTTCCCAACGTTGGGTCGACCCGCGATCACGGTCAGCGCGCCCTCGCGCAGCAGCGCGCCGTCCGAGGCCGTTTCCAGCAGCCGGTCGATCCTGCGGGCCACATCGCGCGCCGCGGAGTCTATCTCCTCGGGCGGCACCGGCCCCTCGTCCTCTTCGGGAAAATCGATGTCGTAGGCCAGAAGCGCCTGGCAGCGGATGATCGCCTCCCGCAGTTCCTCTATCCGGCGCGAGAGTCCCCGATCCAGCTGGTGCAGTGCGGCCCGGTGCTGGGCGGCGGAACCGCCGTCCACCAGGTCGAGGATCGCCTCGGCCTGCAGCAGGTCGAGCTTGCCGTTCAGATACGCTCTGCGGGTGAACTCTCCCGGCTCGGCGGGTCGGGCGCCGGCTGCATGGACTGCGTCGAGAACCAGCTGGGGGCTCAGCGAGCCGCCGTGGCAGCTCAGCTCGAGCATGTCTTCGCCGGTGTAGCTGTGCGGGGCGGGGAAGTGGGTCGCCAGCACATGATCCACGTGCACGCCGGTCTCGGGGTGCATCAGCCAGCGGAGCGACGGCCGCCGCTCGGGCAGCCCCGCGCCTATCGTGCTGCGGATAAGCGCCGGCACCTCCGGGCCCGACACGCGGACGACAGCGATGGCCGCTCGCCCGGGTGCCGTGGAGATGGCTGCTATGGTGTCCATAGGAAATCCGCCGCCGGCGGACGTCCGCCGGAGCCCGCTAGGTCTTCGCCTTCTTGCTCGGCAGTGGTAGCGCGGCCGCCGCGCGCCGCTCCTTCGCCAGGTAGAGCTGCTGTGGCAGCGAAGCCAGGTTCATCGTGGCGTAGTAGAGGTTCAGCCCCGACGCGAAGTTGAGGAAGAGCACGATCATCATCACCGGCATGATCCACATCATCATTTTCATCTGCGGGTTGGCCTGCGGCATCGCCCGCTGGCTGATCCACTGCAGCAGGAAGATGGAAGCGCCCATCAACACCGGGATGATGTAGAACGGGTCGGGCTGCGAGAGGTCGGGCAGCCAGAAGAACGATACCCCGCGGAACTCGATCGTATCGCGGAAGACGAAGAACAGCGCGATCAGGATCGGGAACGGCAGTAGCATCGGCAGGCAACCACCCAGCGGGTTGACCTTGTGCTCTTTGTACAGCTTCATCATCTCCTGCTGCAACCGCTGCGGCTCGTTCTTGTACTTCTCCTGGATCTCCTTCATCAGCGGCTGCACCCGCATCGTCGCCATCTGCGACCGCATACTCTTCTGGTAAAGCGGGAAGAGCACAATGCGGATTCCGACCCCAAAGATGATGAGGATCCAGCCATAGCCCAGCCCGAAGAAGCGGTGCATCCAGACGAGCAGCACAGTGATCGCACCGGCCAGCGGCCGCAGGACTGGTTGCAGCCACTTGTAGCCGTACGGGCTGACCTGGTCGAGGTGCTGGTGCACCGCCTTGAGTCGGCCGAATTCCTGCGGGCCGATGTAGATCGTGCGTTGGAAGTCCCCCTGACGGCTGACCGGGAAGCTGGCCACACCCTGAGCGCGGTAGGGCTCCGGCAACGGAGTGATCATCAGCCCCCCGAAGCGTCCGTCCTCATCGGTTTCCGGCGCCCGCACGATCGCAGTCAGGAAGTACTTGGTGCGCACGGCCACCCAGTCGAAGGGCCCATCGAGCGTCACGCGCTGGCCGGGTTCCAGTCCACCGACTTTTTGCGACTGCACGCCACTGAGGCCTCTGGCCGCGAAGGCGAGGTTCGCTTTGTAGTCAGCCGTCGGGTCCCACTCGTTGCTCAGCAGGCCCGGGCCGAGGCCCATCGCCCACCAGCCCCTAGCCGGCGCTCCCAACAGCCGCCCCTCGAGCTCGATGACGTAGCTGTCCGGCTGAAACGTATAGTCCAGCACCACACGGAACTGCGTGCCCGGGTACGCATAGGTGAGCGTAAGGACCTGTGGCTCGCCGCCAGCGGCGAGCGTCAGCCCCTCGGCCGGCCGGATGTCGAACCGCACCCTTCGCAGATCGAGCGTGTCATCGCCCACCAGCCACTGGTGAGTGAAGAAGTTCTGAGCACCGGGAGGCACGAGCTGGACCGGGGCACCCTTGGTCTCGGGTGCCAGCGACTCGAATTGGAGCATCTCCGCCGATACGAGACGCGCGCCCGTCTGGGCGAATCCGAAGCGGTAGAGCGGGCCGGTGACCCAAACAGTATCCTCGGCGACGGTTTCGTCCGCCTGGACAATTCCCGGCATGGCCAAGGTGTCGATCGCAGCAGGGATTTCCTGCTGCCGCGGGACCGGCTCGGGCGTCAGCACGGCCGGCGCGACACCTGTTGCCTCCTCGCCCTCCGGCTGAGGCGGCCGCTGGGGCGGGAAGAGGATATTGACGATGAAGACCACCGCCAGCATCAGCAGCACCGCCAGAACCAGACGCTTCTCCGTACCCATCCTACGGCACCGGATCGTGGCCGCCCGCACGGAAGGGGTGGCATCTGCCCAGCCGGCGTGCCGCCAGCCAGCTTCCCTTCAGGGCTCCGTGGCGTTGGAGCGCCTCGACCGCATAATGCGAGCAACTCGGCGTGTAGCGGCACGACGCCGGCAGCACCGGGGAGATTGCGACCTGGTAGCCGCGGATCAGCATCACGATGAGCTGTGCGAGCATAGCTGTTCGGCTAGTTCTCTGATTTCGTTCCTGAGCAACCCGAAATCGGCATCGTAAGCTTGGGGCCGAGCCCGGATCAGAATGTCGAGGGCGACCCCCCGCTCCCAGCACCGGGGCAGGAGCTCGAGGCGCACGCTCTCGCGGATCCTTCGCTTCAGCCTGTTGCGCTCCACAATCTTGTGCCGGTGTTTCGGGACCACCAGCACCAGGCGTGGACGTAAAGCGGGGGACTCGGCGACGAACACGTCCAGGTGACCCGTCTGCCGCCGCTTCCCCCGGCGATACAGAGCTTGTATGTCCGATTTGCGGCGGATACGTGCGCTCCGCGGGAACCGGTAACGACGGCTCGTGGCGCGTTCTACTTCTTCGGAATTGTCGCCGCGAGACGCTTGCGCCCCTTGCGCCGGCGCCGGGCCAGAAGTCGCCTTCCGGACTTCGTCCTCTGTCTGGTTCGGAAGCCGTGCTTGCGCAAACGCCTCCGGTTCCGCGGGCGGTATGTTGGTTTCATGGGGTCGCCCCCTAGATTTCCTTGCCAAGCAAAGAGTTCTCACGCTGAAAACAGGGCCGAATTATATACGACCGTGCGCCCGCGATCAACCCGACAAGCAGTGCTTGATTTTGACGAGTGGCCCGCCTAAGATGGCTGGCGGCCTACCTTCCGCCGCGCGTTCGATCCGAGAGACGACGTTCTACACCCGCCGACGCCCGGAATACCGGAATAATGGAGCTAACCGCCGAGGAAGCCTGGTCCAAGATACTGGAGAGCGCCAGAGCCAAGCTCCCAGAGCAAAGCTTCCGGACCTGGCTTGCCCCGACCAGTGGTGTGGGCCTATCAAGCGACATGCTGGTGGTCGCGACACCCAGCGCCTTCGCCCTCGAATGGATAGAGGACAAGTACGGTGAGCTGCTCACCGCCATCGGGCATTCCCTCTTCGGCGAACTTTTCACGCTGAGCTTCGAGTCGCGCGCCAGCGGCGAGCGGGCCATGCC
>JAZGAL010000052.1:0-2028 GCA_036475815.1 Gemmatimonadota bacterium
TCGATCACGATTGCAGAGGAAAACACGCTCTCACCTCGCCAACATTGATCCAGATCAAAGGTAGGAGGACAACGATAGGCGTTTCGATGCCAGTTTTTCAGGTTCTGCATCGGGTTCGCGAGCGACCGCCTCCACACCCGCAAGAGGCGCGTTTCGCTGCGCAGCCTCACAATAACTCAGTGGGTGGTGGCAGACTCTTTGCCTGGCCCGTTGCTCCTTGCTCCCTTCGCTGGTCGCGCGCCCCGCTCTGGGACGAATGGCTGGTACTCTTCCGCGAACCATCAAACAATCACGGCCTATACGGAGGCTCAGCACCGATGGATCTAAAGCTGTTCGCAATTGTCTTCGGCACCGTCTTCGTTGCTGAGCTTGGTGACAAAACGCAGCTCGCCACATTGTTGTACGCGGCGAAAGCCGCCAACCCCAAACTCACCGTTTTCGTGGCGTCAGCCTCGGCCCTGGTACTGGCTTCGGCAATCGCCGTGCTGGCGGGCTCCCTGGTGTCGGCGCATTTGAACGAGAAGGTCCTCTCGTGGATCGCGGGCTGCGGCTTTATTGTCATCGGCCTGTGGACGATTCTCCGCGGCTGAGCACGACATGGCTCATTCTGGAATACCCGGCGCTGAAGGAGGTTCCAGCCGGGAGTCCCATCGACGCTCAGCCGCCGGCTTCACACTGGCATGGCTGCCGGAGGTACAACACCAAGTCGTCGATCTCCTGTGCGGACAAGGTCCCGCCCCAGGGAGGCATGAGCCCCGACTTCTGCACCGCATCGCCGCCCTCGGCGATCGCCATGCTGAGTTCCCCGTCGCTGAGCTGACTCATTTCCTCGGCGTACACGTGGTTCTTCGGCGACACGGACAGGCCGCCGGCCGTGTCGTTGATGCCTCTGCCGTTGCCCCGAGAGCCGTGGTACTGGACGCAGTAGAGTCGATAGTTCTTTTCCGCATCACTCCCGCCGGCCGCCTCCCGAGTCACGAATACCGACATCGGCGCTGCGGATCGTTGGACTACGGCGTGGGGCGGCGTTGTTGCAGAACCCGGGCTCGGCCCAGCCGCTCCCGCCGTCCCCACACTCCGGACGGATCAACCCAGCCGAACGCGCTCCGAGCGCGGCGTCCCAAGCTAGGCCATGCGGTTCAGCACTTGGCACTTCACCAGGGCTTCGACCTGCTGGTTCTCGAACTTCCGAGCGGCGAGCTTCACCCCGACCAGCGCCTTGAATCGGTAGACCGCGTTCTCGGCGAGCCTCTGGCGGGTCGCCCCGCTCGCGGTACGCCACCCGTACCGCCCTTCCTCCTTGATGCGCTGCAGCACTGCATCGCGTTCCACCCGATGCGGCGGCGGGTCCTTGACTCGGTTCGGACGGGCATTGCGTCGGACCGGCCACCTGGTCGAGCAACGCCGGCAGGTGAGAGCTGTCGTGGACCCCGCACGTTGTCAGATCGACCGCCACGATATCTTTCGTCTTCCCGTCCACGCCGAGATGCAGTTTCCGCCAGGTTCGGCGCCGTCCCGGGCCCATACTGTGCTTGCGGACGTACTACTCGCCAGCGCCGAAAGCCTTTAATCCAGTCGCGTCGATCACGACGTGGCGCGGCTCGCAAGCGGGCGCTGGTCCCAGCTTGAGCGCGAGTCCGCCCTGGCGTCGGCTCACGGTGGTGTAGTCAGGCACAGGGGTCTGCTGGTCAATCCAGAGGGTCAGGTTGCCTCTGCCGACCGGCGCGCGGTTGTACACCGACCAGTTGCGGACACGGAACCTGAAGATGAAGTCGGATTTGCCCATCTCCCGATTCTATTGAGACGAGGCAGCCCCCAAGGGTGGGTTATGCAACGTTGCTAACTCGGGGATGCGGTCGGCTGCCGTCGGAAATAACCATGCACACGTATCCGGACTTGTCGCAGCAAATTCAGGCGAGTCACTCACCCCACGATGAAACTCTTCCATCCACGCCGATTAAACAGCCACATCAGCATCAGAAACAGGCTGTCGTGGTTCCTCGCAAAATCGATTACCCGCCGCATGCG
>JAZGAL010000053.1:0-2176 GCA_036475815.1 Gemmatimonadota bacterium
GTGGCATGCACGCCAGGCTCGAAGGCCGGGGCGTCGCAGGGAAGCTTCTGCTCGACGTCCGGGCGTAGCCGATCGGACCTTCGCGGCCTGTCCTTCGCGAAAACTCATCGCGGTTGGATTCTTTCGATTCGAGCATTTGAAGCCGTTTGGTTCATGCCGGTTATTTCCGCCCAGCACCTATAGGGGCCACCTTGGTCGGTTGGGCTATTCCGGTTCAATGTGTTGATGCGCGGATTGAGCTCTATCTTAAAGAGCAGAGCGGCGATTCATCCTAGTGCTGGCCCGGCAGCTGAACGAATGGCCACGCAAAACACTAGAATTCGAAACGCCGGCAGAAAGATTTAACGCCTGTGTTGCATCGAACGGTTGAGGCGGCAAGGGCTAAGCAGACGTAATCCGCATGAAAACGGACATCGACACCGGGATGTCCGGTTCTGGGGCCAAAGCGGGCGTATCGCTGAGGAGGCTCCGACGGCGAGTTTTAGCCATAAGCAGGCTCACGTGGCTCCGCAACAGCAACCGCACTTTTTCACATCGCGATGCCAGTGGTGGGAGACGTCCACCGCATCAAGAACATTCGACAGTGTGGCGCGGCGTGGCCGGGACCGCTCACTCGGCGGTGATGGGGGGCGTCTTGGCGAGCCAGCCGCGCTTCTTTAGGGCGTCGCCAACGAGGCCGAACAAGCCGCGGCGGTAGAACTTCATGACCAGGATGACCAGGATCGTGAACAGCAGCAGGTGGGCATGGGGGCTGATGCCGCGCAGCTCCTCCTGCAGGAAGACCAGGACCACGGCGCCCAGAACCGGGCCCGTGAGCGTCCCCAATCCGCCGACGATGGTCATGGCCAGGATCAGGCCCATCTCGCTCAGCAGCAGCATCTGCGGCGCGATCACGTTGACGAAGAGGTGGGCGTAGACGCCGCCGGCGAGCCCGGCGAAGAGGCCCGAGATGACGAAGGCGTTGACCTTCCACTTGACGACGTCGACGCCCATGGCGGCGGCCGCGTCCTCGTCCTCGCGGATCGCCTTCAGGTAAAGGCCGGCCTCGGAGTTGACGATGCGGTGGAGCACCACGAGGACGATCACAGCAAGGCCCAGCATGGTATAGTAACCGAGCCTGTGATCGACGCTGTCGGCGCCGTACAGGTAGGGCAATTGCAGGCCCAGCGAACCGCGCGTGAACTTGTACTCGATCTGCAGCACCAAGCGCAGGATCTCCGAGAAGCCGAGGGTCATGAGGGCGAAGTAGGGGCCCCGCAACCGGAGGCACATGCGGCCCAGGAAAAAGCCCACCGCCGTGGCCATCAGGCCGCCCGCGAGCACGCCGGCGATCGGGTTGAGGCCGGTGTAGCGGTGCAGGAGCCCGGCGGTGTAGGCGCCGATCGCGGCGAACGCCGCGTGGGCGAGCGAGAGCTGGCCGGTGTAGCCCACCAGCAGGTTCCACGACGAGGCCAGCACCACGAAGTAGAGCGCCGTCGCCGCCACCCTGAGGAAGTAGTCCTGAAAGAACAGTGGCACCGCCGCCGCCAGCACCAGCGCCCCGATGGCCGTCGCGCGCTCGAAGCGGGTCACGCGCGGCGCTCCCGCTGTCCGAAGATGCCGTGGGGGCGCACCAGCAGCACCAGGATCAGCACCAGGAAGCTGTAGACGTCGCGGTAGGCCACCGAGATGTAGATCGAGCCCAGGCTCTCGATCACGCCCAGCAGGATGGCGGCGACGACGGCGCCGGGGATCGAGCCCATGCCGCCGAGCACGATGATGACGAAAGCCTTGACCACCGGCACCGTGCCCACGTCGGGATAGATCAGGAAGATCGGTCCCAGCAGTGACCCCGCCGCCGCCGCCAGCATGCCCGCGAGCCCGATGGCGACCACGTTCATGCGCACCACGCTGATGCCCACCACCGAGGCCCCGACCCGGCTCTGCGAGGTCGCCATCAGGGCGTGGCCGAGCCAAGTGCGGTAGACGATGAGCAGGGTTGCGGCGATGAGCAGCGCCGCCATGCCGGCGGCGAACAGGCGGTCGCCGGAGAGGTAGAGGTCGCCGAAAACGTGCTTGGAGCCCTCCCAGAAGGACACCGGTGTGTATTCGTAGGCCCCCAGCGACCACAAGGCGGCGTTTTGCAGAAAGAGCGCCAGGCCGAAGGTGAGGATGATGGCGTACTCCTCGGGCCGCT
>JAZGAL010000054.1:0-2541 GCA_036475815.1 Gemmatimonadota bacterium
GCCGAGCGCGCTGGCCACCTCCCGGGCGATCTGGAGAGCCTCCTCCAGCGGCAGCTGACCCTGTTGATCGAGCCTCTGCCGCAGCGACTCACCCTCCACGAACGGCATCACGTAGTAGAGCGTCTCGCCGGCTATGCCCGAGTCCAGGAGGGGGAGGATGTGGGGGTGCTGGAGGTGCGCGGTGATACTGATCTCGCGCTCGAACAGCTTCCGGACCTCCTCGCTCGTCTGATCCGGAGGTATGGTCTTGATGGCGACCGGCCGGTCGTGCTTCCGTTCCCGGGCCAGGTAGACGGTCCCCATGCCGCCCTCGCCGAGCACTTCCTCGAGCTCGTAGCGGTTGCTCAGCTCTTTGTGGAGAGCCTCGTGTGGGTCGAGCATCGGCCGACTCCGCCTGTACCTCGCGAGGCTTCAGCTTGCGATCTGCGCTTCAGCAAACCTGGTGTGGCGGAAGCAGGGGAGCAAGACGGCGTGAGCCCGCAAGGGCGCTGCTACGATCCAGCCAAGCACCCCTGCCTTACGAGGACGAGATCAGGAGCGTGGAGGGGCTACTCGGCCCGGAGTGGGTCGAGCGGAAGGTGAGAAGTAGGCGCTCGCTGCTTGCGTGAGTCCCAGCGTTGGAGTCCCAGGTTTCGGGGTGGCTACCTACCCCCCCCCAGGGGCCGCTGCGATCAGTAGCGTGGCGGTCCACTTCGAGTGCGCACCTGGCACAGCAACCTCGCACACTCAGAGGCTAACCCTCGGAGGCGTCCGGCGTTGAAGTCGGAGACCTTCAGCCTGCGAAGCCGAAGCCCGCTCGACCGCCACGGCTAACACGCATCCGGATGCGCATCCGTCGCCGTGTTGTTCGTCAGGCGGCGGACGTCGCTGCCATCCGGTCGCATCAGGTAGATCTCGAAACCCCGAGACATCTCCTCACCCTCGAACGAAGAGTCACGATCGGAGTGGAAGGCGATCCACTGGCCGTCGCACGACCAGCTCGGGCCCGCCTCCATCGCCGGGGAGCTTGTCAGTCGGTGCAGATCCGTACCATCCGCATCGATGACGTAGATGTTTGAGTTACCATCCTCGTCCGAGTTGAAGGCGATGCGGAGACCATCTGGCGACCAGGCGGGGCCCCCGGCGCCGGCCTCGCCCACGAAGTGGGTCAGCTGGCGACGACGTGAGCCGTCGCGAGCGATCAGGAAGAGGTTCCAGGTGCCGTCCCCCGAGGCCACGTACGCGATCTCCTCTCCGTCGGGAGACCAAGCCGGGGACCAGGCCGGCTCCGCGATCAGCTCACGCCTTCCGGAGCCGTCCGGGGCCACTGCGTCGACCCGGACCGTAGAATCGCCGCGATCCACCCTAAAGGCGATGAGGTCACCGGTCGGTGACCAGTCAGGGCTGAAGAAGTTCTCCTCGCCACCCACCAGCAAACGCTGGCCTGTGCCGTCCGCGTCGATCACGAAGAGGGCAAGGGGACCTGTCCTCCTCGTTCCGGATTGGAAGACGATGCGTGATCCGTTCGGCGACCACGCCGGAGTCCGGCTGAATTCGCCCTCGCGGGATCGCGTGAGGCGGCGTTCGGTCCCGTCCGCCCGAATCTCGTATAGCTCAACCGTCCCATCCCGATTGGAGTCGAACAGGATTCCGCGGGGCGGGTCGGCCTCTGAATCGACGTTGTGATGCTCAGCATCGATTAGAAGGGTGAACGCCTCAGAGCCGCAGCAGTAGCTGACGCCGATAGCGGAGCTGCGCTCGACGACGGGATCGCCGTTCGTGGAACAGGCGGCCGCGGCGCAAGAAAGCACGAGCGCGGCGAGCAAACATACCGCCGCGGGGAAACGGATGCGGTCGAGTGGGGGACTCAAGAACGCGTACGCTCCCGGCGCAGTCTGGGCTGCGGCGCACGCGGTACTTCTCTGGGCAAGCATAGTGACCTCCCGCAGGTGCAAGTGACTCGCAGATCGGGGAGTGCGGTCAAGCAGGCGTCCTACGCGGGGCGTCTGCTCAGCGCAGTCGTGGACCACCGAGCAGCCAGGAGGCTCTAGGGCCTCGATCTATGAACCCTCAGTCGAGGGATGGGCCGCCGCAAGTCGGGAAACCCTCTATTCTGCGGCGTATGGTCGGAGGACGAGATCAGGAGCGTGGAGGGGCCAGATGCAGGCAAGGGGCGGCCCCGAAGGAACCGCCCCGTCGGTTGTTACACGGGCCTTCCCCTTCGCTTCCTCACTGAATGTAGCCCAGCGATCGCAGCGTCTTTGCGTTCAAGGCAGAGGTGCTCGAAGATCGGGTGCGCCGATACGTGGCCTGCGATGTCTTCTACGGATTCGGCTGGTAACTGAACTCCAGCCGGACCGGCGCGATGAACTCGCCCATGGGCTTCGCCACCCGCTTGCCTCGCTGCGGGATGCGGCAGAGGTATGCTCTCGGCTCCGTGGCGGTGGTCTCTGTGGCCTTTACGACCCAGCCGGTGCCGCCGGGCAAGGCAGTGACCCTCAGCCGGGTCGCGACCACGGCATCGGACGTCCGATCCCCATCACAGTCGCTGCCGTACTTCAG
>JAZGAL010000055.1:0-4674 GCA_036475815.1 Gemmatimonadota bacterium
CCGTTCAACAAGTTAGGTCAGGATTGGCTGCTGCGACCGTGCTCGCCGATGGCGTTTTTCGGGTCGAAACGTGCCCATGGAATGCCCATTGACGCGTCGGGGAACCCGGGACGTGCCCCCGGAATGCCCATCATCATTGAGGACCAAGGCGATTGTGTGCCGCATGTCGTGGTTTACCAATCGTGAGGGCCGAAGCCGCTCCTGGGCGTGTCCCTATGGGGATGTTGACACAAAAAGGCTGAAAAGTCGCCGTTTCTCTGCCCCAGCCGGCAGAATTGCCTTGACTCTCCGCGCCACCCGAGCCCTCCTGTTGTCCAGGAAAACCAGCAGGATGGACAAGCGGTTGCTTCGTGAAATCCAGCGTCTCCGCCAGATGACTGTGGCAGAGCTCCGCCGAGAGTGGGAGCGGCTGTACGGCGGGCCCACCCGCAGCCGAAATCGGGACTATCTGTGGAAACGGCTGGCTTGGCGGGTCCAAGAGCTAGCCTATGGCGGTCTCTCGGACTGGGCCAAGGCCCGGATCGAGGTTGTAGAGCCTCACGCAGGATTCATTCGCGCCAGGACGCCTGGGCCAGCGATCTGCGTGACCCGCGAGGCGGCGAAGCTCCAGGCCGAGCCCGAGCGCCCCGTCCGCGATCCTCGCTTACCGTCACCGGGAACAGTTCTCACGCGCGAGTACCACGACCGCGAGCTCCGTGTGTTGACCCGTGAGGACGGATTCGAGTGGGAGGGTCGGCAATATCGATCGCTGTCGGCGGTGGCCCGGGCGGTCACCGGGCAGAGGTGGAACGGCCTGCTGTTCTTCGGCCTGACCCAAAGGAAGAGGCGCTGATGCCCCGAGTGCGTCGGAACCGGTCTGCTGTTGCGGAAGCCATCCACCCGGCCAGAGTCCGCTGTGTTATCTACACCCGCAAGTCCACGGACGAGGGTTTGGGCCGAGACTTCAACTCCCTCGACAATCAGCGGGAGCGGGCCGAAGCCTATGTCGATAGCCAGGCCGACCAGGGTTGGTACGTTCTTCCAGAGTGCTACAACGACGGTGGATTCAGTGGCGGGACTACGGACCGTCCTGCGCTCCGGCGCGTGCTGGAGGATGCCGAGGCCGGGCGGTTTGACGCGGTCGTTGTGTACCGGCTCGATCGCCTCAGCCGTTCGCTTGGCGATTTCCTGGCGGTCCACGAATTCCTGGAGCAGCACGGCATCGCGCTGGTCTCGGTCACCGAATCTATCAACACGACCACGCCGCACGGGCGGATGATGGTGAACGTGCTGCTCAGCTTCGCGCAGTACGAGCGCGAACTGGGCGCTGAACGGACCCGGCACAAGATCGAGTCAGCGCGTCGGCGCGGCAAGTGGACCGGCGGTTTCGTACCCTTGGGCTACGACACCGCAATCGAAGGCGGCCGCCTGGTGGTGAATAAGGACGAAGCCGAACTAGTCCGGGCGATCTTCGAGTTGTACGCGGACACAGCCTCGCTGGTCCGTGTCGCCCAGGAACTCAACCGGCGAGGCTGGCGGCAGAAGGAATGGGTCGCCAAGACTGGCCGTCGCTGCGGCGGCGGTCAGTGGAACAGGATCAGCCTGCGAAGGCTGCTTATGGACCCGCTCAACATCGGCAGGCAGAGGCTCGGCGCCGAGACCTTCCCCGGTGAGCACAAGGCCATCGTTCCGCAGGCGCTGTTCGAGAAGGCGCAGCGGTTGATGGGGGAGAACCGGACCACTGGCGGGGCGTCAGCGCGCAACGGACAGGCGTTCCCGCTACGCGGTTTGTTCCGCTGCACGTCGTGTGACGCTGCCATGGTCCCAACCTGGAGCCGGCCGCGTGGACGGCTGTACCGCTACTACACATGCTCCAAGGCCCAGAAACGTGGTCACGATACTTGCCCGACCAAATCGATCCCGGCCGCTAAGGTCGAGCGGTTCATCGTCGATCAGATCAAGAGGATCGCGGCCAACCTCGAACTGCAGGAGGAGACGTTCCGTCAGGCGGTAGCACAGGTGAAGGCTCTGCGGCGGGGCCTGAAGGCCGAGAAGAAACGGCTGGAGCGGGGTCTCGTCACCGCCCGCGCCGATGTCGAGCGGCTGGTCAGTGCACTATCCCGTTCCAACGGTCCCGCCGCCGATGCCATCGCCAGCGAACTGAACAAGGCGCAGGAGCACTGGGCCAAGCTTGAGACCCGCCAACAGGAGATTCCGGACGAGTTAGCGACTTTCGATGCTCAGGCGATTGACCGGGACGACCTAGCCCGGGCCTTGGAAGCGTTCGATCCGATCTGGGACGCGCTGCTGATGCCCGAGCGCGAGCGGATGTTGAAGCTGCTGATCGAACGAATCGACTACGACGCGTCGACCCAGGAGCTGGCCATCGCGTGGCGGCTCTCGGGATTCGGGGAGCTGGCTTCCGAACTGGGAGAATCATCGTGAAGACCGCTGCGCTGCCCCAATCGACTTACAGCGTCAGCTTTGGCGTTGGCTCAACAAGGCGCGCCGAGCCGTCATCTCGAGGCCGCATCCCACGTGTGGCCCGACTGCTCGGCGTTGCGTATACGGTCGATGGAATGATTCGCACTGGGGAACTGAAAAACATGGCTGCGGCAGCTCGCATGTTGGGCGTCACCCGAGCACGGATGACCCAGATCATGAACCTGGTGCTCCTCGGGCCCCCGATCCAGGAGGCGATCCTCGGGCTGCCGCTGACCACAACGGGCCGGGATCCGGTCAGCGAGCGGCAGCTGCGATCCATCATGAGCGAGCCGGAGTGGCACCGGCAGCTGGAGCTGTGGCGATGCCTTACCCGAGCCCACAGGCGCTGACCCAGGCTGAGCAGCAGGGACAGTGGGAGCTCGGTACGCTGGCCAGCTCCACCCGACGGCTCACGTGCACGAGGGCTCTACTCGACTAGACGAAACACGGAACACACACCATGAAGTGCCTCGTCACAATCAAGTTTCCAGAGTCAACCTCCAGGAATTACAAGCAGGCCATCCGTCAGGCCAAGAGGTTGGCGTCCCTTACCCCCGCACGCGGCAAGGTTGGAGTCAACAGCGTCCACATTACGAAACAGGAATTCCGCAGGCGGTATAAGCAAGTTGAAACCCTTTGGACCGTGGTGCGCGGATGGAAGGGAAGTGAACTGCTGTTGGACGGGTCGCAGGTCGAATTTGGCGTACTGCGGCAACTTATCATGGTCGCGGAGTGCGGCAACCAGTACGCGTCTGCTGTCATCCCAGATGATCACTGTCGGCTGTATGGAGACACGGAAGGCTGGGGCTGCAAGTTTCTTGACATCATCAATCGATACTTGCCTTCTTCTCCGCACTACCTAGACGGTCGGCACCGGTATTGGTTCCAATTCGGGACGTTCGTCTCCCCGACGGTGTGGCGAATCGACAAGCACGCAATCATGGCAGCTCTGAACCGTGAGGCGAAGCTGAAGAAGTTGGATCTCTGTCCGGTGTTCGACCTCAAGAAGGCCGCGGCCGCTGTTGGCGGGCTTCCTGACACCATAGACGTAACAGATTCCGACAACTGGCAAATCCGACATGAGCAGGGTACCGAGGGACAAACCATAGAGCAGAAGCCCGTTGGCATCGTGCCAAAGAAGTTCGAAGACGACAGAATGCACTTAGCGTTCGGGGTCTGGGGTGACGAGGAACAACAACAAGAGGAAGCTCCAACACGCCGCTTTATCCCAGCTGTGAAGTTCGACGACATTGGCGGAATAGATGACATTCTCCAAACCGTCCGCGAAGTCATCGAGCTCCCGCTGAAACACCCGGAGCTGTTCCAATTCCTCAAGGTGAAACCCCACAAGGGAATCCTGCTGCATGGAGCCCCAGGTTGCGGGAAGACCCTCATTGCTAAGGCCATCGCCAATGAAATCAAAGCTCACTTCATTCCCGTCAAAGGCCCAGAGTTGCTGAACAAGTACCACGGCCAATCGGAAGAGAATCTGCGGAATGTCTTTGAGCAAGCTCGCGAATTCACACCCGCGGTCATATTCTTCGATGAAATCGACTCCGTTGCCCAGCGGCGCTCCAGCGACGAGGTCGCTCGCTTGGATTCTCGCTTCGTTACTCAACTATTAACACTGATGGATGGGATCGAGGACTACGGAAACGTCCGAGTCTTGGCCTCCACAAACCGCCCGGACCTTCTCGACGAAGCGCTGCGTCGCCCAGGTCGATTCGACTACACCCTGGAGGTCAAGAAGCCCACACGGCGAGGCTGTCAGAAGATCTTTGAGATTCATACAAGGGAGATGCCGATCACGGATCCCTTCGACAAGGCGGCGTTCGCTAAGCAGCTTGAGGGGCTTTCGGGGGCGCAGATTGCGTTCGTGGCTCGAGAAGGTGCCTACAACTGCCTACGGAGAAGTCTGGATATGGCGTCCCTGATTGCGGCGGATTCAACGGCAGGAATCAACTTCAGCGAACTCAGGATCGGAAAGATCGATTTTGAGAAGGCGCTGAGGACACTGAATGAATCTCCAACATCGGCACGAACACCCGACGACGGGGCGTGCCCGCACCTTGGACCGACAGATGCAATGCGAGCCTATTCAAGTCAACGATTGCCCTGATCGGAGCTGGCGCTCAGTCGATCCAGCATGATCCACCCTGTGCGGCGCGAGCGCGCTCGGTGTGCCGACGAGCAGCACGAAGCCCGCGTGAT
>JAZGAL010000056.1:0-4034 GCA_036475815.1 Gemmatimonadota bacterium
CTCGCGGCGGTGCTTGTCAGTGCAGCCGTCGCACCGCCGAGCAACGAGCCAAACTGGACCGCGTTCCGCTTCAACCCGCTCATACCTGACTAACGCGCTCCTATCGGCCGGGGGTTCCCGCGTGCGCTCGTCATTCTGCAACGCCTCCGGGAAGGTGGAGTCTCCTTAGAAGACCGCCGAAACCTTGAAGAAGAATGTGTTGCCTTGCTGCGAGCGCTCGCCGAACTCGGCCGTGCCGCGCTGGTAGGCGAATTGGAGGGTGCCGAAGGGTGGGCGATAGCGATAGACGGCGACCACCTGAACGTTACGCCGGTCGATCGCCGAGTTGGTCTGGAAGAACACCTTCACGAACAGATCTTTGGTGAAGAACTGGTCGGCGCGCAGGACGTGGATCCAGGTGCTCTCATCCTCCGGGTCGGGCTTGAGCAGGAGTCGCTGCAGCTCGTACTGCACGGCAAGCTGGGGAGTCACCTTGTACGCGGCTTCCGCCGCCCAGAGCTGGAAGTCCAAGTCGAAGTTCCTACCGGCGCGGTATCCGATCTGGGCCGACTGGAATTCCCGGGTGTTGTACCCGAGCTCCACCCCAAGTTGACGGTTGCGGAAGTCCTTCTCGAACCGCTTGAACTCCTCCTGGTAAGTCGCCTCCATGCTTATGCGGTTGCGGAAGTCGATCTCGATGCCCTGATCGATCTGCCAGCTTCGCAGTAGCCCCCTCACGCTCCAGTAGATGTTGTAGTTCGAGTCGTAGATGATGCGCTCGATCGCGCCGCTACCGATCCAGAACGTGTGCTCCAGCGCCGAGTCCAGCTCGCGCCGGTTATCGTCACGGATGAACCCGATCGCGTTGACGTTCTCGGCGAAATGGTCGCCCAGGTAGGTGTAGCGAACGTGGAAGTGGCTGGTCGGCGAATCGTATGCCGGGCGAATGAAGTACGCCCAGGTCCCGTTGCCGAACAGGCCCCAGCTTTGGACCGCCTGGCCCGTCATGCCCAGTGTCTTCGTGAAGAACAGGGTGGCGTCCATCTCCAGCGACCCTTGATTCACTCCCTCGAGCGAGCGGTTAGCCGCCATGAGCGCGATGTTGGAGGTACCGAAGATGTCCCGCTGCACGCGGCCGACGGCATAGATGGCCGAAGGCGACTCGACGAAACCCGGGCCGCTATCGGGGGACTCGACCGGGAACTGCGACCGGGTCGCCAGCCCCGCGATGGTCCACGGCCCCTGCTTGCCCAGGACCTGGCCGCCGACGCTGAGGTCGACGATGCGCCGCGTGTAGAAGGTGCGAATGCGCTGTCGGAACTGCTGCGCGCTCTCCAAGAAGAACGGCCGCTTCTCCGTCAGAAAGAGCTCGAAGCGCGTCAGGTTGATCCGCTCCTGATCGGCCTCGATGGTGGCGAAGTCCGGATTCACCGTGAGGTAGGCCGCCATGTCGGGCGTTACGGCATAGCGCACGTCGCCACCGGCATCCCAGCGGACGTGCCGGCCCTCCTCCACGCGCGACTGGCCGTATGGGATGACCCGCAGGCGACGCTCGGGCGGTGCGATGTCGAGACCGAGAAGTGCTCCGGCTTGGGATACCCGGAACTGTTGATCCAGTGGGCCCGCCCAATAGCTGAGCTCCAGGTTGCGGCGCCGGGTTCGACCGAAGTTGATGCCCCACGTCTGGTCCTCGCCGGCCGTGTAGCCGATCGAGGTGAATGGGATCGCGATCTCGACCGTCCAGCCGAAATCCGTGAGCTGTGCGGCCGACTGCCAGGTTGCGTCCCAGGTTCTGTCCACCGTTCTGCCGTCGTTGGTCACCTGCCCGTCAGTTTGGGTTCCCAGAGCGTTGGTCATGAAGAAGAAAGCGGAGCGGTGGTCGTTGTTACTGTCGAGCAGGATGATCGCCGCGTCGTCGTCTTCCAGGTCCGCGTCGCGTCGGGTGAGTTGAGCGGTCGGCGGCTCCGAATCGAAGAAACGAAAAGCGACATAGAGATGGCCTTCGTCGTACATGACCTGGGCTTGGGAACGAAACGTGGAGGGACTGCCAAGGTCGGGTTGGAACTGGATGAAGCCGTCGGCGATCGCCGCCGGCTCCCACTCCAGCGAGTCGATGGCGCCGTCGATCGTCGGCGCGGTCGAGGTCACCCCTGGCCGCAGCTCGAACAGCGTGTCTGGGGCAGCTCCTGATGACTCGCCGGCGGGGGCGACAAGTGACAGGAGCGCTAATGTAACAGCGAACATCGCGGCTTGATTGAGCGTGCGTGCGAGGCGAGATCGGGCGAGGACTGTTCGAAGCCTACGGACGCGCGGTCAGGCGCGCAACCGAACGATGTTTATGCTCTACTGCCGCTGCGAGCCGGTAGAGGCGCAACTTCGCTCGACGCTTTGGCGTGGCGTCAGTGGCACCTTGTGCAAATCAGCGCCCGGCTTCAGCGTGCTCTATATTGCTATGCGCGTATGCGGGTAAACGTGATCCGCCTACCAAACAAACCGGCTCCCCCGCGCGCAGGATCGTGTACCCCATGCGCGCAGAGCGCTCTGCGGAATCGAGCGCCCGCAGCTTCGTAGCCTCGGCCGGCGGAGCGCCCGCCGCGGGGGCAGCGCCGGGCGTCAGGGAGGGGAAGCGATGAGCACTTTGCGTGACGGAGTGGAAGCCAGACTGGCGACCGCAGCGCCCCACGTAGCACGGCGCCTGTCGCTACTCGACCGCTACCTCACGCTGTGGATCTTCGCGGCCATGGCCGCCGGGGTCGCCGTCGGGTACCTGTGGCCCGGACCGGTGAACGCTATCAACAGCGTCACCCAGATCGGCACGACCTCCATCCCGCTGGCCATCGGCCTGATCCTTATGATGTACCCGCCGCTGGCCAAGGTGCGCTACGAGGAGCTCGGCCGGGTCTTCCGCGATGTGAAGGTGCTCGGCCTCTCGCTGGTGCAGAACTGGCTGATCGGGCCAGCGCTCATGTTCGCTCTCGCGATCATCTTCCTGCGCGACTACCCCGAATACATGGTCGGCCTGATCCTCATCGGGCTCGCGCGCTGCATCGCGATGGTGATCGTGTGGAACGACCTGGCGGAGGGGGACACCGAGTACGCGGCGGGCCTGGTCGCCTTCAACTCCATCTTCCAGGTCCTGTTCTACTCGGTATATGCCTACTTCTTCATAACGGTGCTGCCCGGGTGGTTGGGGCTGGAGGGGACGCGGGTTCACATCACGATCGGCGAGATCGCGCAGTCCGTGTTCATCTATCTCGGCATCCCGTTCCTGTCAGGGTTTCTCACGCGCCTGGTCCTCCGACGGGTGAAGGGCGATGAGTGGTACCGGACCCGGTTCATTCCGGCCATCAGTCCCATCACGCTGATCGCGCTGCTCTTCACCATCGTGGTGATGTTTTCCCTCAAGGGCGAGACGATCGTGCAACTGCCGCTGGACGTGGTGCGCATCGCGGTGCCGCTCCTCCTCTACTTCGTGATCATGTTCGGATTGTCGTTCGTCATGAGCCGGAAGATCGGCACCACGTATCCCCAGACGGCAACGCTCTCCTTCACCGCAGCCTCGAACAACTTCGAGCTTGCCATCGCGGTGGCGGTGGGGACGTTCGGGATCGCGAGCGGGGCCGCGTTCGCGGCGGTGATCGGACCGCTGGTCGAGGTACCCGTCCTGATCGGCCTGGTAAACGTCGCCCTTTGGGCCAAGCGCAGGTACTTCGCCGGGAGCGATGCGGTCTTGGAAGCGGTCGAGTGCTGAGGTGTGGCCGCCGCCGACCGCCATGTGTCCTTCTGCTGCAGCATCGTCTCGCGTTGTCCGACTACCCGGCAAAGGATCACTGCGCTTCGTTGCGGAAAAACTCCTCTAGGCTGGAGCGGATCCGCTCCCGCACCTGGCGGAAGGCTGCGAGCCTCTCTTCTTCGCTCCCGGACGCAGCGGCTGGATCCGGGAAAGGCCAGTGCAAGCGTTCCACCGGGCCGGGGAAGATGGGGCACACTTCCTCAGCACAAAGTGTGATGACCGTTGCGATGCGGTCCTTGTCGATCTCGGCCACAGACTTCGA
>JAZGAL010000057.1:0-15237 GCA_036475815.1 Gemmatimonadota bacterium
GTCGGGGTGGTATTCCCGGACCTCCGACAGGTTCTTAGCGTAGTCGCCGAGCCGTTCCACATCCTTGACCAGGCTCATGAGCAGCAGGCAATACGGCAGCGAGGCCGAGCTGCCTGCCAGCGAGAGGTGAGCGATCACCTGTTTGCGAATCGTCCGCTCCAGCTTGTTGACCTGCACGTCCCGCTTGTAAATCTGGGTCCGCTCATCAGGCGACGCAGTTTCCCCGAAATAGATATCGCCCGCCTCGACGGTCATCTCGTATGTGAGCCGCAACATCTGGGCGAAGTTACGGCCCATGCTGGCCAGCGGCTTATCCGAACGAAAGATGCTGAGCAGTTCGTGTAGCATGACTTGCCTCCGAGGCTACCCGAGGAGCCGGTTCAGGAGCGCGAACAGGCCCGGCAGCCCATAGAATAATAGCACAACATATAGGAATGCGTACTATCGGGAGCGTACCGCGACGGCGGCAAGCCGCCGCGCCGCCCTGAGCGGGATGTCGCGGATTCTCTCCACAGGATAGATGAGCAAAGTAGCGCTCATGTTGAAGAACAGGTGAACGAGCGCGATGGCGATGCCCCATTGCGCGTTGGGCCCCGTCACGGCCAGTGCTGCCAGGAGTGCCGTCACCGTCGTTCCGATGTTCGCGCCGATGGTGATGGGGAACGCTTGCTGCAGCGTGATTAGCCCGGCGCCGGCCAGCGGCACGAGCAGCGATGTCGTGATCGAGCTGGACTGCACCATGGCCGTCACCAGTATGCCGACCAGGATCGCGAAGGCAGGCGCCTTGTACAGCCCACGAGAGACGATCAGTTCGACCTTCGAGTGCATGGCTCGCCGCATCACACGTACCAGCAGCATCAGAGCGACATAGATCAGCGTCGCGGAGACAATGATCAAGATGATCGCCTGCAGTTTCTCCGAGTCGACGACGGCGTGTATCGCATCCTTGATGGGTTTCAACGCCCCTTTGATCGCACCTTTGATGGGGCTGTCGTATTCCATCCCGCCGACACCGATGAGCAGCGATGAGAGCACGGTCGCAGTGCGCTGCAGGTAATGGGTCATCATCTCCAGAGGGAGCAGGATGGCGACGGCCATGAAGTTGAAGAAATCGTGTACTGTGGCGACGGAGAATGCGCGGTAGAACTCCTCCTTCCTGCCCATGTGCGCCAGAGACACGATGCTGTTGGTCACTGTCGTCCCGATGTTCGCGCCCATCACCATAGGGATGGCGTTGAGCAGAGGAAGGGGGTGCACCGGAGCGGCGACCAGAGCGACGATCAGCGACGTCGTGACCGACGAGCTCTGGACCAGGGTCGTTGCGAGGATGCCTACCATCAGCCCCATGAAGGGGTTCTGCGTGGCGGCGAAGAACGAATCGATGACTCCCCCGCCAAGCGACGTGAACGCGTCGCTCAGGCCGTTGACACCGATCAGGAAGATGAACAGCAGCGCGAGCGCGCCCACGAAGCGCGTGAGGGGATGGCCGGCAACCTTCGCTGGAATCTTTGTGAGCGGCTGTGTGGCAAGGCTCAAGAGAGCGCTCGGATATAAAGGTTCGCGAATGTCGGATTCGCGCGATCTTTCCTGCTGCCAGCTATCCGCGGGCCAATGTTGCGGCAGCGCCCGGATTTGGCAAGTAGGCCACGGTTGCCTTTCCCGCCCTCAGGTCTAGATTCGGCAACGGAAATGCAGGGCTCCGGGCCGGGACTCCGGGCTCATCGCATCCGTCCTACCTAATGAGAACAGGAAAGTGAGGTCAGAGGTGCCGAGACGTATTGGTCTTGCCTTCATGGCAGTTGCCAGCTTGATGGCGATGGGTGCCGGCGAGGTCCGAGCCCAGGACGGAGTCGTTTTCGGCTTCGAGTTGGGCTATAAGGAGATGGGCGGCGACCTCGGCGACGTCCTCGATGGCGGCATAGTCGGCGAGTACAGCTTCGTCTACCAGAAAGGCCAGTTCCGTTACGGATTGGCGTTCAACCTGGTATCGCTCGATGTGGTGGAGCCCTTCGACGAGAGCGTGAGCCAGGTTGGAGCGAGCCTTCTCTGGACGTGGTTGATCAAGCAAGAAACATCGGTTCTCCCGTACCTCGAGCTTCGGTTGGGCGGGGTCCGCTACCGGCCCGAGGGCGATACGTTTGCGCCGGAGGAGCCGGTCCAGTTGGACGAGGACGAAGAGGAAGGGGAGAATGCGGCCGACGCTGTGAACGGCTTCGAGGGAAGCCTCCTCGCTGGCGCCGAGTTTGCGATCTCCAAGAAATTCGCCATCGACCTGTCGGCAGCGTTCAGTTTCATCAGCACGGAAGAGGTCGATCTGAGCGCGATCGGCCTGGGTCCGGTGGACAGCGGGACGGCCTGGAGTATCCGGCTTGGCTTGAGGTGGAACCCATGAGCGCCGCGGGGAGGATTCATCTGACGCGGCTCGGCTTGATGCTGATATGCTTGATCGGGCTCGCCGGCTCACGCGCCTTAGCGCAGGGAGTGGATACGACGGACGGCGAGACATCGCCACGCGTTGTCGCCGAAGAAGACACGACCGCTGATGAACGTCACGACGCTTGGGGCGTGAGACGGAGCTGGGGCCTGGCCATCGGCGAAGTTTTCGCGATCAACAACGTGGTCTGGGCCTTCAACGAGTACCTACGAGGCGCCAGCTTCACGCAGGTCAACCCTCGTAGCTGGTATAACAACATCAAGAATGGCTTCGCCTGGGATGACAACCACTTCACCACCAACATGTTCGCTCACCCGTATCACGGGAGCATGTACTACACCGCCGCCCGTTCCAACGGGTTCAACTACTGGGAGTCGGCACCGTTCGCCATCGCCGGCAGCTTCATGTGGGAGTGCTGCGGCGAGACGCACCCTATGTCGATCAACGATTGGATCGCCACCAGCGTGGGCGGCACCGCCATCGGCGAGATGACGTATCGGCTCTCTTCGACGGTGCTGGACAATACGGCTACGGGATCTGCGCGGACGTGGCGCGAGATCAGCGCCTTGCTGATAAGTCCGGTGCGTGGCTTCAACCGCCTGGTATCGGGCCGCTGGTCGCAGGTCGGCGAGAATCCGCCTGACCGTATGCCATCGGTACTGTCCAACCAGTTGTCCGCGGGCGTGAGAGTGATCGGGGAAGGCAAGTCGATTACCGATAGCACACAGACGAACGCTTTCTTCGAGGTCGACTTCAGGTATGGGAGCCCGTTCGTGGGCGACAACCGTGATCCCTTCGATTACTTCTTTATGCAACTGCAGGTGAACTTCTCCGAGAAGCAGGCGCTTGGGCGCATTCAGATCCGCGGCAACCTGTACACGACGGACTTAAAGAAGTCGGACAAGGTGCATCACGTCTTTACCGTCGCCCAGAACTACGACTACATGAACAACAACGCTTATGAGTTTGGCGATCAGAGTTTCAGTGCCTCGATTCTCTCTCGTTTCAACCTGTCCGACACCTGGCAGGCTTGGACCGCCCTCGACGCGTACCTGATGCTGCTGGGCGCGGTGAACTCAGAGTTCGCCTTCCTGGCGGAGTTCCCTCCGGGCTTCGAGCAGGAGAGGTTTCGGGAATACGATTTCGGTCCCGGCGGCGGACCTGCCATCGGTGCCGGCCTCTTCTGGAAGGGCCGGAACGTTCTGACGTTGCGTTACCGTTTGACGTACCTCTACACCCTGAATGGGTCGGTCCAGGAGGGAGACGATGCCTGGCACTTCGTCCACTGGACATGGATCAGAGGCAAGGTGCCCATCACCCGGAACTTCGGGCTGGGCCTCGACCTTGGAGTGTTCCAGCGCGACAGCCACTATACATGCGATATCTGCGTGGATGTCACGCAGAGGAATCCGGAGTTCCGGGTCTACGGGGTCTGGGAAGTTGGGGGCTGAACCCCGCTAGTCCAGGATTCCGGCCATGACCGCGTTCACCAGAACGAATCGCCAACAAAGGTGGGGCATCATGATTCGGAGCTTACTCGTAATGCTGGCCGTCGCGCTCGGACTGCCATCGGCCGGTACCGCGCAGGAAGCGAACGGTTTCAAGTTCCAGGTCGTTGAACAGGTGAATACGACTCCGGTGAAGAACCAGGCGCGGACCGGAACGTGCTGGAGCTTCGCGACCACGTCGTTCATCGAAACCGAACTGTTGCGAATGGGCGGAGTAACGCTGGATCTCTCCGAGATGTACTTCGTGAGGATGACGTATCCACAGAAGGCGGAGAACTACGTCCGGCTGCACGGCAACACTGTGCTGGGGCAGGGTAGTCTTGGCCAGGATGTCATCCGCGTTGTCCGCCTCTACGGCGTGATGCCGGAAGACGCTTATGAGGGCCGGCGCTACGGCACGGATCTTCACGACCACTCGGAGTTGCATGCGGTGTTGCGCGGCGCCCTGGACGGGCTGATCCAGAACCGCCAGTTGACCCCGGTATGGCCGGATGCGGTGGATGGCATTCTGGACGCTTACCTGGGCGAAGTACCGGAAGAGTTCGTCTACGAGGGAAAGACGTACACGCCGCGCTCGTTCGCAGATGCCCTGGGAGTCGAACCCGCCGACTACGTGGAGCTCACGTCTTTCACTCACCATCCCTTCAACACGTGGATCGCGATCGAGATACCGGACAACTGGGCTCGCAACGCCAGCTACAACGTTCCTCTCGACGAGTTGATGGCGGTGATCGATCATGCCATCGACAATGGCTATTCCGTAGCCTGGGATGGCGATGTGAGCGAGCGGAGCTTCTGCCACAGCAAAGGCGTAGCCATCTGGCCCGCCGAAGGCTGGGATGAACGCAGCGACGATGAGAAAAACAGCCTCTGCGATGCGCCGGAGCCGGAGGCCCAAGTCGCCCAGGATCAGAGACAGAAGGGATTCGACAACTACACGTCCTCGGACGACCACCTGATGCACATCGTTGGCATCGCCAGAGACCAGAACGGCACGAAGTACTACATCACGAAGAACTCCTGGGGTGAGACGGGAGCCAAGGACGGCTACGTTTACATATCGGAGGCGTATGTGCGTGCCAAGACGATCAGCATCCTGGTGCACCAGGATGCTTTGCCGCAGAACGTCGAGGAACAGCTAGCCGAGGCCCCGCAGCGGTAGGTTGCAGGGCCTCTGCATCGGTCCCTCCAGCTTTCTATTCATCGGCCGTGATGCACGGTCACTTCCGTTCGACGGGCAGGATCAGGCAGCTTGGCCCGCCGGCACCTTTCCTGAACTCCGAAAGGTCGAGGCCGTGCACCGTGACGCCCTCACGCTCCAGGGCTCGAATGGTCGTCAGCTCCTCGGCCGCGTTGGCGATGACCTCGTTCTCGCGCAGGCATATCACGTTGCCGGTGCCAGGGCCTTCCTGACGGACCTCGATTGCGCTGAAGCTCTTGAAGAAGCCGTCGGGGAACACACCCTGGCAGCAGAGGACGCGTTCCGGCCCGATGACGCTCATCGCGCCGCCCAGGTGCAGATACGCTTCGCCGATCGGCGCTGTTCGCACTTCATATCCCATATCGCCCAGCATGCTTGCCAGCTGGCCTACGCCGTCGATGTCCGACCTGCGTGAGAGCCCGACGAAAGCGACCGAGCCGGCCAGTATGACGTCGCCGCCCTCGACTGTGCCTGGCTCCTTGATCTCCCCAATGCACGGCTCTCCTATGGACTCCAGGACTCGAGACATCCAGGCCTCTTCACCTCTGCGCGATTCCAGGCCCATCCTCAGCTTGATGTGTCCGTTAGGAGTGCATACCGCCACATCGCGCGGGAACACCGAGTTCGGGTGATTCTCCAACTCCGGCACCTCGATCACCTCGCATCCGAATCCCGCCATGGCGGTTCTTAGTGCAAAGTGCTGTTGCGCCGTCAGATCTCTGTCGGGCAGCCCGGGAATGTTGCCGGCTTCGTGGGTGCTCGCATTGAAGTACGCGTCGCCAGGCGAAGAGACCACAACGCGCGTCAACCTGTCACCTTCGTTTCTCAGCATGAGAGCCCCCAGCCCCCCAGCTCGGACCGAGTGGTCAGCGCTCGATCCGGTACAGGATGTCCGTGCTTTCTTTCGAGCCGGTCACGGCCTGCAAGGTGATCTTGCTGGTAAGCAGGTAGCGGATGCGAAGAGTGTTGACCGGCTCGAACAGGCCGACTCCGTAGGCGACGTAGAGCTGCGGCGAGAGGTACTTGCCCGCCACGAAGGCGGCGTCTTCTCTCTTGGTGCCGGTTTCGATACGCGCGTCGTCCAGGCCGATCTGCGACGCCATGCTCATGGCCAGCATACTGCCGCCCAACGCGGCAGCCGCGCTGGCGGCGCTCGCCTGATCCGCTTGCGACCCCTGTTCCATCGGGCGTCCGAACAGCATGTAGGCTAACGCCTCGGACTGAGACATTGCGGGGTCCGACCAGACCTGCACGTCCGGCTCCTTCAGGGTTCCAAGTATCAGCAGGCCCGCCTTCTTCCCGTCCGTCGCCGTACGATAAGCTCGCACGTCCAGCCCCGGGTTGTCGATCGGCCCGGCGAACACCAGGCGTCCGGGGTCGATGGTCAGGTTTTGGCCGTATCCCCTGTAAACTCCCTCCCGGAAGACCAGCTCGCCGCTGCCACGGGCCGGAGCACCCGGCGTTTCCGACACCGTAATCGCGCCCATGAGGCGTGAGCTGAATCCGAATCCCTTGAAGAAGACCTCGTCTCCCAAGACGAAGCGTACGTTCGCGGAGACCGGTACGTGCTTGGCTCCACCGTCTTCCTCTTGTCCGACAAAGACCACGTCAGGCGAGACCGGCACGGCGGACGCGGGGATCTCGAGGACCTCGAAGGTTGCGCTGGGGATGGTGATGTCACCGCTCACCTCGATATTCGTGCCCGTGAAGAGCACCTCGATGTCAGGCGACACTTCCAGGTGGATCTCCTCGGTCTCGGCCGCCAGGAACCGATCTCCCCGAACGGCGAGACGGGTGGGCGACTCCCGCGAAGGGAGAGGTGGCGAGTGGCCGTCGATGACCACATACCCATCACCCGACAACGCTCGGCCGCTTATGGTGAGTTCCCCCTGTGCGTCGGCCGAGGCTGTCAGCTCGATCTCTCTGAGGTTGAGCCCCAGTCTGGGTATATCCGTCTGGCCGCTCAGGCGAACCGTTCCGGTCAGCTCGGGTTCGGCGACCGTTCCCCCGGCGCTCATGTCGAGCTCGAGTCGCCCCGCGCTCTCGGTGAAGTCATCGGAGAATGCCTCGATTGCCGCCAAGTCCCATCCGCCTTGCACGCGAGCGCTGAGGGGTTGCGCCTCGAGGGACTGGGTGAGTTTCCTGTACTCGGGAAGCTCGAAGCTGCCGGAGAGTACGGCGAAGGGTGTACCGTCCGGCCTCCCCCATGAGAGAGCCGCATCGCCCATCACCCCCTCGGCCCCTGCTCGCAGATGGATCGATCCTTGCTCGTAATGCAGCGTCCGGACCTCTTTCCCCACGGTGTACTGAATCGTGCCGGGCCCGGGCCGTAGCTCCGCTTCGAAGCTGAGCGCGCCGTCTGCGGCCGCAGAGGCATCGATTCCACCACTGAGCGAGCCGCTCACACTCGATCCGTCCGGCAGGTAGAAGCTCAACAGCGAGAGTGGTAGCCGGTCTATGGACACGGCCAGCCGCCAGTCGTCTACCAGGGCTTCCCGAAAGATCCCGCTAATTGCGGGCACGTGTATCTTGCCGGTCAGCATACCGGGCCGCGCATCATCCGCGCCGGCGAGCTGGATGGACACGCTTCCCGTCACACTGTCGGCGTCCGCCATCAAAACGACTCGGCCGTTCTCGAACCTCACGGATTGGGTCGCGCCTCCGACTCTGAACTCGACCGTGCCGTGCCCGGATCGAAGTTCGGCTTCCACAACCAGCGTCTCTCCGGCGGCGGCCGAGGCATCGATCGCACCGTTTACGTCTCCGGCCAACACCCAACCTTCGGGCAGGAGCTGGCTGGCGAGATAGAGGGGGACTTCCTGTATCGTTGCCTGGATCTGCAACCTGTCCCCGGACTTCCACGAGCCTTCGACACAGAATTCGCCTTCCGTAGAGACCACGCAGAAGCTCGAGAGCGTGGCCTCGGTCCTGGACGCAGTGAGGGGAGCCTTGTCCTCGAGTTGCCAATTACCGGCCGCGCGAGTCTCTATGTCGAGCCTGCTGATCTCACCCACCCAGCTCTCGCCTGTCACAGCGCCTGCGGCCCGCAACTCGATGCCGGCCTCCTGGCTGGCAACCTGCAACGTGAGCACGTGCTCCTCTCGCGAGCCATGGGCGTCCAGCAGCAGCGAATCGATGAGCTGATTCGATATATGGAGCCCGACGACCTGCAGAACGGCTCTGTTGTTCCTGCGCGCTCCCCAGTCCACGTCCACATCCGCGTAGGCGCTGTCGAGTCGTGCCTCTCCCACTCTCACAGCGTTCGCCTGCAGATTGGCCTTGACCCGCGGTGCCGAAGGAGAGCCGCCGATATGTCCGATCGCAGAAACGGATCCGCTCGAGTTGGGAAGCACGACTGAGAGATCGGGAGCACGCAGCTCGAAATCGAGATCGAGTCGCTGGCCAACCTCTCCTTCGACGCGTAAGCGCAGCGGACCCCAGTCGAGATCGAGCTCGGATATGCTGTACTGCGAGCCTTGTATCACGCCCGAGATTCTTCCGGCGAGAGCTATGTCACGGAGGACGCCTGCGAGCGTGTCTACATCTACGCGTGCGACGAGGCTGTCTTCCCAGCTTCCTTCCGTCCGCGCGCGTATCGAGAGCTGCCCCGGCCAATCAGCTGGATTGGGTGTAAGCTCCGCAGGGGAGAGCTCGTCCCCTTCGAGCGTGAGCCGCCACTCCACTCGCGGTGCCCAGGTGACCGAGCCGGTCGCGCGGAGCTCACCGCCGAGCACGTCAGCCCGCAGCGCCGACAACTCGAACCCACCAAGGGTACCGGTGCCAGAGAGATCGACCCGTACCTCCTCTATCCCGGGCGTTCTCACGGCAAGCTGTCCGCGAACCTCGAAGCTGTCGATGGTCCCTGCCGCGTCCAGGTTGATGTCGTAGCTGTCACCCAGCCCGGCCACCGCAAAGGATCCATCGCGCAATCGCAGGGCGTCGACGACCAACTCGACGGGCAGCTCGAGTCCTTCGCTTTCCCCGGCGCTCGCCGGCTCATCAACCAGCGAGTCGGGCTCGGTCTCCGGGCCGGGCGGCTGCTCGATGAGGACGGCGTGCACACCCGAGAGGCGGAGACTATCGATGTGGACGCGTTTATGCAGTAGCTCGGCCGGCTGCCAGTCAACGGCCAGGTGCTCGATGCTCATCGAAATGGCGTCAAGCTCCACTCTCAGATCGCTGAGCTCGAGCGAGCCGAGGAGCGTTCCCTTCACGTCGCCGTACGCGATGTGGATGGGGAGTCTCGATGCGACGATGCCCAGGGCGAGGCGCGCTCCGGCTTCTGTAGCCAGGACGAACCACGCCAGCGCGCCGACCGCGACCAGCACAGAGCCGAGACCCCAGAGAGTCCACTTCATCTTTAGATGGGGCAGCTTCAACTTCACGTTAGAGATCGGGTCCGATGGTGAAATGGATGCGGAAATTCTCGCTCGGCTCGTCGAAGCCGTAGGCGAGGTCAAGCCTGACCGGTCCTACGGGGGAGGCCCACCTCACACCGATGCCGGCGCCTTTGGCCAGCGACAGGCTCGAGAGTGAATCGAGTGCGTTGCCAGTGTCGAAGAAGACTGCAAGCGCCCACTTGGCCAGGATCCGGTAGTCAGTCTCGATGCTCGCGATCGCGAGAATGTCACCACCCACGATGTTGCCGGCTTCGTCCCGAGGCCCGAGAGACTCGTAGGAGTAGCCCCTAACCGTGTTGTCTCCGCCGGTGACGAAGCGGAGTGAGGGAGGGAGCTCGTTGAATTGATTGGCCCATGTCCTACCCAGCTCGGCGCGTACCAGCAATCGGGTGCGGGGGGCAGGGGAGCGGATCAGCTTGCCTGACAGCACGAGCTGAACGAACGAGGCCGTCGACAGCACGCCGTCATAGCTACCCGTCATATCGAGACGAAGGCGGCCTCCGTGTTGTGTATGTAAGCGGTCATCGCTGCGGATCCATACCCAGCTGGCGCCCGGTATTAGCAGTAATGATGTCCCTGTTTGCCCGGCGATCTCGAAGTTCGAACCTTCATATGAAAGTGAGAGCACCTCGCGCAACGGGCCACGCGTTACGCTGCGACGCACGCCCGCCACGGCAGCTCGGCTATCGCTCCAGGTTGGGCTGAAGTCCCCGCCACCAACGAAGAGCGCGTACGTGGCCGTCCGCGGATAGGCCGGTGGGAACCGGTACTGGGCGGCGATGGTGCGTTCGATCTGTGAGAGCTCCAGCTTGAGTGTCGCGTTTTGCCCGCGGCGGTTGAGGCGCCGGAACTCGGCCTCGAAGGTTCCACGGAATCCGGTGTCGGTGCCGTAGCCGAAGCCGATCTCGTAACGTTGCCGCCTGCGTGGGGTGAGGTCGACGACTATCGGCACCTGTAAGCTATCGGCCCGGTCACGGTTCGGGCGAACCTCGACGTGGCCGAAGTAGGGGCTAGCGCTCAGCCCCGACTGTAGTGCGAGCAGCTTTGACAGCTCGAAGGTGTCGCCGGGCTGGAAGGTCACATAACCCTGAAGCAGTCGCGGGTCGAGGATATCCTGATTGAACGTTACGGGCCCGAAGAAATAGCGAGGCCCCGTGTCGAGATGCAATACGATCTCTGCTGTGTAGGCCTCGAGGTCGATGCGGATCCGCGCGGTGTCGAACACGGCATCCAGGTAACCGCGCTGTGCGGTGGCACTGGCCAGCGCCAGCTTGCCCTCGTCGTAGAGAAGGTGACGTAGCGTATCACCTTCGGCCAGCGGGAACGCCGCCAGTATCGAGACGAGGACGGAGTCGGTCGTTCCTGCACCGTGCAGCCGCAGGTCGACCCTATGCAGCGTGATCGGCGGTCCCGGGTCGACATCGTAGCGGGCGACCCAGGTCGAGTCGGTCGTCTGGAGGTCGGATCGGATCGTCGGCCGATAGTAGCCGAACGGCTGAAGCGCCAGCTCGATTTCCTCCGGCCCCCTGGTATACAGCCGGCGGATCTGTGTCGTCGGGAGTTCGCCCTCTCTGGCTGCGGCAACGATGCTCGCGACGGCAAGCGCATTGTCCTTCAGGTCTCCGCCCAACCCCTCGATCTCGACGCGAACGCGAGCTGTCTGCGCAACAACGGTCGATGCGGAGAGAATCGAGAACATGAGCAGCAGGGCGCCGGGACACCCAAGCTGCGGTTGGGTTGGCATCGGACTGGTTACAGCAGGATCGAGACCATCAGCCAGGCGACTACGGCTACGGCCAGCGCTGCGAGGATGCCCAGCGCCAACCCCCACGGCGACCGTCGCCGCCGGCGTCGGACCCGGATCTCAGCCGTCCGCTCGACCGGGTCGATACCGACTACCCGGGGACCCTTGCGTGCCTGTGCGCCGGGCCGCCGTGGTCCTGGCTGCGGCTCTCCAATCGTCCCCGACTTCAGGAGGTCGCCCAGGTCGACGATTGCGCTATACGATTCGCTCAGCCAGTTGCGCGGGACGGGTGCCGCGGGCGGTTCGTAATCTCTGAGCGTTTCGTAGGCTTCGTTGATGCGCTTGACGTTGTCTTCCGCCTTCTTCTGCAGGCGCGGGTTGTGGGCGAAACGGTCGGGGTGCCATACCTGCACCAGATCCAGGTAGGCTCTCTTGACGTCTTGCTTGGAGGCCCCCGGAGGCAGCCCCAGAATCCTGTAGCAGCGCTTGGTGCCGGGCATCAGCTCTCATCCGTTGGGCCGCTCGCGGCGTCATCGCCGAAGAGCAGCTCGAAGGGTCTCAGAATGCAGTCCGCCAGGCCTTCGACCACCTTGTCGATCTCAGCGCCCAGCGCGTTAAGGTCGGCGTTCAGCCCGTCACAAAACGTATCAGCCTCTTGCAGTCTGGCCAAACGCGCGACGAGCTCGACCAGCCAATCGGCCGTCGGGCTGGAGGAGCGCAGGACCGTCAGGACGTCCTGATGGGTCAACGTCTCCTCGTACAAGAGGTCGGCCAGGGTGAAGAGCGCATCGAGAGAGGCGATGCGAAGCTGATGGGCCTGTCTCTCGTCCAGGATGGCCTTCTCGAGATGGTTCAAGTGAAGGTCGGGTCGCGCGATGACATAGAGCCCCAAGGCGCGACTCCAGTTGGGGATCTCCCCGTCGTTGATCAGTCTCTGGATGCTGCGAGCCAGTGTCGGGGTCAGAGCTTCATACGTCTCGCGCGTCTTGATCTCGATGACGACGGAGACTTCCCAGTTCGATGCCCAGCGACCGTCGAAGCCGATCTGGCCGGGTAGCCATTCATAGGGAGCATGCCTAACCCCGAAGCCAAGGAAGCGGCCAAGCTGGGTCACCAGGTCCTGCAACGCCCGGGCATAGCGCTCCTCGGATCTGTCCAGGCACTGGTCGATGTAGTCACGCAGCTGACCTGGCTCGGTGACGTTCTCCTCGAGGTAGCGCCGGAACCGGGTGCGTCCGGTGTCGTCCCCTGGGGAATCATCAAGCCGGCCCACCTGGGCCAGGACGTCCTCTATGGGCGGTAGGCTCATCTGCCAGTCGAGACTTTGTTCGGCGGTTCTCCCGTGGGCCTTCAGATGCCACAAAGAGGCGCCGTAGTCAAGACGTATCCGGCGGGCGGCGAAAGAGTTACGCGCGGGTGTTGTACGAGCGCCACGAGCCGGAAGGACAGAGGTCACGTAGGCTCGTCCTACCGGGCGCTCATTTCAGCGAACAATGTCCCTGATCGGGACCTTGCCACGGGACTTGAAGCTCAGGGTGCGCCCACCCAGCGAGGTCTTCACCCGGAGCTTCGTATCCAGCTCGTAGTTCACAGAGCCGCGCCCGATCAGAGCTCGGACCCCGGCCCCCACTCCCTCCCACGTGAACTGCGCCGGGATCTTGACCAGCGTGTGCGATGTCGGGGCGATTTCGACGGACTCCTCGAGTAGCGCGGTCCCGAAGCGGGTCTGTTCCAGGTCGAGCTCGGCTTCGACCCTGGTGGCGCGGATCTCGTAGTCGTTGGGGTTGTAGACATCGAGCCAGAGGATGAATGACACGCCGGAGAGATCCAGCCCTGTGATCTCCACAGCATCGAGCTTCACCGTAGGCTGCTCGAAGTGAAGCTGCTTGAAGACGGCGCATGAGGCGCTGAGCGTGGCCAGTAGTGCGACCGCCAGGCCTGAAGTCCGGGGCCCCGGGCTGGCCCTCACTATCCGCACCGCTGGGCGTCGATACATGGTCTCAATCTTGACGGGGTCAACCCGTCGCGCTAGGTGTGTGGAACGGAAAGCTGCTCAACCGAAGCTGCGTCTGCGGCGATCTACCGACAGGAGGGACGTCATGAGGAAGACCCGCGTCCGAGCCTCTTCGCTCGCCATCGTTCTGGTGGCGCTCGCGTTTGCAGGGCAACTGGCCGCTCAGGACCGGAACGTCGTCTACGACTCGACCCTGTTCAACGCGATGAAATACAGGATGGTCGGACCGTATCGCGGAGGCCGTTCGACCGCGGTCACCGGCGTTCTGCACCGCCCCTTCACCTTCCTTATGGGAATGACAGGGGGCGGCGTCTGGACGACAACGGACGCGGGGAACCGCTGGACGAACATCTCGGACGGTTACTTCGGCGGCTCCATCGGCGCGGTGGCCGTCGCCCCCTCAGACCACAACGTGATCTACGTGGGGCAGGGCAGCATCGATATCCGCGGCAATACCTCGATCGGCCGCGGGGTCTATAAAACGGTGGACGGTGGCAAGACGTGGAGCTTCATCGGGCTGCGCGAGGCAGGGCAGATCGGCCGCATAAGAGTGCATCCGGCTGACGCCGATCTGGTCTACGTGGCGGCCCTCGGCCACGCGTTCGGTAAGAACCGGGAGCGCGGCGTCTTCCGCTCGAGGGACGGCGGTGCCACCTGGGAGCACGTGCTGGCCCTGAACGATAGCACGGGCGCCTCCGACCTGGCGATGAACCTGCAGAATCCGCGGGAGATCTACGCCGGCATGTGGCGCGGCGAGCGGAAGCCGTGGGCGGTGATCAGCGGAGCCGCTGAGGGTGGGGTATACAAGACGAGCGATGGTGGTGATAGCTGGAAGAAGCTGGAAGGCGGTCTGCCGCAAGGCTTGGTCGGGAAGGTGGGCGTAACGGTCTCGCCGGCGAACCCGGACCGCGTGTGGGCGATCATCCAGAGCGAGCCCGATGGTGGCGTCTATCGCTCGGACGACGCGGGTGAAACGTGGGAGCGTACGAACAAGGAGAACAAGCTGCGACAGCGCGCCTTCTACTACACCCACATCGTCGCCGATCCGCAGGATGAGAACACGGTCTACGGCCTCAATACCCAGCTCTTCCGGTCGATCGATGGCGGGAAAACGTTCGAGAACGTAGACGTGCCCCACGGCGACGTGCACGATCTATGGATCGACCCGGACGATCCGAAGATCATGATCGTTGCGAACGACGGTGGCGGACAGGTGACGTTGAACGGCGGGAAGACCTGGTCGACCTACATGAACCAGCCGACAGCCGAGCTGTACGACGTGATCGTGGACAACGACTTCCCCTATCGGCTCTATGCCGGGCAGCAGGACAACACGGCGATCAGCATTCCGGCCTGGTTCTCGAGCAACACCCTCCACCCCAAGGAGCATTGGGAGAACATCGGCGGCTGTGAGACGGGACCGGTCGGCCTGCATCCCGATCATACCGAGGTGATCTACGGCGGCTGTTACAGCGGCATCATCGATCGCTGGGACCGGACGACCGGGCAGCGACGCTGGGTGAGCATCTACCCGCAGGAGCAGTCGGGCGAGGCGGCGTACAACTTGAAGTACCGCTTCCAGTGGGTGGCGCCGATCGTGGTGTCGCCGCACGACCCGAACGTCGTGTACCACGGCTCGCAATTCGTACATCGCACCACGGACGGCGGGATGACCTGGGAGACCATCAGTCCGGATCTGACCACGGACACACGCGAGCATCAGGACTACGCGGGCGGGCCCATCGATCACGACATCACCGGCGTGGAGGTCTTCAACACTATCTTCGCGATATCGATTTCGCCTCACTCACCCGACGTGATCTGGGTGGGCTCCGACGATGGCCGCGTGCACCTGTCGAGGGACAACGGCTCTAGCTGGAAGGACATCACGCCGAAGGATATGCCGGAGTACGGTACAGTGGACGAGATCGAGCTC
>JAZGAL010000058.1:0-3203 GCA_036475815.1 Gemmatimonadota bacterium
GATCGATCACCTCCGCCTCCACACCTGACTCTTCAGCAGCCGCCCTCGCAGCTCTGGCCGAGCGTTCCACCGTCGCACCGTACGTGACGATCGTCAGGTCCGAGCCCTCTCGTACCCGCCTGCCGCGGCCGAACGGGATCATGTAGTTGGGGCCCGGATAGCGACCCTTGTTGTAGGTCTGGCGGTAAAGGTGCTTGTGTTCGAGGAAGAGGACCGGATCGTCGCAGCGGATCGCCGTGCGGAGCAGGCCGTTGGCGTCTTCCGCCGTCGCCGGGCACACCACCCGCAGGCCGGGCGTCTGAGTGAAGATGCCCGCGCCGGTCTGCGAGTGGTAAATGGCGCCGCCCTTCAGGTAGCCGCCGTACGTGACGCGTACCACCATCGGGCACTTGAAGGCGTTGGCTGAGCGGTAGCGGATGAGCGGCACTTCGTCACGCAACTGCATCATCGCCGGCCAGATGTAGTCGAAGAACTGAATCTCGACCACCGGCTTGATTCCGCGCTCCGCGAGCCCAACGGCCCGGCCCACGATGTTCGCTTCCGCGAGCGGCGAGTTGTAGACGCGATCGGAGCCGAACCGCCTCTGCAGCCCCCAGGTCACCTTGAAGACGCCGCCCTTGCCCTTGACCTCGTCCAGCGCCTCTTCGCGACTGGCGTCTGCGACATCCTCTCCGAACACGACTATGGCCGGGTCGCGCTCCATCTCGTCCCTGAGACAGGCGTTCAGCAGGTCGACCATCGTCGTGGGATTGCCTTCCCCGTACTCCGGTTCGGTGGAGAATTCTTCGGAGGCGGGATCCACATCGGGCGAGTACACGTAGAGCGTCGCGGTATCCGGCGCCGGCTGGGGCTGTTCCTGGGCCCGGTCCGCCGCCTCCTCGATCTCGGCGTCCACTCCCGTGCGCAGCTCATCCAGTTCCTCTTCACCCAGGAGCCCCTCGTCGACGAGGAATTGTGCGAAGCTGGTAACGGGATCGCGCTTCGCATCTTCCTCGCGCTCCGCCTCGGATCGGTAGAGGCGCTCGTCATCCGACAGGGAGTGCGAGTAGGGGCGGATCACGTGGGCGTGCACGAGCGCCGGTCCCTTGTGGTCGCGGCAGTGCGCCACCGCGCGCGTCATGACATCGAAGCTGGCTATCGGGTCACAGCCATCGACCTCCTGGATGTAGAGGCCGGGTATGCCGCTCATGCATTGCGAGATGCTGTTTCCTGGGGTCTGAACCTCGATGGGGACCGAGATCGCGTACTTATTGTCCTCGATTAGGAAGATGACCGGTAGCTTGAGGTTCGCCGCCGTGTTGATCGCCTCCCAGAACTCGCCCTGGCTGGTCGTTCCGTCTCCCGATGTGACCAGCACGACCTCGTCGTCCTTGAACAGATCGGTGCGGTCTCTGAGCTCCTCGATGAGCCGGTAGCGCAACCCTGCCTCAGCGGCGCCGACCGCGTTCAGGTACTGCGTGCCCGTCGGGCTCGAGACCGTGGTGAGGTTCAGTTCCTTCTTGCCCCAGTGGCTCGGCATCTGCCGGCCGCCGGATGCCGGGTCGGATTCCGCCCCGACCGCCTCGAGCAGCATTTCGTAAGGCGTGACTCCCAGCTCAAGACAGAGGGTGCGATCACGGTAATAGGTGTAGAACCAATCGTAGCCCGGCCGCAGCGCCAGGCCGGCTGTCACTCCGATCGCTTCGTGCCCGGCACCGCTGATCTGGAAGAAGATGCGGTTCTGCCGCTTCAGCTGGATCTCTCTGTCGTCCAGCCGGCGTGACAGGTAGATGGTCCTGTAGATACCGACGAGCTGATCGGCCGCCAGCCCGTGGTACTTGCCCTCGGTCTTCTGATCGCGTGTCGTACGTGTCGCCATTCAGCTGCTGCCGGGTTTCTGGTTCATGCCGGAACGCGTCGGCCCAACACTTCGAGCGCCAGGAAAGATAGGGGCGACTTCCGTCCCATCGCCAGCCGCCAGCGCCGGGGCCGGGGTCCGGCACTCCGCCTCCGGGGCGGCCCCGTGGGAGGTGTTGCCCTCGCGCATCGCCGGATCTGGCGTGATCGGGAAAGTTCTTGTATAGTGCTTGTCCCCTCCCCTCACATCGTTGGACATGGGAAATACCCTGCCGGCGCATCGAGATGAACCGTGTGCCATTGCGTAAGTCTCTGTGTGATTGTAATTTCCATGCCCTAGCCAAGAAACCAGTTTAAGTCGATACATATGACCGAACTCGTTTGCGAAACCTGTGCTACGCCGCTACCGGGCGGTAGCAACTACTGCAACGAGTGCGGCACCCCCGTCCCAGGGCAGGCCGCAGGGCCGCGTCAGAAGTTCGGCTTCCCGACCGACCTGCGGCAGGCGCTGTTGATGGCTACGGCCGGCGAGTACGAGATCCACCACGAGTTGGGGCGGGGTGGCATGGGATCGGTGTTCCTGGCGCGGGAGATCGGGCTGGACCGGCTGGTAGCCATAAAAGTGCTTCCACCCAGCCTGATGTTCGACGAGGGTCTGATCGTGCGCTTCAAGCGCGAGGCCCGGATGGTCGCCAAGCTGCACCACCCGAATATCATCCCCGTCTACCGGGTCCACCACAGCCACAACCTCGCCTTCTACACGATGCACTTCGTCTCGGGCCGCTCGCTCAGCGAGATCATGTCGTCGAGCCGCTCGCTGACGTTGCGGGAGATCGAGCGGGCGATGCTGGATGCGGCGGCGGGTCTGGGCTACGCCCACAAGCGCGGGGTGGTGCACCGCGACGTGAAGCCGGCGAACATCCTGGTGGACGCGGAGGGCCAAGTCCACCTGACCGATTTCGGCATCGCGAAGGCGCTGGTGGGCAGCACGCAACTGACCGAGACCGGCGCTGTCATCGGAACCCCGCAGTACATGGCGCCGGAGCAGTGTGATGGCCGGGCGGTGGACGGGCGAGCGGATCAATACTCGCTGGCGGTCGTCGGGTATCAGCTCCTCGCCGGCCATCCGCCTTTCGAGGCGGACTCGATGAAGGAGCTTATCTACCATCATCTGTTCACGCCGCCGAAGCCGCTGGGCGAGATCCGGCCCGACACGCCGGGTCCATTGAGGGACGTGATCCACAAGGCGCTGTCCAAGGACCCTGCGGACCGTTTCGCCTCCATGGAAGACTTCCGGATGGCGATCGAAGGCAAAGGTCCGCCGGTCTTCGTGAAGTGGATTGATGGCCCGGATGAACGCCGGCTCT
>JAZGAL010000059.1:0-16116 GCA_036475815.1 Gemmatimonadota bacterium
CGCGCCGTCTCCTCCGACATGTCACCCAGAAGCGTTGGATCGCGGATCTCGGCGACGGGCGGCGGCTCGCGCGCCTCTTCGCGCACGAACGCGGTGGCCAGCACGATGGGGAGACCGAGGAGCAGCAGGATGAGCGCCGCCGGGTAGACCCACTCGGGCAGCAGGTAGCGGGCGACGATCTGGTCGGTAACCTCCAGCACCGCCCAGGAAGCGCCCAAGTAGATGGTGAGTGTCTGCCAGAGCGAGCGCCGGTGTATCTCGCGGATGAACTGCTTGAGCTGCGACATAACCCTGCCTGCGACGAGGAATAGGCCTACTGTCCGGGGCTAACTGAGACAGCGATCGGGTCGCTAGCAAGATGCGGCGCCGGCGGGCGGGAAGCAACGAGGTAGGATTTCCGGCGTCCTACTGCTCATCGACCTCGCGCTCTCTCTTCACAACCGACCAGAGCCCCTCGGCGAGCCCCTGCAGTCCAGCACGCGCAACGCCGGACACGACGTGGGTCCCGAAGGCATCGGGCGCCGAGACGTGCGGCGGGTCATCGCCCGGCGCCAACAGATCGACCTTCGAGACAACGATGCAGTGAGGCTTCTCCGCCAGCTCACGGCTGTACTCGGCCAGCTCACTCTTCAACAGCTCGTACTCGGCCTGAGCGTCCTCCACATCGACGGGTATCAAGTAGGCCAGCGTCCGCGTGCGCTCGATGTGACGCAGGAACTTCAAGCCCAGACCCTTTCCTTCGTGAGCGCCCTCGATGATCCCGGGGATATCGGCCATCACCATCGTTCGCTCGTTCGAAAGCCGGACCACCCCCAGGTGCGGCTCGAGCGTGGTGAACGGGTAGGCCGCGATCTTGGGCCGGGCCGCCGACATCGCCGCCAGCAGTGTGCTCTTCCCCGCGTTGGGCTGCCCCACCAGCCCGACATCGGCGATGAGCTTGAGCTCCAGCTCGATCCGCCGCTCCACGCCCGGCTGGCCGGGCTGGTATTCCCGCGGCGCCTGGTGCGTGGGGGTGGCGTACGAGGCGTTGCCGCGCCCACCGCGGCCGCCCCGGGCCACGACGCAGCGATCACCCGGCTTCACCAGCTCGCCCAGGAGCTCAGCCGTATCGGCATCTTTCACCAGGGTGCCCGGCGGCACACGTAAGATCAGATCTTCGCCCGACGCGCCCGTCCGGTTCTTCCCCTGTCCATGCCGGCCCCGCTCAGCTTTGTACTGCTGCTTGTAGTGGTAGTCCAGCAGGGTGGTAAGGTGGGCATCCGCTATCAACACAGCGTCACCGCCGCGGCCGCCGTCACCGCCATCGGGGCCGCCTCGCGGCACGTATTTCTCGCGCCGGAAGGAGACGCAGCCCGATCCGCCATCGCCGCTCCGGACATGGATGATGGCCTGATCGATGAGCATGACTACCGCTTCCCGTTTACGACAGGCCAGAGTTTGAGGGCCAGCTCGAGGTTCTCCACCGGGGCGAATCGCGCAGCGCGGTGAATGGTCTTCTCGACATCGTCCGGGGCCACACCAGCGTTGAGGGCGCCTCGCAGATGCGAGCGAAGCTGCCGGCGCCCCTTCTCACCCTGAACCACCAGCATGGCGACAACGAGCATCTCGCGGATGTCGAGGCTCAGGCCGGGCCGGCCCAGCACCTTGCCGTATCCTTCCAGCACCATCCAGCGGTCGAGGTCGGGGTGGAAACGCGCGATGTTCTCGCGCAGGCTCTCATAGTGGTCCCCGTACACCGTGGCGCACGTCTGCTCACCGCGCTTCAGCCACAACTCAGGCCCTTCGTCCGACGCACCCGGCGTCTTCACACCGTGAACCCGCCAGCGCCGCAGGGCTTCGATCGCCGACGGAAAGCCGAGAAACAGATAGGATTGGAGCAGTGACTCTTCCACTTCCGTCTCACGGCCCGCCGACTGCAAACGGTCGAACGTCTCCTCCATCCCGCCCGTATCCCCGGCGGCCTGGGCCGCCGCCAGGTCCACGAGATCCCATACCCAACCCCGATCAGACACGGCTACTCCACTCTCTTGATTGGGAAGTTCGGCCGAATCTCACCGACGATCTCGCCGCGTGTGTTCCGCACCACCGAATGGTGCCGGTCGTCCAGCTCGGCGAGCTCTTCCCCGCTCAACAGCTCGAGCCCGGCAAGGAACTCGATGACCGCCGGCCCGATGGCGCGCTTGTTCCCGTCCTCGACCTTGACCGCAATTCCCAACCGTCGCTCCCGGTCGCCCAGGCAGTAGACGGCCTCAGCGCCGTACTTGGCCAGCAGCCGACCGCCGGTCGTTTCCATCATTCGGGTGGTGAGCCGGCCCGTCCCGCCGACGTACCAGGGCTCGCGGGTCATGGCCCGGGTCAACCGGCTTGCGGAGCTCGAGGCGTCACGCTCGGCGGCCGTGACGATCTTCGCGTATATATCAGCCATGACGTTCAGCGGCTGGGCGAACGAAGGAACGCCGCAACCGTCCACTCCCACCGGCAGGGCCTCGCACGTGGAGCCCACCCACGTTCCGATCTCCCCGCAGATGCGTTCTTGCACGGGATGACTGGCGCGGACGTACTCCTTCGTGTCCACCCCGTGATGCCGCGACCAGGCGAGCATGCCCGCATGCTTTCCCGAGCAGTTGTTGTGAAGGCGTGACGGAGTTCTCCCCTCCCGTCGGAGCGCTTCTGCGGCGGGCTTGTGGAAAGGCCAGTGGACGCCGCACTCCAGGTCGTTCTCCGAACAGCCGATACGTGCCAGGATCGCCTCGACCGCCTCGATGTGCGCGGGCTCGCCCGAGTGAGAGGCGCAGCAGACCGCCAGCTCGGCGTCACTGAACTCGAACGCGTCCGCCACTCCATCCGCGACGATGGGGAGCGCCTGGAGAGGTTTCGCGGCGGAGCGGAAGAAGGTCAGGAGCTCTGGATCACCCACCCAGGCGATGAGCTGACCACGCTCGTCTACAGCCGCCGCCGAGACGTGGTGCCGGGACTCGACCCGGCCGCCACGCGTCACCTCGACAACCGCATCGTTACTAGTCACACACTCGCTCCGCATCGAGGGTACATGAAACCGGCGAGCCCGGCGGGCTCACCGGGAACGGCCAAACCGACAATATATGCGCGCAAGCACCGGAACGCCCAACGCCGTCCAGGTTCAGGCCCGCTTTCTCCCGATCTCGTCCAGGAGACGCAACGAAGCGGATTGGGGCTGCGCATCGCGGCCGAGAGCCTCGAGGTCCTGCGGCCGGTCCACATCGTACCACTCGGGCGTCAGAGCAACCTTCAGCCCCGCCCGGCGCGCCCGGTCGAGACTGGTCTCCAGAACGGCGGATGTGGACCAGGGGATCCCCTCGAAGGCGGCCTGCGCACCCGGCCAGCCGTCCCGGCGGACGCCCGCGGCATAGTACCCGCCATCGCGGCTGGGGCCGAACACGAGGTCCGCGAAGCGGAGATGTTCCAGAGCTTCAACCAGGTACTGTGGCGGCAGCGTCGGATGGTCGCTGCCGAGGATGAGGGTCCTTTCCACTCCGCGGGCGAACGACCCGGCAAAGGAATAGATGAGTCGGGCACCGAGGTCCTCTCCACATTGCTGCCGCACCGTGCAGCCCGGGTAACGGGCGCGGAACTCGAGGGCGTCGTCCGCGTCGCCTGCGATGTGTAGCTCCAGCCAGTCGCCGGCTACGCTCTTCGCGGCGGCCACCGTGTCCGCCAGGGCGGCCAGGTGAAACTGGGCAGCTTGCTCGGCAGTCAGACTTGGCAGGAGCCGCGTCTTCACCCGCCCGGGCACAGCCGGCTTGGCGAAGATGACGATGAGAAGCTCCGCTTCCGCCATCAGCGGCCCAGCAGGCTGATCAGATTCGTCACGACGATTCGCAGACCGAGCAGGAAGAACAGTGCCGCAAAGAGCCAGCGAAGCGTGTGCGTGGGCAGCCGCATCTGAGCCCGGGTGCCGAGCGGCACCGCGACCAGCGCGCCCACCGCCAGTGCGGCGGCCGCCGGGAGATGGAAGTAGCTGAGCGGCCCGCCGTGAGTCCGTAACACACCGCTCACCGCGTAGGCGATGACTCCCGTCAGCGCCGTGAAGGTGATCAGAGCGAGGGACGTACCCGAGACTTTTCTCAAGGGCACGTGGAGCCAGTACATGAGCACGGGGATCGCCACCAGACCGCCACCCACGCCGAGCAACGCGGAGAAGAGGCCTACCGCGACCCCGCCTATCAGCGCACGGCCCGTGTGCCCGATGCTCCAGCTATCCGTCAGGTCGACGTCGGTTCGCATCTTGCCGAACACCAGCTGAGTAGCCACGACGACCAGGAATATCCCGAAGGCGAGCTTCAGAAGCCCACCGGGCACGAGCACGGCGATACGCGCACCCAGGATCGCGGCCGGGATGGCCGCCAGACCCATCCGCCAGACGGCGTTCCATTCCACCAGCCCGGCTCGACTGTAGAGCCAGGCACCGCGCAGGCTGATGGGCACGATGACCAGGAGGCTGGTGGCGTGAGCGACGACCGCCTGCTCGTGTGGCAGGACATAAGCTCCAGACAACTCGGGGTGAGCGATAAAAAAATAGAGGAAGGGGACCATGACGGCCCCTCCCCCTATGCCTACCAATCCGGAAAGTACACCGGTCAGCAACCCAAGCGACAGGGCCGCCAGCCAGCCGGCCAGCGTCATCCGGGCTCCCTACTGTTCACGGGCCACCGGCAACTCATCGCCCTGGCGAGTATCCGCCAGCGCGAAGAGTTGAGCCACACTGCCTCCCTCACGAAGCAGCTCGGCGGCTGTACCGACCTGGCGATCGAGCACCAGTCGGCGACGCAGAGCGGTCTTCTCGTCAAATACGACCGTCGCCAGCTGAATCCCGAGCTCGCGCTGAATCAGCCGACGCGACCCGTCGTACAGCTCGCGGTCTACCTCTATTCCGGAGTCCTCGAGCCAGGCGTAGAGCTCACCGAGCTTGGCCGCGGTAATCTGAAAGTCGGGCTTCAATTCCGGGTGCGTCTTCGAGTAGGCGACAGCGAAGCGAAACACCGCATCGTAGTACGCACCGAGCTTTTCGCCCAGCGCCGTGCGGAACTCTCTCTCGACCGCAGTCGTCGTATCCGACCGGACGATGAGATCGGGGTTGATTCCACCGCCCCCGAACACCTCGCGGCCGGAGTCGGTGTAGAATACCTCGGCGGAGGCCGACATCTCGCCAGGCGCGCCGCTCACATCGCGCATCACCAGCACATGGCTCTGTCCATCCGTCTCGCGATGGATGGATCGCCCGCTGGGCGTGTACCACTTGGCCGTGGTGAGCTTCAGGTAGTTACCGCCGGCCAATGGATACAGGGTTTGCACCGAGCCCTTCCCATACGTGGGGGTACCGACGACGAGCGCACGGTCGTGATCCTGAAGGGCGCCAGCCACGATCTCGGACGCGCTGGCCGAGAACCCGTCCACCAGCACGACCACAGGAAGGTCCGGGTTCACCGGCCGGTGCTCCGCCAGGAACACGTCGTTCTGGTCCGGAACGCGTGACCGGGTCTCCACCACCTCGGTCCCGCTCTTCAGGAAGATATCGGAGGCCGCCACACCTTCCTCCAGCAGGCCGCCGGGATTGCCACGAAGGTCGAGGATGAGGCCCGTCATTCCCTGCTCTTCGAGCACCTCGATGGCGGCGCGAATCTCGTCGGCGGAATGCGCGCTGAACTGCTGGTGTCTGATGTATCCGATGTGCGGCTCGTACATGAAAGCGGTCACGTAAGCAACATGGACCTCATCCCGCACGATCCGAACGGGGATAGGCTTGGACACGCCAATACGCATGATCTTGAGATCGACCGCGGAACCTTTCGGACCCCGCAGCACCCCGACGGCCTTGTCCGCGTTCCAGCCACGCATCGACTCACCGTTCACCTCGATGAGCCGATCGCCGGGCATCAGACCCACCCGCTCGGCCGGCGTGTTGGGCAGCGTCTGCACGACAGTGATCCAGTCGTCCTTCTGGTCGATGCGGATGCCCAGGCCCCCGTAATTCCCCGTCGTGGAGAGCCGCAGCTCGGAGTAATCCTCCGGCCTCAGCAGAGTGGAGTGGGGATCGCCCAGTTGCTCGAGTAGTCCATCGATCGCCAGGTCGTAGAGCTCGGCCGGATCGATATCCTCGACATAGCGATCGGAAACGGTCCGCAAGACATCTTGGAAGATCCTGCTCTGCTGGTAGACGTTGCCGTGCCCACCCTGCTGGAGCAGCCAGCCGCCGCTGATCACGGCGATCAGGAGGCCGATAACGGCCGGCTTCCAGAACGACTTCTTTATCTGCATGGTTCCTCCGACTTTACTGACAACAGGCGGCCCCCCCGCGCCCTGTACTAACACTTGTGTGGCGGGAAAGTTTCGGGAAATCGCGCGGATAGGACTGTCCAGACCGCGGCCAACACCTTCTCAATGTCCTCACGACCGTCCACGAGCGCAACATCGGGCTCGCTTCGGGCCAGTTCGCGGTACGCCCGCGCCACGCGCTGGTGGAACTCGACATCCTCCGCCTCGATGCGGTCACCTCCAACGCGCCGCCCGCGAGCGTGGCCGTCACTTACGTCGACATCCAGGAGCACGCTCAGGTCGGGGCGTATCCCACCGGTCGCCAGTTCGTTCAGCTCCCTGATCTTCGCGAACGGCAGGCCGCGGCCTCCCCCCTGGTAGGCGAAGGAGGACAGCTCGTAACGATCGGTCAACACGATTCGACCAGCGGCGAGTGCCGGCTTGACCACTTCGTTCACGAACACCGACCGCGCGGCAAGCATCAGCATGAGCTCGGCCACGGGATCCAGGTGCAGTTCCCTATCGAGAGCCACGGCACGTATCGCTTCGCCCGCCGGGGTACCGCCCGGTTCGCGAGTGACCACAGCCTCGATGCCCAGCTCTCGAAGCGCGCCGGCGACCAGCCGCACCTGTGTGCTCTTGCCCGACCCCTCGATGCCTTCGAACGCGATGAACAAGGGACCGGGCGTCCCCGACGTGCCGCCCGACGCCTCAGTCTTGGCGAAGGTAGTCGTCGTAGTACTCCGTGCCCAGGTGCGTGATCGGCACCTCACCCTGCAGCCACCTGAGCGTGTTCTTCAGCTTGGTCAGCTGGATAAAAATGTCGTGCTCGGGATAGAGATCGGGAGCGGTCATCGGGCTCTTGAAGTAGAAAGACAGCCATTCCTGTATGCCGCTCATTCCCGCCCGCTGCGCCAGGTCGAAGAACAACGCCAGATCGAGAACGATGGGCGCCGCCAGGATCGAATCGCGGCACAGAAAGTCGATCTTGATCTGCATCGGGTAGCCGAGCCACCCGGTGATATCGATGTTGTCCCAGCCCTCTTTGTTGTCGCCGCGCGGCGGGTAGTAATTGATCCGCACCTTGTGGTACAAATCGCCGTACAGTTCCGGATACAGATCGGGCTGGAGTATGTGCTCCAGCACGCCGAGCTTCGATTCCTCCTTGGTCTTGAAGCTCTCGGGATCGTCCAGCACTTCGCCATCCCGGTTGCCCAGGATGTTAGTGGAAAACCAACCCTGGATGCCGAGCATGCGCGCCTTGAGCCCGGGCGCCAGGATCGTCTTCATCAGGGTCTGGCCCGTCTTGAAGTCCTTGCCTCCGATGGGAACCCGCTTCTCCTTGGCGAGCTCCTGCAGCGCCGGGATGTCCGCCGTCAGGTTCGGCGCGCCATTCGCGAACGGCACACCTTCCATGAGCGAGGCGTAGGCGTAGATCATCGACGGGGCGATGCCCGGATCGTTGCTCTCCAGCCCCTTCTCGAACGACTCGAGCGTATCGTGCACCGGTCCCAGGCTCAGGAAGATCTCGGTGGAAGCGCACCAGACCATGACAAGCCGGTCGCAGCCGTTCTCCTCCTTGAAGCGCCGGATGTCTTCGCGCAGCTGCTCCGCCAGCTCAAGCTTGTTCTTGCCCTTCTTGACGTTGGTGCCCTCGAGCTTCTTCACGTAATCGCGCGAGAAGACCGCCGGCATCGGCCTGATCCCGGACAGGAAGTCGCCGACCTCACGCAGGTGGGCTTCCTTGAGCACGCCGGCCACCTGGGCTGACTCCAGGGCATCATCGGGGATGGGGTCCCAGGCGCCGAACACGAGATCATCGAGGTCGGCGAGTGCGACGAAATCCTTGATCAGGGGGCTTCGGTCCTCAGTGCGCTTCCCCAAACGTATCGTTCCCATCTGGGTGAGGGATCCTATGGGCCTGCCGACGCCGCGCCGGGTGGCCTCGACACCCGCGATGAAGGTGGTTGCCACCGCTCCCAGGCCAGGAAGTAGAATACCCAGCTTGCCGCTAGGCGGAGTGATATCCGGTTTTTGCCTGTCAGTCCCGTTCACCATTTCTCCTCTTGAATTCAGGCGGTTGTCTTTTCACCACCGGGCCGGTCTCCGCGGCCGGCCGCACTAACCTCGACTGTTTCGGCCTTCGGCACCCGCGTATGCTGATAGACCCAGATGATTCGATGTATCGCGGTCAGGTTCGCCAGTACGGCCACCGCGATGATGACGATACGAAGCGCCAGACCGGAGTCGCTGCCGCCGAAGAACAAGGCCGCCAGCCCGATCGCCACGACACGTTCTCCGCGCTGCATCAACCCGACCTTGCAATCGATGCCAAGCGCCTCGGCGCGCGCCCGCGTATAACTGATCATCAGCGAGCCTGCCATCGCGAGCATGATCGCGTAGATGGTGCCTACATCGCCGAGCTCGGGACGGTAGTTGTTGTAGAGCGACAGCAGCCCGACATACACGGCGATCTCGGAGATGCGGTCGAGCGTCGAGTCGTAGAACGCTCCGAAGTTCGACGCCAGGCCGGTAGCTCGCGCGACGCGGCCGTCAAAGAGATCGAAGGATCCACCCAGCAGAATGAGCACGCCCGCTGTTCGAATGTGGTTCGAATGAAAGGCGAACGCGGAGCTCATCGTGACCAGGAAACCGATCGTGCTGAGCACATTCGGATGGACCCGTCTACGAACCAACGCATCGATGATCGGCTGTAGAATACCGACCAGCCGACGTTCGACAGCCTTTCTGGCGGCTTGTGCAGGCATCGGGGCGGACTCCCTTCTCTTACAAACGCTCGGCCAGCACGATTCGCTGATGACCTGCGAGATCGCGAATCAGCCTCGCCTCGCCGTACTCACCATGAGCGCGGATCCGTTCGATGGCGGCCGCCGCCGAATCGGGAGCCACCTCCAGCGCCAGCAGGCCCCCGTCCTCCAAGTGGTCCGGCGCCCCTTCAACAATCTGCTCGATCATTTCCAAGCCCGACGGTCCGGCGAACAGGGCCAGCTCCGGCTCCCATTCGCGCACCTCGGCCGGCAGCGCATCGGCCTCGCCCAGTGCGATATAGGGCGGATTGGAGACCACGACGTGGAAGCGCTCTCTGGGGCCGAGAGCGCGGAACAGCGAGCCCTGGCGCAAGTCGACCCGCGCCGCGACACCGGCTCCAGCCGCATTGGCTCGGGCAACATTCAGAGCATCCAGTGATATGTCAACGCCAACCACGTCCTGGAAGGGGCCTTCCAGCGCGAGGCTGATGGCGATCGCGCCGGATCCGGTCCCCAGATCGACAGCCCTCAGCCGCTCCCGGCCCCGGCACCAGTCCAGGACATGCTCGACCAGCTGCTCCGTCTCGGGTCGCGGGATCAGCACCGACCGGTCGACATGCAGAGAGAGCCGGCGGAAGGCGGCCCTGCCCTCGATGTACTGCAGCGGCTCACCCCGCGCACGCCGCGCCAGCCTCGCTTCGTACTCCATAAGCTCTCGCTCCCCGAGGGTCCGATCACGCTCGAGGGCAGCCTGACCCGGGGTCGTTCCCAGTACGCCCGCCATCAGGTAGAGAGCCTCGCGCTGCGCATCAGCGCCGGAGCGGGCGCTGAGAACGCTGCGGCCCCTCTCCAACGCCGCTTGACGTGAGAGAGGGGCGGTGGTAATCGCCGAACCGTTATCGTCGGGCACAGAGCGCTGTACGGGACGCCGGCGGTTCATGCGCTCAGTCGTTCCTCGCGGCGCGCCACGCCCAACTCGCGCAATATCTCATCGAGATCCCCGTTCAGGACCTCTTGCAGCCGGTGTAGAGTGAGACCGATGCGATGATCGGTGACGCGGCTCTGGGGGAAGTTGTACGTACGGATCTTGGCCGATCGGTCGCCGGTACCTACCTGCAAACGGCGCTGCTTCGCCCTTTCCGACTCCTGCTCGGCGATCTTCAAGTCGAGCAGGCGGCTGCGCAGCACCTTGAGCGCCCGAGCCTTGTTCTTGTGCTGTGACTTCTCGTCCTGGCAGGTCACGACCAGGCCGGTAGGTGTGTGTGTGATCCGAACGGCCGAGTCCGTGGTGTTCACGCTCTGGCCGCCGGGGCCCGAGGAGCGGAAGACGTCCACCTTCAGGTCTTCAGGTTTGATCTCTACGTCTACCTCTCGGGCCTCGGGCAGGACGGCCACGGTCGCCGCCGATGTGTGGATCCGGCCCTGGCTCTCCGTCTCGGGAACGCGCTGAACCCGATGGACGCCTGACTCGTTACGTAGCGTCCCGAACGCGTTCTTCCCACGCACAATGAATACGATTTCCTTGAAGCCCCCCAGCGTACCTTCGCTGGTCGAGAGAACCTCAATCTTCCAGTTACGTTTTTCGGCGTAGCGCGTGTACATGCGGTAGAGATCCGCCGCGAACAGCCCGGCCTCGTCGCCGCCGGTCCCGGCGCGGATCTCGATCACGGCCGCACGGTCGTCGAGCGGATCGGGTGGTGTGAGAAGCTCGTTCAGCTCGGGCTCGAGCTCTTCGATCCGTGCCTCGAGTTCTCTGGCCTCGGCCTGTGCGAGCTCGCGCAGCTCGTCTTCTTCCGCGGTCCCGCTGAGCTCCAGAACCTCCTCAAGCTCGTCACTCAGCTTCAGGTACCGGGAACCGACCTCCGCGATCCGTTCCAGACCCGCGTGTTCCTGAGCCAGAGTGCGCAGCCGCTCCGGGTCCGAGATCACTTCCGGGCTGGCAAAATGCCGAGCGAGTTCCTCGCGTCGCTCGATGGCGGCCCTGACCTTATCCTTCAACAGGCTTGAACCCGACATGACATGGAAGTAGCTGCTGCAGGGCGGCTCCGTTTCCGGACTACTCCGCCTGCTCGTCGCCGGCAGGCGCCGCTATGGGCTCAGCCTTACGCGACTTCGACGCCCTGGCCTTCGACTTCTTGCCTTCGGGCTCGCCGTACTTACGACGGAACCGCTCCACACGACCCGCCGTGTCCACGAGCTTCTGCCGCCCCGTAAAGAACGGGTGGCACTTCGAGCAGATCTCCACGTGGATCGAATCGACCGTTGACCGAGTGGTGAAGCTGTTCCCGCAGGCGCAGGTCACCGCCGTAGTCTTATACTCCGGGTGAATTCCTTCCTTCATCCGACTACCCTGAAATCCGTGATTTTGCAAGAAAAGCAACGGCCCCCGCGGGGGCCGTCATCCCGGAATCAAATCTAGCAGGCCGGGGGCACGGGGCAAGCCAACCCTGGGTCAAGGCCTCACGCACTACTGCCCTCGGAGGTTCCCCGGCGAGCCTCCCGCCGACCCCGCCACCAGAGGGCCAGTAGCAGGAACGCCGAGCCAGCGGCGCACAGCCAGCCGATCCAATCCCCCAGTCGGGTGAAGACCGTCAGCCCATCCGTGGTCTCCACCGTGGCGATCCGGGCATCGGGCCGAAAGAGGGGGGTCGCCTGGCGAACGCGCCCCCTGGGGTCGACGAAGAGCGAGATTCCGGTATTGGCGGATCGGGCGATCCCCACGCGGTTCTCGATCGCCCGCATGACAAGATGCGCCGGGTGCTGGTAAAGAGCGCTCGTCTGGCTCCACCACGGCCGCTCGCGACCGAACCAGGCGTCGTTGGTGATGTTGACCAGATAGTCCGCCCCGGCACGCCGATACTCTCTCGAGAGGCCCGGGAAGATCGACTCGTAGCAGATGAGCACCCCAAACCCGGAGCCATTCACGTTCAGCACCGGCTCCTCGTTGCCGCGACCGAAGCCGCCGAACCACTGCAGAAAATTCCCGACATCGCCCACAAGCGGAAGCCGCCAACCAAGCGCCGCTTTCATCCGCAACCGCCTCAGCCAGCTGAGGGGCAGGTACGGCACCCGCTCCACGATCGGCACCAGGTAGTGCTTGCGATAGAGGCCGGCCTTGGTGCCTTCGCTGCTGAGAAAGAGAGCGGCGTTGTAGTAGTCGAAGGCGCCATTGTCGTAGCGCACGAAGTCGAGCGTGCCAAAGAGAAGCGCCACATCATTGCGGCGAGCGAGTCCCGCCGCCCAGAGAGTCCAGTCGCGGGCCCGCTCATAGAAATACGGCTGAGCTGTCTCCGGCCAGACTATGAGATCGATGTCCGATTCGGCCGCGAGGGCCGAACTGGTAAGCTCCCCAAGCGCGATCCGGCTGCTGTCCAGCGCAGCCTCCCGATCCAGCTTGAGATCCTCCGGTATGTTCGGCTGGACCACCAGGACACGCGCGGCAGGTCGCGTCTCGAGTGTGCTCCACCGGATCAACGAGTAGCCGACGGGGAGCATCAGGAGGGCAAGCAGGCTGAACGCCCAACGGCGCCAGCGCAAGCGCAGCCCCTCCAGCCACCATTCGGCCAGCAATCCGTTGATCGCCGTCAGCCAGACTGTGACTCCGCGAGCCCCGGCGATGTCGGCGAAGCCGACGAGAGCCGGGAAGCCCGTCAGTGAGTGGCCCAAGCCTAACCAGGGAAAGGCCAGATCTCCCAGCTGGGCTCTCATCCACTCCGCCGTGGTCCAGAGTAAGGGCAGCGACACCCAGAAGGGGACGCCCCGGCGCACGCGGAGAAAATGCATCGCCCAGCCGGCAAGCGCGAGGAACGTTGACAAGACGACTACGGTGATGAAATACCCCAGCAGTGAGAGCCAGGTGTAGTAGACGAGCGCGGCGAACAGCCAGTACAGGAGCGTGCCGTAAAAGACCACGCCCATCCAGAAAGTGCCGCGTCGAACGGAGACGGCGCCGGATCGGTCCGTCGAACACCCGGCCACAAACACCAGATACGGCACGAGCGCCACAAAGGGCGGCACCAGCAAATGGAAGGGAGGAAAGGAGAGGGTGAGAAGGATGCCGCTGACCAGCGGAAGACCGAGCTCCTGTCCTCGAGGCAGGATGGGATGCCTCACAGCACGATCTCGCGGCCCTCTTCCGTCGACCTGTAGCAGGCGTCGACGATGCCCATCAGAATCTCTTGCTCTTCGGGAAGCGGCTCATCCCGCTCACCCCGGACCGCGCCGAGGAAATATTCGAGCTCGCGCCGGTAGGAGGCCCTGTAAACGTTGTCCGTGTCGGGCCCCAGGCGTGGGGTGACATCCACGACCTTGCCCGCGGTTTCCTTCTGCACGACAAAAGGCGACAACGATCCGAACCCCTCCGAGCCGAGCGCGACGAGCGCATGGCGGTCCTTGATCGCCGCAAGGTCCCAGCTGACCTCGACGCCACAGGTCAGATTGCCTTCCAACCTCATGAGCACCACCGCCGAGTCATCCACGCCGTCCTCGTCCCGATCCAGCAGGTAAGCTGTGAGGCGCTCAGCCACGGGATACCCCAGAAGCCATAGACACGCATCGATGTTCGTGACGCCCAGGTCCATCAACACACCGCTGCCGCGCTCCTGGTTGAGCCGCCACTCACTGACCCGCGGCCGTCGCGCACGCCGACGCTGCCAGGTGGAGTGGACGTGAAAAATCTCGCCCATCTCCCCCGCACTGATGAACCGACGCAGCGCCCACGCATCGGGCCGGAAACGGTGGTTATTGGCAACCATCAGATTCCGGCCCGCCTCTCTCGCGACCTCGAGAGTCCGGCTGACCTCCTCCCGAGACGTACCCAGCGGCCGCTCGCAGAGCACGTCGGTGCCGGCCTTCAACGCCAGCTCCGTGTGCTCCGCATGAAGCTGGTTCGGCGTGCAGACGATCAAGGCGTCGAGGCCGGGGTGCTCGAGCATCTCCGAGACCGAGGAATAGACGGACGGAGCATCGAAGCGCTCGGCCACCAGCTGAGCCTTCGGCCGGTTGTCGTCGCAGACGGCCGCGATCGTAACGCCGTCGAATTCGGAGAGCAGTGGGAGATGGACCAGCTGGGCGATGGCGCCGCAACCTACGATTCCGATTTGTACCGTACTGCTCTCAGCCATGACCAGTACCTGGGAAGGATGACGAGTCAGGAGGCCGGCGGTGGATCGCCATCCTGCCAATCCGGAGTCCACGTGATCGAGCCTGTGCCAGCGGTCTCGCCATCCGGGTCGGGCTCCACCTCGTGGATCAACTCGATGAGCGCATCGACGATTTCCGCCTCCGGCACCTTTCGCACCATCACGCCCCGCACGTACAGCAGGCCCTCGCCCTTTCCGCCTGCGATGCCGATGTCCGCCTCGCGGGCCTCGCCGGGCCCGTTCACGGCGCAACCCATGACGGCCACGGTGAGCGGCTTACGAATATCCCGAGTCCGCTCCTCCACCTCCTCCGCCAGACGGATCAAGTCGAGCTGAAGCCGGCCGCAGCCGGGACACGCTACGATCCGGATACTCTCGCGACGCAGATCGAGCGATTCCAGGATCATGCGGGCCGCGTGAACCTCCTCGACGGGATCGGCGGACAAGGAAACCCTTAGCGTATCACCGATGCCTTCCTCCAGCAGCGTACCGATGCCGATCGCTGACTTGATGTTCCCCGCCCGCGGTGTGCCCGCCTCCGTGACACCGAGGTGCAACGCGTAGCTGAACTCCCGAGCGGCCAGCCGATACGCCGCGATCATCAGGGGTACGTGCGAAGCCTTGAGCGAGATGACGATGTCCTCGAACCCCTCGTCTTCCAATACGCGAACGTGGCGGCGGGCGCTCTCGACCATCGCCTCGGCGGTGGGGCTTCCATACTCCGCCAGCAGATCGCGCTCCAGCGAGCCGGCGTTCACCCCTATGCGAATGGGCAGCCCCCGCTCCCGGGCCGCATCGACCACCGCGCGCACCCTCTTCGAGTCACCGATGTTGCCCGGATTGAGGCGGAGCTTCGCAACCCCTGCCTCGGCGGCCTTGATCGCAAGCTGGTAGTTGAAGTGGATGTCGGCGACCAGCGGCACCGGCGAGTTCTTCACCAGTTCCGCCAGGTGTTCGGCTGCCGCCTCGTTGGGTACGGCGGTGCGCACGATGTCGACGCCGGCGTCGGCAAGCCGCTGTATCTCATCGATCGACCCCGCGACGTCCACCGGGCTGGACAGCGTCATCGACTGGATGGATATCGGAGCCCCACCACCCACAGGGACATCACCGATCATCACCCGGCGCGTGCGCTGCCGGTGAACGGTCTCGCTATCTATCGAGCTATGCATCATGTGTCCTCATCCGGGCCGACTTCCTTGAACACTATCCCCGTCCCGTCACTTTCGCGAGCGACTTGCCGACCACCTCGAGAGTCTCATCAATGTCCGCCTCGCTGTGGGCCGTGGACAGAAACCCGGCCTCAAATGGCGAAGGCGCGAAGAAAACCCCGGCGGCGAGGCATTCCCCGTGATAGGCGGAAAAGAGATCGCGATCCACCTGGAGCGCGTCCTCGAAGTTGCGGACCGGTCCCTCGCAGAAGTATACGCCCCACATCGAGCCCACGGCAGTGCCGGTGGCGGGTACGCCGCGGTCGCGCGCCGCCTCGATGATGCCCTCGACCAACCGCGCAGCCCTTTGCTCGAGCCGGGCGTAAGGATCCTCGCGCTCCAGCACCTCGAGTTGGGCAAGACCGGCCGCCATAGCCACCGGGTTGCCCGACAGCGTGCCCGCCTGGTAGACGTCTCCCTCCGGCGCGACCCGCGACATGATTTCCGTCTTTCCGCCGTAGGCGCCGTGTGGGGGCGCTGTTGATCTTCGATGAGGTGATGACCGGCTTCAGGGTCGCGTTGGGCGGCGCGCAGGAGCGCTACCAAGTGGATCCTGACTTGACCACCCTGGGCAAAGTGATCGGCGGCGGCTTCCCGGTCGGCGCCTACGGCGGAAAGACGGAAATCATGTCGCGGGTCGCGCCGGAGGGAGACGTCTACCAGGCGGGCACGCTGTCGGGCAACCCGGTGGCTATGGCGGCCGGT
>JAZGAL010000060.1:0-2492 GCA_036475815.1 Gemmatimonadota bacterium
TCGTGGCAATCGCAGCTCAGGTGTCACTCGATCTCGACGTCAACCGGGTGTGGGCTACCGGCATCGCTCCGGGCAGTGCAATGGCGGCCCTGGCGGCCGCGAGGGGCGCAGCCGTGCTGCCGATTGGGGGATTGCGTGAAGGTTCCGCCTTCGGCGTGCTTGCGTCGTTGACGGCGCTCTCTTACGGGCTCGGGGCGTCGGGCGGGTTACCCGTGGCTGTCACGCTTACTGCGGCCGTTGTCGGCTCCGCCGTGCTGGTGCGCTTCGGGCCTGATAGATCGATGGCCTGGGTTCGGCCCATCGAGTGGTTCGTCATCGCGGCTAACGCCGAGGCGGCTGCCATTGCACTGGCGATGCTTCCGGCTAACGAGGCGATTACAGCCGTCTTGCTGACTTCTGGCGTCCAGGTCGCCCTGGTCGGACTCGCCAGGCGCCACGGACACCTTCTCGCCCTCAGTCCTCCGTTGCTGGCAGTCGCGTTCGTCCTGCTGATCGTTGACACCGCGGCCGGCAGCGTGCAGTGGTACACGTTGCCCTTCGCCCTCGTAGTCCTCGCTGAGGTCGAGATCGTCCGACTGATGTGGCGGGACGCTGACCCCAGCGTCACTGATTCGCTGGTGTCCGTCGAGTGGGTGGGTATCGCGCTGGCCGTGCTCCCTGCCACCGTTGAGATATTCGTGCGGTCGCTGGCGGCAGCCGGGATTCTCCTTTTGGTCGCGGTCGGCCTCCTGTTGTGGGCGATCGTGACGCGGCTCCGCAGGAGGGCGGTCGCCGCCGCCGTAGTCGCCGTGGGGTCGTCGATTCTGGTGATCACGGCGGCGCTCGCCGGTCCGGCCCCCGAGTCGGCCGGCCTGTGGATCAGCGCCGCCGGGCTCGGGTTCTCCGTCATGTCTATTGCGGGCGTGATCGAAGCTGCTCGCTCGCGGCGTGGCAAGGTCGTGCGAAGGATCGACGAATTGATGGGGGGCTGGCAATGAACCTGTGGTACCAGAGGTCCCTGATGGCCATCGGGGCCAGCCTGCTAGCCGCCGCCTGGATCATATTCAGCCCGGCGACGGCATTGCCTCTTGGCCTCGTGCTGGCCAGCGCCGGCCTCCCGGCGGCAGTGCTGTTCGCCGCTGCAGGCCGGCTCGATGCTGCCCCGTCCCTCCGGGCGCTCATTGGTGGCGGAACCATCGGCGTCGGGATCGCACTCGTGAGCCACGCTGTGATATTCGCCTTCGCCTATTTCTTCTTTCTCGGCTTTGCCGAGGCCGGGACGTCGGCCCTCGAGGCGCTGCGGATCGATCCGGCCTTCACCTCGGTGCTCAGCTCGCCGTGGACGATTCTCGCCCTGATCGAGCTGGCGTTGGTCGCTCCGGTAACGGAGGAAGCGGGCAAGGCCCTCGGAGCGTTCGTTGCCCGCCCGACCACCAGGCAAGAGGCCTTCCTGGCCGGTGTAGCGGCGGGGGTCGGTTTCGCCATCGTCGAGAACATCGCATACGGGATGGGTGGCCTTTTCGGTTTGGATGCGTGGGAGCCGATCGTCCTCAGCCGGATGCTTGGTGCCGCCGTGCATCCGCTTGCCTCCGGCCTGGTGGTGCTTGCATGGTGGGAGCTGCGCAACGGAGCCGACAGGCGCGCTGCGATCGGCCGGCTGGTTGCGGGTGTGGCGATCCACGCCGGGTGGAACGGATCGCTGGTTATCGCCACGGTCGCCGGCATCGCGTACAACGATGGCGGTGCCTCAGGTGGCTTCGCTGTGGTGTCGTTGGTCTATACGGGGGTCATCGGCGTCCTGTCGGCCGCAGCCCTCTGGCTCACGGCCCCTTCAGTCAACGAGGGCAAAACTATTGCCGACCTGGCACCCACGGATGGGCGCGTTCTCGCCGGATGGACGGTGCTTGCATCGTCATTGCTGGTACCGGTCGCAGTCCTGGTAACTGCCTTCCCGGAATTCCTCAACGCCGGATAGCGGTTCGGGGAGAGCCGAGCAGAAACTGAGAGATTTCACGCTGAACCTCGGCAGTGGGCGAAAGCCCATCACGGCACCATAAAGGGAACCCACCAGGCTCCTGAACCGTCAGAGTTTCATGAAACGATTAGTGGTGGTTTTCGCGACCTTGGGAATTGTCGGCCTCGTGGCGGCACCGGCCACAGGCCTCAGCTGCGCCGAGCCGGAGCCCGTGGACTGGTCGACCCGCCTGCCCGCCGCCGACGCGTCTGCGATCGGCGTCGTCGAGTGGGTCAAAGAGGTCGCTGGTGGCGATTACGCACGTGAGCTGCATATCCAGGTACGGGTGACCGAGCGTCTGCACGGACGCATGGCTTCCGTCATCGAGTACAGCGTTCCCAATTTCGATCCGTGGGGTCCTTACTACGAGGTAGGCCAGGAGCTCGCCATCATCATCGAGGACGGCGTCATCACGGACGGTCAGATGCATATATGCGGGCCATGGTTCACCCCAGACGAGCTTCGCCAGGCCGCCGACGACAATGGACTAGCGGCCGAT
>JAZGAL010000061.1:0-2355 GCA_036475815.1 Gemmatimonadota bacterium
CACCTACACAGGGCGGCCAGAGCGTTCCCTACCCGCGGCCGGCCACGGACCGCCCGTCGCCTCGGCATCACCCGCGAGGGCCTCTACAAGTAGATCGCTCGTTTGTCGGGTGATGCGGACGCGGGAATCGAACCCGCGACGTATCCCGCTTGAAGTACTATCCGCGCTCGACTCGATGGAGGGTGTTCAACATGTCTAGACTTCCATTCCGAGCCGCCGGCCTCTTCATCAGCACCATCGTCATTCTGGGGTGTACGTCTTCGGATCCAGCAATCGAAGGCGAGGAACTGGCGGTTCTAGTCGAAGGCTCGGGCACCTATACCCGGCCAATCTCCACAGACTCGGAGCTCGCGCAACAGTTCTTCGACCAAGGGCTGAGGCTGACCTGGGGCTTCCACTTCCCCGAGGCGGTGGCCTCCCATCAAGAGGCGGCCCGCCACGATCCCGATCACCCGATGATCTACTGGGGTCTCGCGCTGTCCCTGGGACCGAACCCCAACAGCCGGTTCAACGGCCTCCCGGACGACCCCCACGGCGAGGCACGGAAAGCCATCGATCGAGCGATGGAGCTCCTCGACAACGGGAACGAGACGGAGCGGGCGTTCGCCGAGGCACTCCACGTCCGCTTCGCCTCGGATACCCATCCGGAACGTGAGGCGCGGGACCGGGCCTATCTAGCCGCCGCCCGTGCCTTGTCCGAAAAGTACCCGGACGACCCGGATGCCGGGGCGCTCCTGGGGGACGCCTACATGATCACGAGGCCCGGGCGCTTCTACTGGGACGACGACGGTGAGCCGCTGGTGGGAACCGCCGATGCGGCGGCGGCGCTGGAGCGGGTGATGGAGCTGCGTCCCGATCACCCGGGGGGCAATCATCTCTACATTCACCTCTTCGAGTCCTCCGACACGCCCGAGCAGGCTCTGCCTGCGGCCGATCGCCTCGCACCACTGATGCCCGGTGTGGGACACGTGGTTCACATGCCCAGCCACATCTACGTGCGCGTCGGCCAGCACGCCAGGGCCTTCGAGCAGAATCAGCGTTCGGCCGAGGCCGACGCCGAGTTCCTGGCCGCTTGGGGTGAACACGTCTTCCCGCAGACGGGCACGTACCTTCTGTCCGCGCAGAACCACCGCCGGCACTCCTACGACTTCATGCGGTACTCCGCGGCGGTCCTGGGCAGCTATGGGCGAGCGGTCAAAGCCGCCACCGATGCGCGAGCACACGAGCCCGAGGAGAGGATTCTCCGCGGCGCGGCACGGAAGACCATCGCGTCGCGCTGGTTGGTCCACAAGATGTTCGGCCGCTGGGACGAGCTGCGCTCGGAAGAGCGCGTGCTGGAGGGCACCCTGTACCTCGACGGCCTCTGGAGCTACACCCAGGGAAGCGCCCAGGTGGGGATGGGCGAGCTCGACGAAGCCAAAGAGAGCCTGAAGACGCTCCGGGCGATTGCCGCAGACCCGGCCTCGGCGACGATTCGACGCAACATGAACCCCGCATCGACGATCATGGAGCTGGCCGCCTTCGGACTCGAAGGCGAGATCAAGCAGGCGCAAGGCGATCTCGATGGCGCGATCGCCGCGTTCCGCTCGGCGGTCGAGATCCAGGACGGCCTGGCGTACACGGAACCTCCAGATTGGCCCCAGCCCATGCGGCACTACCTCGGAGCGGCGCTCCTTGAGAAAGGAGACGCCGCGGAAGCCGAGCGGGAGTACCACCGCGACCTGGAGTCGAATCGGAATGACGGCTGGGGCCTGTTCGGTCTCTGGCAGAGTCTCGAGGCGCAAGGCAAGACCGAAGAGGCCAGAGAGATCCGTCAGGCGTACGACAAGGCGTGGAAAGACGCCGATGTGGAGCTCACGCATTCTCGCTTCTGACGAGTGAGAATGTTGCCGCCAGCCTGCCGCGCGAATCACCCGACAACGAGGGCCTCTACAAGTAGATGCCTCGCGCAGTTAGGCTGCGAGCCGCTGCAGCCGTTGTAACCTCCCGACTGGGCAGCTCCCGGCCGGCAAGCCTCTGGACTCAGAGGTGAAATGCAGCAGTGATAGACTGAGTGCCGAGCGAAATGGACAGCGAAGAACTGCAACGTTTGTGGTACCCAGCTCGCAATCCATTAACTAGTTGGGCGGCAGCGCGCGGTGGATAGCTTCGATCCGATCGAACCTCACGGAATCTCCCACGGCATACGCGCGCGTCCAGTGATTCGCGGCTTTCTCTGGGACACTGGCCTCACAATCGTCTTCGGCCTTCTCCTCGCTCACTATCTGCTCCCAAATGGGCTCTTCGGAAGTGGCGAATCGGAGATGGACGCCTTATTCGCATCGGCCGAGTTCAACCTGATCTTCCTCCCCATTG
>JAZGAL010000062.1:0-2890 GCA_036475815.1 Gemmatimonadota bacterium
GAGAAGCTGGTATTGCCGGATGTGAACGTGGCGATCTGGGAGAAGTTCTATAAGATCCCGCTCGCGGTGAACCTATCCTACGTCATCGGCGTGGTGAACGGTCTCATGTCGATCGCGCTGATCGTCGGTTTCAGGCGAACGTTCACCTACGGCTACTGGACGATCTTCCACAGCGTCTCGGTGCTCGCGACCTGGAGCTACCTGATCAAGCCATTCGGCGGGCCGAACCACCTGTTCCTGGCTGGGGTGCCCGTCGTGGCCGCCATGCTAGCGCTGTTCATCCTGCGCGATTGGGACGCCTGGACGGTGGATGGGCGGCGCGCGGCACGCGCCGCTGCCGGCTCGACACCGCCGCCGGTAATGTAACCGGGCGACCGCCAGCCGAAGCTCACTCCGTGCCGGTGAGCACCGGCGCGGGGCCCAGCACATCGTCGATGGTGAGCAGGTGCACGGGCCCGAGACCCAGAGCCCTGACACCCTCCTCGATGGCCGCGCGATCGCCCACCACGATGATCGCCAGCTTGTCCGGGACGATGTACTTCCGAGCCGCCCGCTGAACATCCTCCCCCGTCACGGCGAGGATGCGCTCCACGTAGTCGTTGAAGTAATCGCCCGGCAGATCGTAAAGCTGCACCTCGGTCAGCCGCCCAGCGATACCGGCCACTGTCTGGAAGCGGCTGGGGAAACGAAGCGCCACGAAGTTCTTCGCCCGGGTCAGCTCCTCGTCGGTTACCGGCTCGCGTATGAGCTCGAGCTCCTTCATGAACTCGGTGAGCGCCGCATCGGTGACCGCGGTCTGCACGGCCGCGCCAGCCTGGAAGGGACCGGGCAGCGGCTCGAAGTCGAAGAAGGACCGCGCGCCGTAAGTGTAGCCGTGCTCCTCCCGCAGGTTCGAGTTCAGCCGCGAGGTGAACGAGCCGCCGAGGATGGTGTTCATCACCACGATCGCGTAATAGTCTTCGGTGAGCCGCGGCACCCCGATGCGACCGATGCGGATCTCCGACTGCGCGGCGCCGGGCTTGTCGACGAGAAAGATCTCCCGCGTCTCGACCTGCCCGGCATCCGGCCAGCTCATACTCGGGATGCTGCCGCGCTCCCAGCCGCCGAACAGCGCTTCCAGCTTCGGCTTGATGACGCCCATGCTGACGTCGCCCACGACGATGAAGAACGCGTTGTTGGGCCGGAAGTATGTCTCGTAGAATCCCTCCAGGTCAGCGACCGTGACCGCGCGGATACTCGCCTCGTCACCGTTGCTCGTCCTGCCGTACGGGTGCTCGCTGCCGTACAGCGTGCGATCGAAGATCACCGATGCGATGACCCGCGCCTCGTCCCGGGCCTGCATGAGACCGGTCAGCCGCTCCAGGCGCTTCCGCTCCAGCTCCTCCTCGGGAAAGTCGGGCCTCAGCGCCACGTCCGCCATCACGGCGAGCGCCGCGTCCAGCTGGCTCACCGGCGTGTGCAGCGCTACCGTCGTATGATGGGCGCTGGCCCGAACCGACAGCCGGGCGCCCAGGAAGTCTATCGCGTCCGCCAGCTGCAGCGCGTCCAAGCCGGCGGCCCCCTCGTCCATCATGTCGGCCGTCATGCTGGCCAGGCCCGTCTCACCCTGCGGATCCGCCGTATAGCCCGTCCGCACCAGCAGGTTCACCTGTACCACCGGCACGTTGTGTTTCTCCAACAGCACGACCTCCGCGCCGTTCGACAGCTCGAGCCGCTGAATCGGTGGCAGCTCGAGAGTAGGCGGCGGCCCCAGCTCGGGTGGCGCGCTGCGATCGGGCACCTGCGCCGGCAGCGAGGCGGCGGTCGACAGCATCAGGATCAGCAGCCCGCCGAGAGCGGCCGCGGCCGCTCTATATGCCGTTCTATATGTTCTATACATAGAGTGCTTCTGCTGCATAGTGTCGCGTCTCCTCTAGCCGTGACTGGTTCGCTCTGTCCGCACTCGATGCGGCGACTCAATCGGTCTTGGGCGCTCCGCCCGAAGCGGCGAGCTCCTCCCGCCCCTCCGGCACCACGCTTAGCACCACGCGCCCGTCATCGCGCAGGTACGTCTGTGCCACCGCCTGGATGTCGCTGGGGTCCAGCGCTTTGTACCGCGCCAGATCCTCGTTGAAGTAGTCGGGATTCCCGGTGTAGATGTAGTACATGTTCAGCCGGTCGGCCTTGCCGCCGAAGCCGCCGATGCGCTCGAGACCGTCGATGCGACGCGCCTCGATCTGATTGACCACCCGCTGCACTTCGCGCTCGCCCGGCTGCTCCCTCTTGATGCGGTCGATCTCTTCCTGGATCACCTGCTCCAGCTCGTCCAGGTCGTGTCCAGCCCGGGCCGTCGCGACGATCCGGAAGCTCGAGCCGAGCTCACCCGAGCCCTGGAAAGCGAACACGTTCTGCGCTATCTGCAGCTCGTAGACGAGCCTCCGGTAGAGCCGTGACGTCTTGCCGCCGGCGAGCAGGTCAGCGAGGACGTCGAACTCGGCGTCGCCCGGGCTAAAGAGGGCCGGCGAGTGCCATGACATATAGAGTCGCGGAAGCGAGACCTTGTCCTCGAGCACGAGCCGCTTCTCTTCCGTCAGGAAGGCGACGATGGCGTCCGCCGGCGGCACCGGCGGCCCCGCGGGCACGTCGCTGAACCACTTCTCCACCAGCGCCTTCGCTTCCTCGATGTCGATGTCACCGGCGATCGACAGGCTGGCGTTGCTCGGGCTGTACCAGGCGCTGAAAAACTCGAGCACGTCCTCGTAGCTCGCCGCCGACAGGTCCTCCATCGAGCCGATGGTCGGCCAGTTGTACGGATGATCGGGTGGGTAGAGGTTCTCGCGGATGGTGAGCGAGGCCATGCCGTAAGGCCGGGTCTCGTACGACTGGCGGCGCTCGTTCTTCACCACGTCGC
>JAZGAL010000063.1:0-35366 GCA_036475815.1 Gemmatimonadota bacterium
AGCATGGTGACGTTCCCCTTCATGGCCACCTCGAACTGCCTACGCTTTAACGACGCCTTTGCGTTCTCGCGCCCCCTTTTAATGGCGTCCGCATAATTCCGGGAGAGCGTGTCGGGGGAGCAGCCCAACACAGCCGCCATCTCATCGTAGCTGCACTGCAAGCCGGCGAGTGTTTCCACCTGCTTAGGGTCAAGTTCTATCTTCGGTCGTCCGCGTTTCTTTTTAGTCATGGTGCAAGACTCGGATCGTTGACGAACTCTGTAGCCAGAGCAGTCGCCGGTTCGCTGCCGTCGCTGTCTTCGCCATTTCAAGCCACCGCGATAATGCGCTCGCGCAGGTCGGCGTTGCCGTCTAGGTTCCCGCATTTCGAGCAGACAACGCGCCCCTTGCCCGATGGCAGGGGCGTGCACCGCAGCTCGAAAGGTTCAGGGTGGTGCCGCGTGTGATTCACGACCAACCGGTATAATGTTCTCCGGCTGTTTTCCATTTCGGGCTTCATACTGCACCTTCCATTGTACCTGCGTTGTACCCATCCCTCTGTCGTTGGCCGGTATTCATGTCGCGGGGAACCCGCCAAAACCCTTTATCTACCGTCATTCGCATATGCCGGGCGACAGCAGAAACCTATATGACGGGTTTCGATAAGCACTACGGCTCTGACATCGAGAGGATCTCCAGCCAGAGCCGCTTGGGAACCGGCATGACCGAGAGGCGCGGCACGCGTACTAGCTCCCAACTCTCGAACCCCTCGCTCGCCTTGATGCGAGCCAGGCTCACGGGTTGAGGGAGCCGCCTCAGCGGGCTGACCTCGAACACGACCAGCCGTTCATCTCCAGCATCCGGATCCGGGTATGCTTCACTCTCCACCTGGACGATTCCCACGACTGCCCGTTCTTTGCCCGTGTGGTAAAAGAAGGCCTGGTCGCCGGCGCTTAATTGCCGTATGTGTTTGAGGGCGGCGGGGTTTCTGACACCGTCCCAAATCGCGTGTCCATCGCGCTCCAGGTCGGCATAAGAGTAGTCGCCCGGCTCGCTCTTCAGCAGCCAATAGTCGGCCACTACTCAACTTCCGCCTGCAAGTCCGACTCGGAAAGGCGCTCGCGCCGCACCACGTTGACCACCCCTTTGACCTTGCGGACGGCTTTCATGACCTTCGTCAGATGAGCCAGGTCTTCGATCTCGATTACGAACTCACCCTGCATGCCGCCCTCAACCGCTTCGGTCGTTGCGCTCTTGATGTTGGTACCCGTGTTTGTAACCGCCTTGGCAATGTCTGACAGCAAACCACGCCGGTCTGTGCCTTCCACCGCGATCCGCACGAAAACGAGTTGCGCGCCATCGCTCTGCCAATCGATTTCAATTCTCCGCTCCGGGTGCTTGCTGAACTTCAGTATGTTCGGGCAGTCACTCCTGTGGATAGAGACGCCTCGCCCGCGAGTGATGTAACCCACCACATCATCGCCCGGCACGGGCTGGCAGCACTGCGAGTAGCGGACCATCATGTTGTCGATGCCCTGGATCTTCACACCCTTGGGCCCGCCACGAATCTGCTCGACGATGCGTGTGAGCTTCGACGGTTTGGCCGGTTCTATCGGCAACTGCTCATCGGGCCAGAGCTGCCTCAGAACGAAGGACAGCCCCACGTCGCCGCGGCCCAGTGCGGCGTAGAGGCCCTCCAACGATTGGTACCCGGCTCTTGCTCCCCCTTGCTTCAGCTCGGCATCGGAAACCTTCTTCCGCCGCCTGCGCAGCTCGCGATCCAGGAACTCCTTCCCAATCTGGACCGCCGTATCCTGTTCTTCCTGTCTGCTCCACTGCCGGATTTTCCCTCGGGCCCGGGCGGTGCGAACGAAATTCAGCCAGTCGCGTGACGGGGTCTGCTTCGGGCTGGTGATGATCTCGACCGTGTCTCCGCTCTTGAGCTCTCGTGTGAGGGGCGCGATCCGCCCGTTCACACGTGCGCCGGCGCAACGGTACCCTATCTCGGTGTGGACAGCGAACGCGAAGTCTATTGGCGTCGCGCCCTTGGGGAGCTGCTTTACATCACCCGCGGGAGTGAAGACAAAGATCTCATCCTCGTAAAGATCTATCCGCAGGAACTCCATGAACTCTTCCGGCTCCTTCGTTTCCTGCTGCCACTCCAGGACCTGCCGGAACCAGGCGAGCTTCGCATCGACCTCGTCAGGCGCCCCCTTATAGCCTTCCTTGTAGCGCCAGTGGGCGGCGATCCCGAACTCGGCTGTCCGATGCATATCGTGTGTACGAATCTGGATCTCATAGAGTCGGCCGCCCGGACCGAAGATGGTCGTGTGCAGGGACCGGTACATATTCGACTTGGGAGTGGCGATGTAGTCGTGGAACCGCTCAGTCAGCGGTGTCCACTTGTTGTGAATCACGCCGAGGGCGTGGTAACAGTCCTTGATGCTCTGAACCGTGACGCGCATCGCCATCAAGTCGTATATCTCATCGTACGGCTTGTTCCGCTTCACCATCTTATTGTGGATCGACCAGAGATGCTTCGGCCTGCCGGTCACCTCGCAGGGGATCCCCGATTTCTCCAGTTCTCTCCGCAGCGGATCGGCCAGCTGCCGAACCGATTCCTCCCGCTGTTTGCGTCTCTCACGAACCTTCTTCGCCAGTTGCTTGTACGCCTGAGGCTCGAGGACCTTGAAGGCCAGGTCTTCAAGCTCCCACCGCACCTTCGCCATCCCCAGCCTGTGCGCCAGCGGCGCATAGATGTCGCGCGTCTCGAGCGCGATCCGTTGGCGCTTGGCCGCCGGCAGCGCCTCCAGGGTGCGCATGTTATGGAGCCGGTCGGCCAGCTTGACGATGATCACCCGGGCATCGCGCGCCATGGATACGAGCAGTTTACGGAAGTTCTCCACCTGCAGCTCGGTACTCGTTCTGAACTCGACCCGGCTAATCTTGGTCAGGCCATTGACGATGGTGGCGATCTCCTCCCCGAACTCCTCGCGGATTTCCTCGACACCGATCTCCGTGTCCTCGACGACATCGTGCAGGAAGGCCGCACAAATAGAGGCCGTGTCGAGGTATAGGCTGACGAGTATCTTCCCGACCTCGACACAGTGCGTGATGTAGTCCTCACCCGATTTGCGCTTCTGCCCGCGGTGCGCGCGCTGGCTGTACTCAAATGCGCGGCCCAGCAGATCCAGGTCCAGCTTGGCCTGCGTTTCCTCTGTGACGCTCAGGAAATCGGCTGGCAACGACGGGGGCGCACCGTCACTCGCCGGCGATTTTCCTCGACCGGCCCGTTCGATCGTCTCTGTGGTTCGTTCCGATGCCATATGAAACGGATGAGTCGTTCGTGATAGAGGGGGCCCTACAGGGTGGGCTCACCGCTGATGCCACTTGCTACACTGGAGCGCGGGGTCCGTTTCCGTTCCCGCGAACCTCGAATTACCTTTAGAATCGCTAGATTGCTGCCGGACCGCAAGTTACGGGAACGCGCCCGTCCTGCCAGCCGTTGTGACGGCGCCGGATCGGCTGCGCCGTCAGCGGTCGCCGTTGGCGATCAGCCCCAGATCAAGGAAGCTGGCATACCGCCCGTTGCCCACCACCACGTGATCCCGGACGGGGATCCCAAGCACGCGGCCAGCGTCCACCAGCTGGCGAGTCACCTCCCGGTCAGCGGGGGAAGGTGTGGGGTCACCGCTCGGGTGGTTGTGAACCAGGATCACGGCGGCGGCGGCTTCGGAGAGGGCCGGGGCGAACACCTCGCGGGGGTGCACGACTGAGGCGTCGAGAATACCGCGGGTCACCATGAGTTCCCGCAACACCGCGTTCTGCGTGTTCAGGAGCAGGACGTGGAACTCCTCCTGTCGCAGGTCACGGAGCCTCAATTCAAACCTGCGGTAGACGTCCCGCGGAGTGGTTACCCGGTCGTCATCGTTTCGCACCTCTTCCGCCGCGCGTCGTCCCAGTTCGAGGGCCGCCTGGATGGCCACAGCCCGGGCTTCGCCGATCCCAGGGATCACCATCAGCTGCGAGCGCGGCGCGCTCCCCAGCCGTCGTAGCGAGCGTCCAAACCGCTCGTAGAGGGTCTCGGCCACCTCCAGAGCACTCAATCCGCCGGCGCCGCTGGACGCGAGAATAGCCAGCAGTTCGGCGGTGCGCACGGCGGCGGGCCCCAGAGCCTGAAAACGCTCGCGCGGCCGCTCCCTCGAGGGCCAGTCCTTGATCGTTGTCGCGGTTGTACTCTCTGACACCGTGCGGACACTCCCTGAGTCATCAGACGCCGGCTTCCCACACGGAAGTAAGGCAGAAGCCATCAACGGATCGTCACCAGCCGCCAGGCGGCCCCGGGCCCACAACACCCGCACGGCCTATGTCGATCAAGAAGAGGGCGCTTGTTGGGGTGTCGGTTACAGCGGCGGCGCTCCGGGACGGCCGTGGCATTTCTTGTACTTCTTCCCAGAACCACACGGGCATGGATCGTTGCGGCCGACCCTGTCCACCGTCCCCGGCGATTTGACAGCGGGAATCCCAGCGTCGCCGCCCGGAATCGCCCCCGCCGGTTCGGGCCTGCCCGTCGCACCGCCTATGATCCCGGTAGCCACCGGCACGGGGCCACGCGCCGGAGCCCCCGCCACAACACCAGACTGGGCGGACGCCGCAACACCGGTCGGCGCGAAAGCCTGGCGCGCAGCAACGGCTGCGGCGCCGGGGGCGTAGCCCTCGTCCGTTGTATCGAGCGTCGGCCCGCTCACCCGCGTGACCTGCGGCGCGCGCAAGGGCCGAGGCGGCATCATCTGAGCCTTGAAGAGCCGATCGGCCAGCGTCGAGCGGATATCGGCCATGAGGTCTACGAACATGTCATAGGCCTCTTTCTTGTACTCTATGAGCGGGTCTTTCTGCCCCCAAGCCCGGAAATAGATGCCGGCCTTCAGCTGATCGAGGTCGTAAAGATGGTCCTTCCACTTCTCATCCACCGTATAGAGGAAGATATAGGAGAGGATCCGCTCAGCTTGTTCACCGAACTCCTCAACCTTCTTCCTGAACGTAGCCAGCGCTTTCCCCGACACGTACTCGACGATGGCCTCACGGTCTTCCCACTCCATCGCCGCTTCCAGCGAGTTCTCATCCGGGAGCTCCGGGCAGTGCAGGAAGAAATCGATCAACAGCCGGTTCTTCAGTCCGGCCAGGTCCCAATTCTCCTCGTGTCCGGTCCCTGACACATACTCGTCTACCCGGGCGAGCACGGCGGCCCAGACCATATCCCAGACTTCGCCCTTCAGATCCTCCCCACCCTCCAGAGCGAACACCCGCAGGTCGTAGATGACCTCTCGCTGCTGGTTCATCACGTCGTCGTATTCCAGCAGTCGCTTGCGCTGGTCGAAGTTCATTATCTCGACGCGCTTCTGCGCCCGTTCGATAGCCTTGGTCACCAGCGGATGCGTGATGACCTCACCTTCCTCGGCCCCAAGCTTGTCCATGATCTTCGCGAGCCGCTCGGCCATGAACAGGCGCATCAGATCGTCTTCAAGGGAGAGGAAGAAGCGCGACGATCCGGGGTCGCCCTGTCGGCCGGAGCGCCCTCTCAGCTGGCGATCGATCCTTCTCGAATCGTGCCGCTCGGTGCCGAGAATAGTGAGGCCGCAGGGCGGGTCATCGAAGCAACCCAGCTCCTTCGCCTGAGGCCGGCCCAGATCGGCCTCCTCATGCACCTGCCCGAAGGCCGGCTGCTGAGCATCGATGGCGCATACGCGGCACTTGACCACGCCGCCACCCAGTTTGATGTCCGTACCGCGCCCGGCCATGTTGGTGGCGATGGTGACCGCGCCGGGCTGCCCCGCCTCGAGTATGATCTCCGCCTCGCGTTCGTGGTATTTGGCGTTGAGCACCTGGTGCTTGATGCCCCGGCGCCGGAGCATCCGCGAGACTGTCTCAGACGTGTCCACGCTGGTCGTGCCCACGAGGACGGGTAATCCTCTGGCGTGAAGTCTCTCTATCTCGTCGAGCAGAGAGGCGTATTTTTCGCGCTTGGTCTTGAAGATGACATCGTCCTGGTCGATCCGGCGTACCGGCCGGTTCGTCGGGATGACAACCACCTCGAGTCCATAGATCTCGTGAAACTCGGCCTCCTCCGTCTCGGCCGTCCCCGTCATTCCGGCCAGCTTATCATACATGCGGAAGTAGTTCTGGATCGTGATCGTAGCGAGCGTCTGGGTTTCGCCTCGTACCGTCACGGATTCCTTCGCTTCCACCGCCTGATGCAGGCCGTCACTCCAACGCCGCCCGGTCATCTTCCGGCCCGTGAACTCGTCCACGATGATCACGTTGCCGTTCTCAACGACGTAGTCCGTGTCGCGCTCGAAGAGGGTATAGGCCTTGAGAAGCTGGTGGATGATGTGGATCTTCTCAGACTTCGCAGCGTACTCCTGCTCGCGCTGGCTGATCTTCTGTCGCTTTTCGTCCGGCGACAGAGACTCATCCTTCTCGATCTCGTGGAACACCTCGGAGAGATCGGGGATCACAAAAGCCTCGTGATCCCCCGGAGATAGAGTATCGAGACCCTGATCGGTGAGATGGACCTGATGACCCTTCTCGTCCATCGAGTAGAGGAGCACCTCATCCAACTCGTGCAGGCGCTTCTCACGCATGTAGTCGGCCTCTACCCGCTGCATGAGTCTACGAACCCCTGGCTCCTGCTGCAGCTTGGCCAGTTTCTTGTTCTTGGGCATGCCGCGGTGACCGAGCAGCACCTTCTCGCCAACCTGGAACTCGGCTTCGGCACCACCGTCCGCGGCTGCCGCGGATTTCAGCAGCGCTTCCGCCTCCGCCAGGAATCCGTTCACGATCCGCGCCTGCTTGCGTGCGAGGTTCGCAACCTGGGTGCTGAACTCGGCGTATCGCTTGTTGTCCTCCCGGCCGACCGGGCCGCTGATGATGAGCGGGGTTCGCGCCTCGTCCACCAGCACGGAATCGACTTCATCGATGATCGCGAAGTTGTGCGCTCGTTGCCCACGGTCCTCGAGGCGATGCACCATGTTGTCGCGCAAGTAGTCGAAGCCGAATTCGTTGTTTGTTCCGTAGACGATATCGCACTCGTAGGCAGCTCGCCGCTCAGCCGTGCCGGGCTCCGTCTGATCAATGCAGCCGACGGTCAGACCCAGATACTCGAAGACGGTTCCCATCCACTCCGCATCGCGCCTGGCGAGATAGTCGTTGACCGTCACTAGATGCGCGCCTCGACCGGGAAGCGCATTCAGGTAGAGAGGCAACGTTGCGACGAGTGTCTTCCCTTCGCCCGTCGCCATCTCAGCGATCTTCCCTTGATGGAGTACGACGCCGCCGATCAACTGTACATCGTACGGCACCATGTCCCATTTCATCTCGTGGCCGCGCACGATGATCTCTTGCCCTATCAATCGGCGGCAAGCCTCACGCACAGTAGCGTAGGCTTCGGGAAGCAATTCGTCGAGAAGCGTCTGAGTGGTTTCCTGCAGCTCCTCTTCCAGCTGTCCAATGTGCAGTGCCATTCCCTGGCGCTCGGAAGAATCCTCGGTGCGCTTCTTGGTCTCCTTCAGATCCGAGATCTCACGCTCCGGAGCTTCCGTTCTTTCACGGATGATCGTTCGGAACTTCTCAGTCTGAGCCTTCAGCTGCTCTTCAGTGAAATCCTTCAGGACTTCCTCGTGACGAAGCGTTTCGTCGACGATCGGCTGGATCTTTCGAACGTCCCGCTCGAACTTGGTTCCGAGGACATTGGTGACTAGCTGCTTAATCATCCTTTTCTATCTGCTCACAGGCTTCGCCGTCAATCTCTATACAAAGAGTGCCGCAAAATTATCTGATACACTGGATCAGGCACCAGGTAGCGGAATGGCCGACCCGACCTGACCCGCTCCCGTATCCCGCTGGAGGACACCGCCACATGCGTGACCTCGACCCTCAGCAGGTCGAGCTTCACTGAGCTGCTCACCACGTTGGCCTCGGCCCGGGACATGACCACGATCTGTGCGTGATCCGCTATCTCCTCAATTCGGTGCCACCGGTGAATCTCGCCCAAGATATCGGCGCCAACCAGCAGGAATAGCTCCACACCCCCGCTCTCAGACTGCAACTCCAGGATCGTGTCTATGGTATACGAAGGCTCGGACCGATGCACCTCCCGCTCGTCCACGCCAAACCGCTCGGAATCCGCGATAGCCGCCCTGATCATCTGCAGGCGGAACTCGGCAGGCGCCTCGACCTGCGCCCCCTTGAAGGGGTGAGTGCCTGTAGGCACGAACAGGACCCGGTCCAGATGAAGAGCGGCTCCCACGTCATCCGCCACGATCAGGTGGCCTACGTGCAGCGGATCAAATGTCCCCCCAAAGATACCAAGCCTCATCCCACCGCCAACGTTACCGGCCCCGACTCCGCCTTGCCGAGCCTATTGAGCTTCCTCCTCGGACAGGCGCTCACGGACCTCCTTCGCTTGCGGAGTGTCCGAGTATTCGTTCAGCAAGCGATCTTGGGTCTGCCGGGCTTCTTCCACATAACCGAGCTTCCTGTACGCATCCCACAGCGTATACAGCGCCTCAGGCTCGACCGAAGCCCCCCGGTACGTCTTGACCAGGTACTCCAGGTAGACGATCGCCGAGTCGTAGGCTCGCCGCTTGTAGTAATAAACAGCGTTGAGATAGTACTTACGCGCGAGCTTATCGGTGAGTTCCCTCGTCCGATTGGCCGCTTCCTCCGCGTACGGGCTCCCGGGGTACAGCAGGATGACCGCGCGGCACTGCTCGATCGCCTCCTCGGTGTACTCCTGATCGAGCTCCGGCCGAGGCGAGAGCCTGGCGTACGACTCACAAGCGCCGTAGCGAGCATCATCAGCCAGGGGGCCCGCCGGCCTGTTCTGCGCCAGCCTCAGGAACTCGGCTGCCGCCGTCAGGTACTGCCTTTGCTGCAAGTACGACTCTCCGATGAGGTACTGGGCGCTGTCCGCCTTCTGGTGCCCGGGATCTTGATAGAGAAAGCGCTGAAACGCCTCGATGGCGCGGGTCCAATCGCGTTTCTCGTACTTCTCAACGCCGATGCTGTAAAGCTCATCAGGAGGAGCATCCTGCGGCAGCTCTTTCGGACAGGCCACCAGAGCCAGCGGCAAGGCCAAAACACCAAGCCTGCGAGCGGCACCGGTCACTGCTGCTCCCCCTCGCTCGTGTTCCGATAGCGAATGGCACGGATTCGGTCTTCCGCCAGCCGAACCCTGCGCCCCGTCCTCATCGGGTTCAGATCCAGCACTCTCTGATACGAAGCCACCGCCTCGTCGAACTCCCCGAGCGAGAAGAGAAGCTCCCCGCGTTCAAACCACGCATCGTCGAGCAGTGCTTGAGGCGATCCAAACTCGATCACCATCTCATACCCTCGCAGCGCGTCCTCGGGCCGCCCTGCCTCTTTGTCCTTCTGTGCCAACCGGTAAGCGCATTGGCCGGCGTGCCAGCGGGTATCGCGCCTCAGTTCCCCTCCACCCCTTTGCCCCAAAAAAGCCCGGTAGTGTATGAGAGCCTGTTCGCACTCGCCCAACTCGTAGTACACGCTCGCCACTTCGTACCGCACTTCAGGCTCGACGCTGTCCGGCTCCATCGCCAGTACAGACAGATACAGCGGCAGAGCGTTGGCGAACTCGCCGAGTCCGTAGTAATAGCGTGCGAAAGGAAGCGAAAACTCCAGCGGGACAACACCCGGCCGGATGGCCTCCAGCTGCTCCAACGCACGCGCGAGCCGTGCTCGATCGTTGCCTTCCTGGGCCCTCCTCGCCATCGCGTAGAAGTCGGCCAACGCCTGATCCGCGAATGTCGAATCGACAGCGAGCAGCCTGGCGTAGTAGTCGCTCGCCTCGTCCAGTCTGTCGAGGTGCGCGTATCCGTGAGCCAGCCGCAGCAGGACCTCCGGTTCCTCGCCACGCGTTCGCAGCGCCACCTGATACTCGGCTATCGCCGCCTCGGCGCGCCCGACACCCAGCAAGCGGTCGCCCCAAGCGAGGTGATCGCGTACGTCTGCCCGGCATCCCGCGGTCAGGAATCCACTCAGGAAGGCAACTGCGATGAAATGGCCTGGACTTCTCAGCCGCTCCCCTCCGCGCCGGCAGCCTTGGTGCGAGGCATGTTGAGGAACGCTCGGGCCTTGGGGTGATCCGGGGCCTGCTGCAGGCAGGTTCTCCATTCCGCGCTCGCCGAGTCATAATCGCTGACGCGGTAGTACACCAAGCCGAGGGATACTCTCGCTTCCACGTAATTGGGGTTCTCGGCCAAGACGCCGCTCAGCTCACTTATCGCCCCATCGAACTCCCCATGCTCCATAAGGGATCGGGCCAGCTTATTCCGGATGTCCAGAAAGTCGGGCCTGAGATCGGTGGCCTTACGGTATTGACCGACAGCTTCCGCATAAGAGCCAAGGTCGGCGTACAGATCACCAAGCTCCATATGCATGTTAGAGAGGCGCGCGGACACCGAGCGGGAAAACGGTCGGCCGGCGGAGTGATCCGAGTCCCACGCGAGCCGAAAGGCTTCGCGCGCCTCTTCGTAGCGACCCAGGTCATTCAGCATGATCGCCCGATTGAGGTGGGCTTCAACATACGACGGATTGAGGGCCAGCGCTCGATCGAACTCCTCCAGGGCCGCTTCCGGCTGGCCCGCCAATCCCAGCGCCAGACCCAGCATGCCCCGGACATCCGCGTAGCCCGGCTCCCGCTCGGACGCCTCCCTGAGAGCCGAGATGGCGCCGACGTAGTCGTTCTGCGCTAGGCACTCTTTTCCTCTCGCAATGAACTGGTCGGTATTCATCGGGCCGAAAACTAGGCGCTCTCAGCGCCCTCGGCAAGCGAACGGGCCCGGCGCCTACGCCCGAAGACTCGCCGCCAGAGTCCGTACTTCAGGATGCAGCGGAAGGCCGATATCCCGTCCCTCCAGTCGATCTTCTTCCCTTCGGCATAGGTCCGGCCGCTGTACGAGATCCCCACCTCGAAGATGCGCCAGCCGCCCTGTGCCAGCTTGGCCGTGATTTCGGGCTCTATGCCGAACCGGTTCTCCTCAATCTCTATTGTCTCCAACACGGACCGCCGAAACATCTTGTAGCAGGTCTCCATATCGGTGAGGTTCAGATTGGTCACCATGTTGGACAACAACGTCAACAACCTGTTGCCCACGTAGTGCCAGAAATACAGCACCCTGTGCGGACCTTCGCCTGCGAAGCGGGATCCGTACACTACGTCGGCTTTCCCCTGCGCGATGGGCTCCAGCAGCCTGACGTACTCTGCGGGATCGTATTCCAGGTCGGCGTCCTGGATGATGGCGGCGTCGCCGCTGGCCTTGCTCATAGCGGCTCGGATCGCGGCACCCTTGCCTCGATTCTCCGGCTGCAGGACGAGCTTGTCCACCTGGCCTTCGTCCAGAAGACGCTGAACCACATCGCGAGTGCCGTCTACAGAACCATCATCCACAACCACAATCTCTACGTCGATAGGCACCGCTCTGACCCGACGCACGATCTCCTCTACCGTGTCGCACTCGTTGTATACGGGGATGAGTACGGAGAGCTTCACCGTGCTACCTATCCGTCGCTTTCGGAGGAGGGCCTGTCCAAAAGGTTGGCAAAATAGTCCAGCGTTTTCTTCAGGCCTTCCCGGACCGGAATCTTCGGTTCCCAACCGAGCAACTCACGCGCCAGCGAGATGTCCGGCTGGCGGATCTTCGGGTCATCTTCGGGCAGCGGCCGGTACTCTATCCCGGCAGGGTCGCTGGTCAGTTCCATCACGAGATCGGCGAGCTCCGTCACGGTGAGCTCAGTTGGATTGCCGATATTGACCGGTTCTACATAATCGCTGCTGAACAGTCGATAAATCCCATCGACCAAGTCGTCCACATAGCAAAACGATCGTGTCTGCAAGCCGTCGCCGTAGATGGTGAGAGGCTTCCCCAGAAGCGCCTGGACGCAGAAGTTCGACACAACCCGACCATCGCGCTGCCGCATCCGCGGTCCGTACGTATTGAAGATCCGAACGATCCGCGTGTCGACACCGTGGTACCGATGGTAAGCCATGGTCAAGGCCTCCGCGAACCTCTTCGCTTCGTCGTAAACACCCCTCGGACCGACCGGATTGACGTGGCCCCAGTATGACTCCGGCTGCGGATGCACCGCCGGATCGCCGTAAACCTCTGAGGTCGAGGCGAGCAGAAAGCGTGCACCCTTCTCCTTCGCCAATCCCAATGCCTTGTGGGTACCCAGCGAGCCGACTTTGAGGGTTTGAATCGGCAACTGCAGATAGTCGACCGGGCTAGCGGGCGATGCGAAGTGCAGCACGCCGTCGAGATCACCACCCAAGTGGATGAACTCGGTCACATCGTGTCGGTAGAACTTGAAATGTTCATGCCCAAAAAGGTGATCGATATTGTCGCGCGATCCTGTGATGAAGTTGTCCAGGCCGACCACATCGTGGCCCTCAGCCAACAGCCGATCGGCCAGGTGCGAGCCGAGGAATCCAGCCACGCCGGTGACGAGTATTCTCACAGCACAGCCTCACGTCCAAGCGGATAGTAGGTGAACTGCATCTGCCGCATCCTGTCCGTCTGATAAAGGTTGCGCGCGTCAAACACCACCGGTGTCTTCATCAGTTCCTTTATGCGATGGAAGTTCGGCCTGCGATACTCCAGCCAGTCTGTCATCACCACGAGCGCATCCGCACCGTCCAACGCATCGTACTCCCGCTCGCAGTACGCGATCCGATCACCAAAGACTCTCCGGGCCGATCCCATCGCCGCCGGGTCGTGCCCCCGAACCCCCGCGCCGCGATCGAGCAGTCCCTCAATGAGCACAATCGAAGGTGACTCCCTCATGTCGTCCGTCCCGGGTTTGAAAGCCAGCCCCCAAACGGCAATGACCCGATCACTGAGATCCGCACCGAAGTGGTTTTCCACCTTCTGTAGGAACAAGCGCTTCTGCGCCTCGTTTACCGCTTCCACAGCGCGAAGTACCTGGAAGTCGTAGCCGTGATCCTCTGCAGTCCGGATCAATGCCTTCACGTCCTTGGGGAAGCAGGATCCCCCGTAGCCCGGCCCTGGAAACAGAAACCTCGGGCCGATGCGGTGATCGGAACCCACCCCGCGGCGCACCGCAGAAACGTCGGCGCCCGTCAGTTCGCACATCCGGGCCACTTCATTCATGAGGCTGATCCGGGTCGCCAGCATGGCGTTAGCCACGTATTTGGTTAGTTCCGCAGACGTCACGTCCATGAAGATTATCGGATTGCCTGTCCGAATGAACGGCTCGTATAGTTCCGCCAACACGCTACGGGCTTCCTCAGAATCGGCACCCACAACCACTCGATCGGGGCGCATGAAATCATCTACCGCCGTACCTTCCTTCAGGAACTCGGGGTTGGAGCACACGTGCACAGGGTGCTCCGTAAGGCCCTCGATCGTCTCGCGAACGAGTGAGGCCGTGCCCACCGGCACCGTGCTCTTCGTTATGACGACCTTCTCCCCTTCCATGTTCTCGCCGATTACCCTGGCCACGTCGAGTACGTGTCGCAGATCCGCCGAGCCATCCTCGTCGGGCGGTGTCCCCACAGCGATGAAGATCATCTCGGAGTCCCGGGTGAGCTGGGGGATGTCTACGGTGAAATGCAAGCGTCCGGCGGCAACGTTTCGCTCAACCAGCGTCTCCAGCCCCGGCTCGTATATGGGGATCTTGCCCTGATTGAGCACCTCGACCTTTTCCCTGTCGACGTCTCCGCAGATAACGTCGTTACCGGTCTCAGCCAGACAAGCCCCTGCCACAAGACCTACATATCCGGTACCTACGACTCCAACGCGCATAGAATCTCCTTGCATCCGATTATATCCCAGCCACGCTCGCAGCCGCAACGCCCCTGCCACACGACTTCCATCTCATAGAGACTCCAGCGAGGCCAGGAGGTCGGCAAGGGACTGACGAATATCGATCTCGGGCTTCCACCCCGTCGCCTCCGCCAGGCGAGCATAGCTCCCAACCATCTCCGGAACGTCCACGCGCCGCGCGCGCGCTGGATCCAACTCAACCTCGACTTCCACACCCGCCAGATCCACGAGCATGTCGAGCAATTCGCCGATAGCATAGGAGCGGCCGGAGCAGACATTGTACACCTCTCCCGGAGCACCATGCTCGGTGAGCGCGATGTATGCCCGCACCACATCCCGCACATCGGTGAAGTCACGGCGCACTTCGACGTTGCCGATCTTCACGGACCCCACGCCGCCCTCCTGCCGTATCCGGTGGACACTATGCGCAAGCTGCGGGGCGACGAAGGTGGGGTGTTGGCCGGGGCCTGTGTGGTTGAAGCCGCGAGTCAACACCACTGACAACCCCTCCGCCCGGTGGTACTGCTGGCCGAGGATCTCCTGGGCCGCCTTCGAGACCGCGTACGGATTCAGCGGCTCGAGAGGGCACCCCTCGGTGAGCGGCTGAAATCGGGCCGAGGCCGACCCGTACACTTCCGCGGATCCGGAGATGAGCAGCACAGGGTCGTAGTCCACCTCGAGGCGCATTCTCCGGAGCTCCTCCAACAGCAGAAGCGTGCCGACCGCGTTGACCTCAAACGGAGACACCGGGTCATGCATGGATTTCCCCGCGGAGGCGAGTGCAGCGAGGTGGAATATGCGATCGACATGATTGGCCCTAACCAGCCGGGCAACCGATTCCTGCCCGCGCATATCGACGTCCGCCCACTGGACGCGACGCGCTTCCCCTTCCGTCAGCGTGGTGAGCCGCGGGGGGATCGCCAACACCGCTCCAACAACTTCTTCGCCTCTGCGCAGCAACTCCGCCACCAGATGCTGCCCAACAAACCCGTCAGCACCAGTGACCAGGCTACGAGTCATCGACGGCCAGATTCCTGTCGTGAGCTGAGCAACTCGAGATCCGCATCCGCCATCATGCGAACCAGGCCTGCGAAATCGACTGTCGGTTCCCAACCCAGCGCCTCTCTAGCCCTGGATGGGTCGGCCACTAGGGTGTCCACCTCAGCGGGGCGGAAGAACCGGTCATCCTGAACTACGTACTCGCGCCAATCCAGGTCGAGGTGGTCAAAGGCAAGTTGCACCAGATCTCGAACACTATACTGGACTCCGGTGCCAATCACGTAATCGCCGGGCTGCTCTTGTTGCAGCATCAGCCACATCGCACGGACGTAGTCCCCGGCGTACCCCCAGTCTCTCTTCGCGTCCAGATTGCCCAGCCGCAGTTCTTGAGCCAGTCCCAGCTTGATCCGAGCTGCGCCATAGGTGACCTTGCGAGTCACAAACTCGAGTCCACGGCGCGGCGACTCATGGTTGAAGAGGATGCCGCTGACCGCGAATAGGTCGTAACTCTCCCTGTAGTTGACCGTTATCCAATGACCGTAGACCTTTGCCACACCATACGGCGACCTAGGATAAAAAGGAGTGCTCTCGGATTGCGGCGTCTCGCGGACTTTTCCGAACATCTCAGAACTCGAGGCCTGATAGAACCGGGTCTCCGGCCTCGCCCGACGAACCGCTTCCAACATGCGCATGACACCCAGCGCCGTCGCCTCACCTGTCAATACGGGTTGCGTCCACGAGGCCGGCACGAACGACTGGGCCGCCAGGTTGTAAATCTCGTCAGGCTCGCTCTCTGTTATCGCGGTCATCAGTGAGTTCTGGTCCAGCAGATCACCCGAAAGGATCGTGATCTTCTCCTGGATATGACATATTCGCTCGAAATTGAGCGTGGACGACCGACGCACCAGCCCAAACACCTCATACCCCTGCTCGAGGAGAAAATCGGCCATGTAGGACCCGTCCTGGCCCGTGATACCTGTTATCAGTGCGCGCTTCGCCATATCTATTCTATCCTCGATCGCCCGCCGCGGATGTCGCCATTCCCGCGGCGCTTCCCAGCACATTTCGCGTGTCAAGCACGGGGCGCCCGGACTCACGAATCAGGTCAAAGTCGATGTCGCTATGATCTGTCACGATCACGATGACATCGGTGCGAGCCAGCAACGCCGCCTCCAGCGGAACGGATTCCAGCGCCTGGCCTTCATGACGAAGCGATGCCACCAGGGGATCGTGGTAGCTCACCTCCGCTCCCTTCTCTTTCAGCAGCCGGATTATGTCGAGCGCCGGTGACTCTCGAGTATCCTCCGTGTCACGTTTGTAGGCCACGCCCACTACGAGGACCGTGGAGCCCTTCACCGGCTTCCCCACCTCGTTCAGCAGCCCGGCGGCTTTTTCGGCCATGTACCGCGGCATCTCCGCGTTTATCTCGCTCGCCAACTCTACCAGACGCGTCTTGTAATCCAGCGTCCTCATCTTCCAGGACAGATAGTGCGGATCCACCGGAATGCAGTGGCCACCGAGGCCCGGGCCCGGCGTGAACTTCATGAACCCGAACGGTTTGGTCGCGGCCGCCTCGATCACTTCCCAGACGTCGACCCCGAGCTTGTCGCACGCCACGGCCATCTCATTGGCGAGCGCGATATTGACCGAGCGGAAGGTGTTCTCGAGCAGCTTCGTGAGCTCCGCCGCCTCCGTGCTCGACACAACCACCACGCGCTCCACAATCGTGGCGTACAGTGCGCGAGTCACCTCGCGGCAAGCCGGCGTGATTCCTCCGACCACCTTGGGAGTATTACTGATATCCCAAACCGGGTTGCTCGGGTCCACCCGTTCCGGACTGAAGGCCAGGAAGAAGTCCTCCCCGACCTTCAGGCGCCCTTGGTCGGCAAGCGCCGGCAACAACAGGTCTCGAGTCGTCCCTGGGTACGTCGTGGATTCCAGTACCACGAGCTGACCTTTCCTGATAGTGCGGCCGAGAGACTCCGTTACCGACATGATGAAGGAGACGTCCGGATCACCCGTCTTGTTCAGCGGTGTCGGCACGCAGATGCAAATCGCATCGGGCTCGCCAAGCCGATCGTAGTCCAGCGTGGCACTCAGGCGTCCTGACCGTACCACCCCCGCCAACTGCTCACTCGGGACATCGCCGACGTAGGAATCGCCACGGTTAACCGCCTCGGCCTTGTCCGCCAGAATCTCGAAGCCGAGGACAGAGAGACCGGACTCGGCGAATTCCACAGCGAGTGGAAGGCCAACGTAACCAAGACCCACAATTCCGACACAAGCTTCCCGAGCCTCTATGCGCTTGATCAGTGATTCTGCCTGGTCAATCACCGCCTACCCTCCAAGTATCGCGGCCACCTGCGCCGCGGAGTACGTAACGATCAGGTCGGCTCCGGCCCTGCGGATCGCAAGCATCGTCTCGAGCAATACCCGCTCCTCATCGATCCAACCGCGTTCCGCGGCCGCCTTCAACATGCTGTACTCGCCAGAGACGTGGTACGCCGCCACAGGGTAGCCAGTGTCACGCTTCACACGGCTGATCACGTCGAGATAAGGAACTGCGGGCTTAACCATAATGATGTCAGCACCCTCCTCGATATCCATCCACGCCTCGCGAAGTCCTTCTTCGGCGTTCGCCGGATCCATCTGGTAACCCTTCCGATCGCCGAACTGCGGCGCCGAGTCCGCCGCCTCCCGAAACGGACCGTAGAAAGCCGAAGCGTATTTCGCCGCATAGGACATGATGGGGATGTTCGAGAAGCCGGTGTCATCCAGCGCCTGGCGGATGGCTGCCACGCGGCCATCCATCATGTCGCTGGGCGCCACCATGTCCGCTCCCGCCTCCGCATGTGACATGGCACTGCGCGCCAGCAGTTCGAGGGTCGGATCGTTGTCGACCTCTCCTTCCGGCGTCAGCAACCCGCAGTGCCCATGATCCGTGTACTCGCAGAGGCACACGTCCGTGATTACGACCAGTTGTTCGGCCTGTTCCTTAATGGCCCGCACCGCTTGCTGCACGATCCCGTCCGTCGCGTACGCGCCGCTGCCGCGCGCATCCTTTGACTCGGGTATGCCGAATAGAAGGACGGCACCTACTCCCAGCGACTCGAGCCGCGCCGCTTCCTCCGCCGCCGCCTGCACCGACAGCTGCTCGACGCCCGGCATCGCCTCTACGGGATACCGGCCGGCCCGGTAGGTGACGAACAACGGCGCGATGAGATCCACCGGCTCGACCGACGTCTCTCGGACCATCGCCCGTAGTCGCTCCGTCCGGCGCAATCGCCGAGGCCTGTAGGTCGGGAACCCTGTCATCATCCCTGCTCCTTCGCCAGCGTGAAGTGCTCGCAGATCGCCCGCAGCAACCCTTCCACCGTATACTCACGAGCTTCCACATCGACATGGATACCCGCCGCCCGTGCCGCATGGGCCGTGATCGGGCCGATCACCGCCACACGAGCCGCGCCCAGGTCGGCACCGCCAGCATCGACGAAGTGGCGAACGGTAGAGGCAGCGGTGAAAGTGATCATATCAACTTCCCCTCGCTCGATGGCGGATCGAAGCGCAGCTATCCCCTCGGCATCAGGGACGGATTCGTACGCAACCACTTCGTCCACCATGGCGCCTGCCGCCGCCAGGCGGTCCGGCAACACCTTGCGGGCACCCGCAGCCCTCGGGAGCAGGACGCGTCGACCGGCAAGGTCCCCCATGTCCGTCAGAGCCTCAGCAACAGCCTCTGCAACGTACTCCTCAGGCACCAGCTCCGGGCGGACGCCCACCCCGACAAGCGCTTCCGCTGTAGCGGGGCCGATCGCCGCTACCTTCGCACCCTCCGGCAACCCCAGCCCGCTTCTCACGGCCTCGAGGACGCGCCAGAATCGTGCGACCCCGTTCGCGCTGGTGAAGACGATCCAGTCGTAGCAATCGAGATTCTCCACCGCTCTCCGTAGAGGTGACGCGTCAGCCGCTTCTGCGATGCGAATGGTCGGATGACTCAGCGGCTCGGCTCCTAAGCGGCGCAGACCGTCGATCAGCCGCTGAGCCTGTGCCCGCGGACGCGTGACCGCTATGCGCCGGCCCAGCAGAGGCTGATCCGTGCTCCCCACCCCGTCGTCCGACATGTGGTTCCCGTTTCCCTGGGCAATAACCAAGCCACGTTCCTCGTAATCACCCACTCCTATACGTCCGCAGCCGCGGCTGCGCCCCGAACGCCCCCGTTCCGGGGCCGATCCAGCCTGATAATATGGGATGACCCGCGTACTACAGCAACCAAGTGGACCCGCAATCTACAGCGGTAGAACGACATAGCTCATCATCACCCAAACCAGGGCGCCACCCCAGCCACACCCGCGGCCCGCACGGTCCCGGCTGATCGGCACCGGCGTTATTGCCGGCGCACCGCGACAAGCGCATATTCACTTCTCCAAGGATCAACCCGGTTGCGCTGTGTGGTGAATTCTGCTGGCGCTCGCGAGAGCAAGGAAAGGAGCTACGTATGGCTAGCTTTATGAGCGCGAACCTTGACCATGAACTGACCGGTAACTTCGTGGTCTTCAAGCTCGACGCGAAGCTCCGCTTCGAGTCCAAGGAGGTGGGCCACCGCTGGCTGTTCCAGATCGAGTTCATGGAGGAGGACCCGGTCTCGGACGACAAGCTATCTCCCGTACCCAAGTCCGAAGCCTTCGGGCAGGCCGACGCTCACATCAAGCGCCACTATTTCATCCCCTCCAAGGAGGAGATCGAGCTTTCCTTCACGGAGGAATTCCCGGCGCACTTGGTGGATACCGAGTGGGGGAAAGAGGAAGTCTATGCAAAGGTGCAGGCTCTGCCTCTAGAGGCGCCGCCGGGCTTCGTAGCTGCCAAGACGCGCACCAACGTCACAAGAGTGGACGTCTGATGGTGGGTACCAAGCGATCGGCCGACGTGACCAGAGAGCCACGCCGGCCGTCGACGTTCTTGACTTCGAATCTTGCTGATGAGCCGGGGGGAGTACCGCAGCATGCCACTCGGGCCAAGGCGCCTAGGGGGCTTTCTGAACCCTCCCCGCTTTGATACAACGAGTGCACACACGAACCCGCCTCACGCCGCCATTCTCGACGATGCGCGCGGACTGCAGATTCGGCAACCAGCGCCGCTTGGTTTTGTTGTTCGCGTGGCTGACGTTATTCCCCACTGCGGGACGTTTCCCGCACGAATAGCAAACCCGCGCCATTGTGCTACTCTCCTCTATCTGTAACAAGCTCGTAGTCGCGCCTGCCCTACCGCCCGGACCCTTCCGGCGCAATCTCCTCGCCGGGGAAGATGAAATCGAGAGAGTCGACCAAGAAGAAAGTTGGCTGCCCCTCGAACTTCGCCCGGCCTTCAGGATCTAGGAGGCCGCGCTGAGCATAGACATTCAGAAGCGAATCGTTCAGTGCGTACACCTGACCAGCAACGGACAGCAGGTCGCCGGGTACGATCGTTACCGCCGATTCGACAATTGAGCGCTCGAGAATAAGCGGATAATCCGGCATCCCCGGCAGATCCACCGTCAGAGTCGCCCGCCCCACCTGCCCGCTGACCAGCAGCGGGGACAGCAGAATGCGCTGACGTGAGAACCGCGTGGGGTCCTGAACAAAGGTCGTGTCCGCGATTCTGGGCAGAGTCTCCACAGTGTCGGCCACAGCCAGCGAGCTCTCGATCGTTGAGGATTCCGCGTAAAGCCAATACATGAACCCGGCTACGAGGATGGTGGCTGCCGTCATCCACGGCCAGGTGCGGGATGTCAACTTCCCGAGCACATTCGCCATGTGCTTACCCTCACACGAAGCGGGTTATTTATTCGACCAGCTGCACCAAAGAGATCTGGGCACTATCACCCTTGCGCTGACCGAGCTTAAGGATGCGCATGTAACCCCCATCCCGATCCGCGTAGCGCGGGCCCAGCGTGTCGAATAGCTTCTTCAACGCTTCCTTGTCGTGGATCGTCCGCGCGGCCTGTCGGCGCGCGTGAAGATCACCGCGGCGAGCAAGCGTGATCAGCCGTTCTGCGAACGGCCTCAATTCCTTCGCCTTGGCCGTTGTAGTCTTGATGCGTTCGTGCCGGAACAAGCTCGTAGCCATGTTCGACAGCATCGCCTTCTTGTGGCTCGCCGTCCGGCTGAGCTGCCGCCCTTTCCTTCTATGCCTCACGACCTGGTTCCCCGTCTAATTGCTTTCAGGACCCGTTCTCGCCCTCTGCGCTCGCCTGCAGCACGAACAACTCGCCGTCTTCTCCCTCCTTGAACTTCATGCCGAAGCGCAAGCCATGGTCGGCGAGGAGGTCCACCACTTCCTGGAGCGACTTTCTCCCGAAGTTCTCGATCTGCAGGATCTCATCCTCGCTTCGGCGTGCGATGTCCCCCAGCGTACGGATATTCCCCTTCTCGAGAGTATGCCGTGAGCGAACCGAGATATCGAACTCCTCCAGCGGCCGGTTCACCAGGTCCTTGACCTTCTCGCTCACCTGCACCAGCTGCATTTCCGGCGCCGCCGGCTCTCCATTCTCCGAGCTCAGCCGGCGCAAGTATTCGAGGTGCTTCGTCATCAACTCGGCCGCATAGGCAACGGCTTCTTCGGGCCGCATGGCACCGTTGGTCTCCACAGAAAACATCAGGCGATCAAAGTCGGTGCGCTGCCCGACACGCGTCTCCTCTACGGTGAAGTTCGCCCGTAACACAGGACTATAGATAGAGTCGATGACGATGAGATCAACCGGATTCTCTTTTCCCCTTGCGTGCTGGTCCGCCAACACGAAGCCGCGACCCCGATTGATCCACAACTCCATCCGCAGCGGTTTGTCCTCGGGCAAGTCTTCCTGGAGAGTGAAGAGATGATGATCCGGGTTCAGTATTTCGATCTTCGGGTTCGGAGTGATGTGGCGGGCCGTGACCGCACCCGGCTTATGTACCACGAGCTCCAGCCTACCCTCGTCCTCGTCAGGGTCCAATCGAAGAATCAGGCTCTTGAAGCTTTGGATGATCTCGTGAACGTCCTCGACGACACCGCTCATCGTCTGATGCTCATGCACCACACCGCTGGCCCGAAACGCCCATATCGCCCAACCCGGCAGCGACGAGAGGAGGATTCTCCTCGTCGCGTTTCCGAGAGTCTGGCCGTACCCTCGCTCCAGAGGCTGGATCACAAACTCCGCCCAGCGCCCGTCCTCAGACGAGGCGCCGATCTCGAATTGCTCGGGTAGAACCCAACCGCGTAGGTCTATCTGCACTTTCTCGGCCTCCCTTGATCGCGGCCACAGCAGCCGCGGCACCTACTATCACTTCAGAAGATGCGCTCGATCTATGAGCTCAAACTGCTTCCTATTTTGAGTACAACTCGACGATCAACTGCTCCTGCACCGCAAGCGGTATATCCGCGCGGCTCGGCTTCTCCACGATACGGCCGACAAGTTTCTTGTGGTCGGCCGAGAGCCAGCTCAACAAGCCATCGCCCGCTCGTGTAGCCACAGCCTCCATGATAACCGGCATCTCACGGCTCGACGGCTTGACCGATATCTCCATGCCGGACTTCACTTCATAGCTCGGGATATCGACGATGCGTCCATCCACGAGTATGTGACGGTGCCGCACCAATTGCCTGGCTGCTTTGCGCGAAGACGCGAATCCCAACCTGTAAACGATGTTGTCCAGGCGAGTCTCCAACGCGACGATCAAATTGTCGCCCGTGATCCCCCCCTCCTGGGCCGCCCGCTTGAAGACGTTCCGGAACTGGGCCTCCTGGAGACCATAGATGCGACGGACCTTCTGCTTCTCGCGAAGCTGCACGGCGTACTCCGAAACGCGACGCCGCCGCATCCGCGACATGCCGTGCTGGCCCGGCGGATAATTACGCCGCTCGATCGCACACTTCTCAGTGCTGCACCTTTTCCCTTTCAGGAAAAGCTTCTGCGCTTCACGCCGGCAAAGCCTGCAAACCGGTCCTGTATACCTAGCCATGTACCTCTACTGGACTGGACTGGACTCGACTGAACTGAATCTGAATCGTTGACTCTGTGATCGTTGTCAGAACCGTACCACAGGCGTGCGTCTAAACCCGTCGTTTCTTAGGTGGCCGACACCCATTGTGAGGAATCGGCGTGACGTCCCTTATCGAGCGAATCTGCAAGCCCGAAGACTGTAGCGCCTGAATAGCCGATTCACGCCCCGAGCCCGGGCCCTGAACGCGTACGTGCACGCGCTTCATTCCCAGGCTGAGAGCTTCCCGCGCCGCGTTCTCCGCCGCAACCGTCGCCGCAAAGGGTGTGGACTTCTTCGAGCCCTTGAAACCGGACTTGCCGGGAGTCCCCCAGACCACCGTGTTGCCTTCCATGTCGGTGATGGTCACGATCGTGTTGTTGAAGGTCGCCTTGATATAGGCAATACCCTCGACACCCACGTCTTTCTTCTTCTTGGCTCCTGAACCCTTCTTCTTCGGAGGCATCTCTTACCAGTCTGTTTCGGTCTGTCGCTTCAGCGAAACCTCGTCCCCAAACCGCTGACCCATACTACTTACGCGGTGCCTTTTTCTTGCCTACCACTGACCGACGCGGCCCTTTGCGCGTACGGGCGTTCGTGTGCGTGCGCTGGCCGCGCACCGGCAGGCCACGGCGGTGACGTATTCCCCGATAGCTACCGATGTCCATCAGCCGCTTGATGTTCATCGAGACCTCGGTCCGCAGCGCGCCCTCGACCTTGAAGTTGGTCTCGATCGCCCGGCGGATCCTGTTTGTGTCCTCGTCAGAGAGCGCGTGAACCCGCAAGTCAGGGTCCACACCTGTCTCCTCAATAATCTTGCGCGAAGCCGCTGGACCGATTCCATAGATATAGGTCAGTGCAACCTCGACCCGCTTGTTGTTCGGCAAATCGATGCCGGCGATACGTACCATCAGTCCTCAGCCTTGCCGCTGTTTATGTCTTGGGTTGCGCTTGCAGATGACCCTGACCACGCCGCGGCGCCGAACCAACTTGCAATGCTCGCAGATCCGCTTGACGCTTGATCTTACCTTCACTTCGCCACCTTCTCCAGCTTTTCGGGGCTAGCCATATAAGCTATCCAATCTACCTCGAATTTCAATGCCCGCCGCACCGCCGCACCGCCGGGCCCCCTCAGCCCCCATCCCGCAACGAACCTCTCCCCCAGCGCCCTCCTACTTGTATCGGTACGTGATTCGTCCCCGCGTCAGGTCATACGGCGACAGCTCAACCTGCACCTTGTCGCCCGGGAGTATGCGGATGTAGTGCATCCGGATCTTCCCCGAAATATGGGCGGTGATCTCATGCCCGTTCTCCAGCTCAACTCGGAACATCGCGTTGGGCAGAGCTTCGACCACCGTCCCGGTCATCTGGATCGACTCTTCCTTCGCCAACTCGCCGCCCTCCCTCAGCCTGCCTTCGACGGTACAACGGTCAGCACGCGCGGTCCGTCCCTCGTGACGACCACCGTGTGCTCGAAGTGCGCCGAGATCTTACTGTCCGCCGTGACGACCGTCCAGTCGTCCCCCAAAGTCTCGATCTGGCGGCCTCCCAAGTTGAACATCGGCTCGATGGCGAGCACCAACCCCGGCCTCAGGCGAAGCCCCTCGCCGGGGCGCCCGTAGTTCGGAACTTGCGGGTCTTCATGCGGACGACTGCCGATTCCATGCCCCGTTAGCTCTCTCGGGATACCGCAACCGGCCTCGACGCCGATCTTCTCGATGGCTGCGCTGATGTCCCCGACTCGAGCCTCCGGTTGTGCCGCCTGGACCCCCGCTCGCAGGGCTTCCTGCGTGACCTCGAGCAGCCGGCGCACTTCCGGCGCCACCTCTCCGACGGGCAATGTCGCCGCGCCGTCACCATAGTACCCTTCGTAACACACGCCGACGTCCACGCTGACGATGTCGCCCTCCTTCAGGATCCTCTGTGGAGACGGAATCCCGTGGACGACTTCATGATTGATGCTCGAGCACAACGTGGCCGGGAAGCCATAGAGACCCTTGAACGCCGGCGTCGCCCCGTCGAAGCTCCGTATGTGGCTTTCAGCCCAGCTGTCCAGCTCTCCCGTGCTCACGCCGGGATGAACCATGCCACCGATCTGATCCAGGACGTCGGCGACGATCGCGCAAGCCTGCGAAATGAGCTCGATTTCGTCGTTCGTCTTCAGCGTGATCACGAGCAACCCACAGCGCTGAGCAGTCTGTCGTACACCTCGTCCACCGAGCCGACAGCCGCCAACTCATGCAACGACGTCGAGCTCCTTCCATACCACTCCACCAGCGGCTGTGTGCTCTCACGATAAACCCGCAGCCGACTGCGTACTATTTCTTCCCTGTCGTCCGCGCGTATCTCCAGCCGTCCGCCGCACTCGTCGCAGGTATCCGCCGCAGCGGGCGCGTTCGTACGGACGCTGTATACCGCCCCACAGCCAAGGCAGACGCGACGGCCGGTGAGACGTCGCACCAATTCTTCCTCAGGCACATCAAGAAAGACCACGGCGTCCAGCTCCAAGCCCTTCTCCTCGAGCAGCGCCTGCAGCCCGACCGCCTGGACCTGCGTGCGAGGAAACCCGTCCAGGATGAAGCCTTTCCGGGCCGACGACGGCGACTCCAAGGCTTCGCGTACCAGCCGCAGGACGACATCGTCGGGAACCAGCTCACCGCTATCCATGTAGCGGCTCGCTTCGCGCCCGAGGGGAATATCCAGGCGAATCGCATCCCGGAGCAGGTCCCCGGTTGCGTACTTGGGAATCCCGCAGCGCTCAGCCAGGCGCTCGCCCTGTGTGCCTTTGCCTGCCCCCGGGGGACCCAAGAGTACGATGTTCATGCCGCCGCAGCTCACCGTCGGGAATCGATTCGAAGTCGGCTCACATGTACCTCTGTCGCCCCCGGTACTTCACGCGCCCCTTCTTCATGAAACCCTCGTAGTGGCGGAGCAGCAAGTGCTGCTGCATCTGCTGAACGGTGTCCAGCGCCACGCCGACCACGATCAGCAGCGCTGTGCCCCCGAAGAAGAAGAGCTGAATGTTGAACCAGTTGAAGATCAGGAACGGCACAAGCGCGATTGTCGCGAGAAACAGCGAGCCCGGCAGCGTGATCCGCGAGAGGACGTAGTCGATATACTCGGCGGTTCTGGCACCCGGCTTCACACCCGGTATGAAGGCGCCCTGTTTGTTGAGGTTCTCTGCAAGATCCACCGGGTTGAAAATGATGGCCGTATAGAAGTACGTGAAGAAGACGATGAGCACGGTATAGGTCAGGTAATAAAGCGTGTTACCCGGCTGAAACAGCTGCGAGATATCCGACAGGAACGGTATGTTCGAGAACGAGGCGATCGTTCCAGGCACAACGATGATCGCCTGTGCGAAGATGATCGGCATCACGCCCGCCGAGTTGATGCGCAAGGGGATGAAGGACTTCTGACCTTCGCGGATGCGTCCCCGCCCTACCACCTTCCTGGGTATCTGAACAGGAATCTTCCGGGCCGCCATCGTCACCGCCACCGTGCCCGCGATCACACCAAGCATCACAGCCAGCAGAGCACCCAGCTTGAAGGCGCTTATCGTGCCCACCGAAACGGCCTCGATCGTACGCGCGACCGCATTCGGGAATCCCTCTACGATCCCGAAGAAGATCATCAACGACATCCCGTTGCCGATGCCCCGCTCCGTGATCTGTTCGCCCAGCCACATGATGAAGACGCCACCCGTCGTCAGCGTCAGCACCGTCACCAGCCGGAAACCGAGGCCGGCGAAGGGAACGATAGGCGCCACCCCACCGCTCTGGCTCTCCAAGAAGATCGCGTACCCGTAGCCCTGCAGCACACAGAGCAGAACAGTCGTGTACCGCGTCCACTGGTTCAGCCGCTTGCGGCCATCCTCGCCCTCCTTCTGCATCTTCTCGATCGTCGGGAAGACCGCAGCGAAGAGCTGGAACATGATGCTGGCGGATATGTACGGCATGATCCCCAGCGCGAAGATCGTCGCGCGTTGGAGACCTCCACCCACGAACATGTCGTAGAGGCCGAAGAGCGTGCCCTGCAGAGTCGCGGCTAGATCCCTGAGCGCGATAACATCGACGCCCGGCACCGTTATGTGGGAACCGAGCCGATAGAGCGCCAGAACGCCAAGGGTGAAGAGAAGCTTTTGTTTGAGCTCCGGGGCGCGGAGAAGATTCTGGATGGGGTTAGCCATCAATCGGCCTCGCTCACCTCTCCACCCGCTCTCTCAATCTTCTCGCGTGCGCTATGACTGAACGCGTGCGCGGTGACCTTCATCGCCCGGCTGATCTCGCCCTGACCCAGCACCTTCACAGGCTTGCGCAGCGAGGCGATCAATCCCGCCGCTCTCATAGTCTCCAGTGTAGCCTCGTCTCCCTCGACGCGCTCGAGAGCCCTTACGTTGACGACCTGGTACTCGAGCCGCTTATGGGGGGCGAACCCACGCTTGGGCAGCCGCCGCTGCAACGGCATCTGGCCACCCTCGAACCAGGGCTTAGTCGAGCCCCCCGAGCGAGCCTTGTGACCCTTGTGACCACGACCGGCGGTCTTGCCAAGCCCCGAACCGGGGCCACGACCGACGCGCTTCGACGTCCGCTTGACTCCGTCAGGACGCTCTAACGATTCCAGGCGAGCCATCTACTTCAGGCCCCTTTCTCTGCTTCACCTGACACCGACTCCACCTCAACCAGGTGCTTGACGTGGAACACCATGCCACGTATCGCCGCATTGTCAGGCTTCACCACCGTGCGTTGATGCCTGAGCCCAAGCGCCTCCAGCGTGCGGCGGATCTTGCCCGGCGCTCCCAGTCCGCTCTTGACCTGCCGGATCTTCAGTCTACTCACCGCGCCCTCCGAATAGCTCATCCACAGGTACGCCCCGTTCCCACGCCGCCTGTTCCGGCGTCAACAAGCGGGTCAGCCCATCCATGGTGGCACGGACCATGTTGATCGGGTTGTTCGAGCCCAGACTCTTGGTCAGGATGTCTTGCACCCCGGCACACTCCAGAACCGCACGCACTGGCCCGCCGGCGATCACGCCGGTCCCCGGGCCGGCGGGGCGCAGCAGCACCTTGCCCGCGCCATAGGTTCCCATGATCTTGTGGGGAATAGTACCGTGTCTGACCACGGGCACCTCGACCATCGAGCGCCGCGCCTGCTCGAAGCCCTTGCGAATCGCCTCCGCCACCTGGTTGGCCTTCCCAAGCGCGGTTCCGACTCGACCCTGCTGGTCCCCCGCGGCTACGAGCGCCGTGAACGAGAAACGCCGGCCGCCTTTGACCACCTTCGCAACGCGGTTGATATAAATGACGTTTTCGAGAAGCTCGCTCTCGTGGGCCCTGGCGTCTCCACGCTTGTCTCGCCTATCGCGCTTGTCGCGCCTCTCCCGACTTTCCCGCTGATTGGCCACTAGATCTTAAGACCTCCCTCACGCGCGCCCTCAGCAAACGCCCGCACGCGCCCGTGATAAGGGTACCCCCCGCGGTCAAAGACGACCTTGCCGATTCCTTTCGCCTTGGCATGCTCAGCCATGACCTGGCCGGCGATCCTGCTCAAGGCGGACTTACGCCTGTCGTCCCCCAGCTTCGACTGCACTTCCTTCGCCCGCGAGGTGATTCCCGTGATGCAAATGCCCCGATCGTCGTCCACCAGCTGCGCCTCGATATGTCGCAGCGTTCGCCGCACGACCAGCCGGGGGCGCTCTTGCGTCCCACGAATCTTCTTTAGGATGCGGATGTGGCGCCGCCGCCGAGCCAGTGCGCGCCAGTCCGCTTTCCCTTTCGCTTTCCTTCGCTTGAGCCTGTGTATGGACATTGATCTAACTCAGATGGCCGTCTTACCCGCCTTGCGACGGACATGTTCGCCCTGATACCTGATCCCCTTGCCCTTGTACGGTTCCGGGGGACGAAAATGTCTTATCTCCGCGGCCGCCTGGCCGACTTTCTCCTTGTCAACACCCGAAACCGACACCAGCGTAGGCGACTCGGCCGCCAGCGTAATGCCCTCCGGCGGGTCGTAGGTCACGGGATGCGAGTACCCGAGGTGGAAACGCAACGCCTTGCCCGCAGCTTCCGCCCGGTACCCGATGCCCACGATCTCGAGCTTCTTCACGAACCCATCCACGACCCCCTTCACCATGGCCGCCAGCAACGAGCCTGTGAGGCCGTGAAGGGCGCGGTGATCCCGCCGATCGCTCGGGCGGTTGACGCGGAGCTCACCGTTCTCGTGGACGATCTCCATCGACGGATGGAACTCGCGCTCGATCTCCCCCTTGGGACCCTTGATCTTGACGCGAGTGCCCTCGATCGCCACCGACACGCCATCCGGCACTGCTATGATCTGCCTTCCAATTCGAGACATCGTTTCCCGCCCCGCCGACTCAGTGCACTATCGCGAGTAGCTCGCCGCCGACACCGGCAGCGCGAGCCTCTCGATCGGTCAGAATACCGCGGCTGGTCGAGAGGATGGCCATTCCCAGCACCGCCCGCAGCTCCGGGATCTCCGATTTACTGACGTAGCTGCGCCGGCCCGGCCGCGATACGCGACGCAGCACGCGGATAACCGGCTTGCCGTCCGGCGTGTACTTGAGGTACAACCGGAGGAAGGTGTTCCGCCCATCGTCGATCACTTTCACGCTCTTGATGAAGTTGGTATCGACCAGCTTGCTGGCGATCTCCAATTTCATCTTGGAGAGCGGGACATCGACTCGCCGGTGCCCTGCGTGCAGTGCGTTGCGGACGCGTGTCAGCAGATCCGCTATCGGGTCAGTCATCGTCATCTGATTTCACCTAGCCACGCAATGATTCCTACCAACTGGCCTTTCGCACTCCCGGGAGCAGGCCATCCAGCGCCATGCTTCGGAAGCAGATGCGGCACAAGCCGAACTTCCGAATGTAAGCCCGAGCCCGCCCGCACCGGCGGCAGCGGCTATAGGTACGAACGCCAAACTTCGGCTTCCTTTTCGTCTTCTCGATCAGAGCTTTTCGCGCCATCTCATCATCTGTTCTTTGTAGGCTGCGATCTCTAGACGACTACGGGCTCCACGCCGCGGAAAGGCATCCCCATCTCGCGCAGCAGCGCCATCGCCTCGTCGTCCTTGTCCGTCGAAGTGACGAACGTGATATCCATACCGTGGATCTTCTGAATCCTGTCGTAGTCGACCTCCGGAAAGATCACCTGCTCTTTGGCGCCGAGCGTGTAATTGCCCCGCCCGTCAAAAGACCGGGTCGAAAGGCCCCGAAAGTCACGGATCCTCGGCACCGCAATGTTGATGAATCGATCCAAGAACTCGTACATGTGAGCCCGACGGAGCGTGACGCTGACTCCGACGGGCATCCCTTCCCTGAGACCGAAATTCGAGATCGCCTTCCTGGCCCGGTTAACGATCGGCCGCTGCCCGGAGATCACCCCCAGCACTTCGACAACGGAATCGAGCAGCTTGGGTTCACGAGACGCATCGCCGACCCCAACGTTGATCACAATCTTTTCCAGACGAGGAATCTGGTGCACGTTCGCGTACGCAAACTCCTTGGCGAGTTTGGGTCGAACCGTGTCCTCGTAGTGTTCCTGCAACCTCGGCTTCATCTTCGATAATACTTTCTATCTACTCTATCTCTATCAGCCTTCAGGACTAGGAATCGGCGTTTCGCACCGCGCGCAAAGCCGCTCCAACGTACCGTCCGGATCGTGTCTCCGGCGAATGCGGGAGGGTGACTTACAGTGCGGGCAGATAAGCATCACGTTGGAGGCATGGATAGGAGCCTCGAACGTGACAACTCCACCCTCGGGGTTCTTCTGCGAGGGGCGCTGGTGTCGCTTGCGCATGTTGATCCCTTCCACAACCACACGGTTGCGCCGGGTCTCGACGCGCAGAACACGCCCCTCCGACCCCTTGTCGTTGCCGGCTATAACCGCGACTCGATCACCCCTGCGAACTTGCATCTCTTTATGCCTAACAGACTTAGACGACTTCAGGAGCGAGGGAAACGATCTTCATGAACCGCTTGTCCCTCAACTCTCTTCCCACGGGGCCGAAGATTCTCGTTGCCACCGGCTCGCCCTGATCGTTGATCAGCACCGCCGCGTTATCGTCGAAGCGGATGTAGGAGCCGTCCTTCCGCCGCTGCCCCATGGCCGTGCGAACGACGACAGCCTTTGTCACTTCGCCCTTCTTCACCGTGCTGGTCGGCAGCGCGTCCTTTATGGTCACGACGATGATATCACCCATCCGTGCGTAACGGCGCTTGCTGCCGCCCAGCACACGAATGCATAGAGCTTCCTTGGCTCCCGAGTTGTCTGTAACCCGTACGATCGTTTCTTGCTGAATCATTCCTCGAACTCACCCAATCGCGTACCCGAACGTCGCGCCGGTTACTCCGGCCTGCGTACCACTTCCTGCAGGCGCCACCTCTTCTTCTTGGATAGCGGACGCGTTTCAACAATGCGAACGACATCCCCAACACGCGCCTCGTTTCCATGATCGTGCGCGTAGTACTTCTTGTGCCGCGTCACTTGCTTACCGTAGAGCGGGTGAGCGAATCGCCTCTCGACACTCACGACGATCGTCTTGTCCGCAGAATCGCTTACTACCGACCCGGTTCGCGTCTTACGCCGACCTCGAGACATACGTCGTTACTTCTCCCTGGCCTCGCGAGCAGCCGTTAGCTCCCGCTCGTGCTTGATGGTCTTCAACCGCGCGATATCGCGCCTCATCTGGCGGATTCGCATCGGATTCTCGAGCTCCTCGTATGCGCCCCTCATTCGAAGGTCGAACAACTTGTCCGACAACTCCTCCAGCGTCCGTGCGATGTCAGTGTCACCCATCTCACGGATCTCTTCGGGGCGCATCAGAGACCTGCGTTCTCGCGACTGAGGAAGCGCGTCCTGACCGGCAGCTTGGCTGAAGCCAGCTCCATCGCTCGGCGCGCCACGCTTTCGGAGACGCCCTCCAGCTCGAACATCACCCGGCCCGGTTTGATCGGCGCCACCCATGCCTCGGGGTTGCCCTTACCCTTACCCATCCGCGTTTCCGCCGGCTTCTTGCTTATTGGCTTGTCCGGGAAGATGCGGATGAACACTTTCCCGCCACGCTTGATATGCCGCGTCATGGCAACTCGCGCCGCCTCTATCTGCCTTGCCGTAATCCAGGCCCGTTCCAGGGACTGTAGGCCGTACTGGCCAAACGCCACTGTGTTACCCCGGGTCGCATTGCCTCGCATGCGGCCCTTCTGCTGCTTGCGCCATTTTATGCGTTTAGGAGCCAGCATATTTCTTCCCTACCCTATCCCTATGAGGACGACCTGCGGCCGCCAGCCGTGTAGGTCACTCCCTTTCGCTCCTCGACCACCTCGCCCTTGAAGACCCACACCTTGATCCCAATGGGACCAAAGGTCGTCTTGGCCGTCGATCGCGCGTAGTCGATATCCGCCCGAAGCGTGTGCAGCGGGACTCGGCCCTCGTGGTATCCCTCAGTCCGCGCGATCTCCGCACCCCCCAGACGCCCCGCGATCTGGACCTTGATGCCGCCTGCGCCCATGCGCATCGCCTGCTGAACGGCGCGCTTCATCGCCCGCCGGAACGCGATTCGCTGCACCAGTTGGAATGCCACGTTGTCGGCAATCAGCTGGGCTTCGAGCTCGGGCCGCTTGATCTCCTCGACGTTGATCGCCACTTCGGAGGCACTCAGCACGGCCAGCTCGTCGCGCAGCTTGTCCACTTCCGCGCCCCGCTTGCCGATCACCACTCCCGGACGCCCGGTGTTAATAGTCACCACGATCTTTCCCGGCTTTCGCTCGATCTCGACCGAGGAGATCGCTGCGTGGCCGAGGCGAGCCTTCAAGTAATTGCGGATCTTCTCATCCTGCTCGATCAGGTCCGCGAAGTTACCCTCGGCATACCACCGGGATTTCCATTGCTTGACAATTCCCAGACGGAATCCGATGGGGCTTGTCTTCTGGCCCATGCTATTCCTTCCGATCCACGATTACGGTGACGTGGCTCGTGCGCTTGCGGATCGGGCTCGCCCGTCCCATCGCACGCGCACGCCATCGCTTGAACGTGGGACCCTCGTCCACGTGCGCCTTCTTCACGTACAGCTCGTCCACGTCCAAGCGCTCACCTTGCTCGTCGGCCCTGTACATCGCGTTGGCAACGGCCGATCGAAGAATCTTCTCGACCGGTCGCGCCGCTTTCTTCGTGTTGAACTGCAGGATCGCGTACGCTTCGTTCACGCTCTGGCCACGGATGAGATCCGCCACCAACCGCATCTTTCGCGGCGACTGCCGAAGGTACCGCGCTACGGCTTTCGCTTCCATCCTCAGCCGACCTTCGCCCGCTTATCAGCTAGCTTGCCGCTGTGCCCCCGGAACAGGCGGGTCGGGGCGAACTCGCCCAGCTTGTGCCCCACCATGTTCTCGGTCAGGTAGACCGGGATGAACTTGTTCCCGTTATGGACAGCCAGCGTGTGCCCCACGAATTCCGGCGTGATAGTCGAGCGACGTGACCACGTCTTGATCACACGCTTCTCGCCGCTCTCGTTCATCCGATTGATCTTCTTCATCAGATGCTCGTCAACAAACGGTCCTTTTCTTATGCTCCTTGCCATAACCGCTCCGGCTATCCGCCGTGTTCGTTCACCCTCGAGCGCCTACTTCGTCGCCCTGCCACGGCGACGGCGGCGCACGATAAGCTTGTTGGACTTCTTATGGCGATCCCGTGTCTTGCGGCCCTCCGGCTTGCCCCACGGGCTCACCGGCGGACGACCGCCCGATGCCTTGCCCTCACCACCACCCAGAGGATGATCCACCGGATTCATGGCCACACCCCGAACCTTGGGGCGGCGTCCTGCCCAGCGTGACCGACCGGCCTTACCCCACGAGACGTTCTCGTGGTCGACGTTGCCCACCTGGCCAATGGTTGCCATGCAGGCTGCGGGCACCATACGCACCTCCGTTGACGGCAGCTTGATGGTCGCGTACTTGCCTTCTCTGGCCACGACCTGAGCCGACCCTCCCGCCGAGCGGACGATCTTGCCCCCCCGGCCGGGCTCCATCTCTATGTTGTGCACCGCAGTCCCCAGAGGAATCTCCCTGAGGGGCATCGCGTTCCCAAGGCGCATCTCGCTGCCCGATCCCGCCACCACCGTGTCACCCACGTTCAGCCCGCGCGGATGAAGGATGTAGCGCTTCTCTCCGTCCACGTAGTGGATCAAAGCGATATTCGCCGACCGATTCGGATCGTACTCGACTGCCGCCACCTTACCCGGAACACCGCTCTTGTCCCGCTTGAAGTCGATCCGGCGGTAGCGTCGCTTGTGACCACCGCCACGCCGCCTCACCGTGATATGACCGTGGTGGTTGCGCCCACCCGTCTTCTTGAGAGGCTCGAGCAGCGACTTCTCTGGCCGACTACGCGTAATCTCCTCGCTTTTTACCAGTGAGCGAAAACGCGTGCCCGGCGTGGTCGGTTTGAACTTCTTGATCGCCATTATCAGAGCCCTTCAAAGACCTCTATGACCTCACCTTCGGCCAGTTTCACAACCGCCTTCTTCCAGTTGGGCCGCTTGCCAAGGTGGACCCCTTTGCGCCGCCACTTGCCCCGCTGACGTGAAGTCCGAACGTGCTGGACGTGCACTGAGAACACCTGCTCCACGGCGTGCTTGATCTCGTGCTTGTTCGCGCCACCCGCTACCTCGAACGTGTACTGGTTGTCGTTCATCTGGTTCGCAGCGGACTTCTCGGTGATGATTGGGCGAACGATAATCTGCCTCGGATCACGCATCGCCACCCTCCCCAGACCCCGCCGCGGCCGCCATCGCTTCGGACGTCTGACCGCCCGCCGACAAGGCGCTCTCTTCGATGACCACCGAATCGGCCCACAACAGATGGTACGCCGACTCGTTGCCGAACCGCTGCACCTGCACGCTCGGGAGGTTCCGCGCCGAGAGGTACAGCGTGGGCCGGTGCCCCGCGGTCAGAATCAGCACCTTCTGCTCGCCCAAGCCCAGCTGGTCCAGGAGCTTGACGACCTGCCGGGTCTTCGGGCTCTCCATGTTCAGATCCTCAATGATGATGACCCGATCCTCTGAGGCCTGGGCGTTGAACGCGGAGCGGCGCGCCAGACGCCGCACCTTCTTCGGCAGGTCCTCGCGGTATGACCGCGGTATGGGCGGGAATGCGACCCCGCCACCGCGCCATATCGGCGACCGTATCGTGCCGGCCCGAGCACGACCCGTTCCCTTCTGCCGCCACGGTTTGCGTCCGCCACCTCTGACGGCGGCCCGGTTCTTGGCCGACGCCGTGCCCTGTCGCTGGTTGGCCAAATACGCCTTCACGGCCGCGTGTATCGACGCTTTGTTCACTACGCCGTCGAACGGATCCACGGGCAGTGCCCGCTTATCACCCGCCTTGCCGTCGGCCTTGAAGTACCGCGCCGTGAGTGGTGCTGTCATCGTTGATTCAGTCCGATTACCGCAGCGATAGCCACGTCAGCTTCGTCACTGCTTGCCTACAAAAACCCAACCGTTCCGTGCTCCGGGCACAGATCCT
>JAZGAL010000064.1:0-2579 GCA_036475815.1 Gemmatimonadota bacterium
ACGATCTCATCAGCACGGGTAATCTGCGAGTCATCCAGAGTGACAGCCTTCGAGCTGCCCTGAGCCGGTTCTATGCCAACGTCGAGAATCAGCTGAATCCGGTCGATTACAGCCGAGACCAGGCTCAGTACCGGGAAACGGTCCGCGGCATTTTGCCCGCCGACCTTCAGATGTTCATCAGGGATTCGTGCCTCGAGGCCGCTCCGCTCAGCTGCGGCATGGGCTCGTCCGCGTACCGAGTCGGAACGGTTGGACGAGCTGTAGTCGCAGAGCCCGGGCTGGACCGAAAGCTCAACTTCTCGATGCAAGCCATGATGATCCGGCTTGGGTTCGTGCTGGACCGGCGAGGGTTTTCTGGTGGCTTTGGCGTAGTCGTCGAGGAAATCGACGCGCTGCTGGCGCTCCTCCAGGTCGCTCCCTCTTCGTAGCGACGTGTCAGGCCGGGATGCGTCCCCAAAAGCGGTTGCCGCTGACGCGCTGCAGCAGGTAGGCTATTTGAAGAGTCAGAGGATTCGTGCTACCCGACAGAACAGGCTGGCCGGTGGAGTCCGAGTCTTCCTGGGCGCCCTCTTCTTGATGACGGGCGCGATGAAGCTCGTCGTTCCAATGCTTGCCGAAGCCTGGGCCGGTCAGCTCGCCGCCGCGAGCATTCCGCTCGAAGACCTGAACCGCTGGGTAGTTCCCATCGTTGAGATGGGAGTTGGGGTGGTTCTCCTGCTCGGCTATTTTGCGCGGATCGCGGCTCTAGCTGTCCTCGGCATCATGGTTGTGGCCACCTATGTTCATTTGGTTGTCGCTGACCCCTCACTCTTCCCGCTGCAACCGTCGGAGCCAGTCATCCCGGCCGTCGTCATGGTCCTGGCAGTCTACCTTCTACTCCGGGGCGCTGGGGCAGGAAGCCTCGACCTGAACGCATCTCGCCAGGTCAGGAACGATGTCTGATACTGTCGCTAGTCTCGTGAGAAGGGCCGCTCATGCGCGCAGAGAGAACCGCCTGGCCGATGCCCAACGAGATCTGATCGAAGCAGTCGCGATTGGTCGCCAAGCGGGGGCGTTGAGGGAGTTGGTACAGGCGCTCAAGGGACTTGGCCAGATTGAGCGAGACCTTGGACGAGGTACTGCCGCGCGACCGTTGTACGAGGAGGCGGTCGACCTCTCCCGGGAGGGAGGCGATCCGCTTGTCCTGGCTCACACGGTTCGACATTTGGGCGACATCCATCAGGATGCGGGGCGTCTGGAGCTGGCAGAGACGTGCTACCTGGAGGCGCTCGCCCTCTATCGCAGCCATGAGGGAACGCCGCCGCTTGATCTGGCGAATGCGGTTCGGCCCCTCGCGATACTTAGAGAGCATATGGGCCAAACGGAAGAAGCGAGGCGGCTTTGGGCCGAGGCGAGGGACCTCTACGCATCAGTCGATGTGCGAGAGGGCGTCAAGGAATGCGCAGACCGGCTCGATCGACTTAATTAACGCGCCGAACAAGGAGTAGGCGATGGGACAATCGGCACAGGCACTTCAGGCATTGCCGGGTATCGGCCCGAGCATGGCCACGGACCTTCGGGACCTCGGTTTTAGCGAACCTGCAGACCTTCGCGGGCAAGATCCTGAGAGGATGTACGTCGACTTGTGTGATCTTCGGCGCCAGAAGATTGATCGATGCGTTCTGTATGTCTTTCGATGTGCCGTGTATGCGGCGACAAATGAGGCCCCAGACCCGGAGCTTCTGAAGTGGTGGAGTTGGAAGAATTGAAAACTCAGAAGAATGATGCAAGCGTCGAGGACTTCCTCAATAGTGTGTCCGATCCGAAGAAGCGAGAAGACAGCTTCGCCGTCCTGGACCTTATGCGAGAGGTGACGGGAGAGGAGCCGGCGATGTGGGGGACCAACATCGTCGGCTTTGGAAGCTACCATTACAAGTACGCCAGTGGTCGTGAGGGCGACTGGCCCCTGGCCGGCTTTTCGCCCCGCAAGCGAGAGTTGACGCTCTACATCATGGCAGGGTTTGAGCGCTACGAAGAGCTATTGGCCAAGCTAGGCAAGCACAAGACCGGTGTGTCCTGCCTCTACATCAAGCGGCTGGCCGACGTGGACCCGACGGTGCTCAAGGAGATTGTATCCGCGTCGGTGAAGCACATGAAGCAGACGCACAGCTAGGTGGCGGTGGTGTCGTGTTGTACGAAGAGTCTACTCTTCTCGGCACCAAAGTCCTGCCACGTCGAGTATCTTGCGTGCGAAAAACGCCGCGCAGGTTGCCGCCCACTCACCTTGAGCCTCCAGAGGCATGAAAGTCCTAAGCACCCAGTCGACCGCCACCGCCCTCCTCACTGCGCTCGCCACAGCGGCCTGCGGCGGCGCGGCTCGGACAGGGCCGCAGGCCGCCACCCAGCCGGCCGACGCCGCGACCGCTGAGCTTGAGGCGATCTACCGGGCGCGGACGGATAGCGCTCTCATGCGGTTTACCGAGGCCGACGTCCGCTTTATGACGGGCATGATCGCCCACCACGGGCAGGCGCTCGTGATGGCGGGGCTCGCCCCCACCCACGGCGCGAGCCCGCCGCTACAGACCCTGAGCGCGCGCATC